>JAFWXW010000028.1 GCA_017517845.1 Paludibacteraceae bacterium
CCGAACAGAGAAGTTAAGCCCAATTGCGCCGATGGTACTGCATATTGTGGGAGAGTAGGTAGCTGCCGTTTTTCAGAAGAAGTCTTACAACACTAGATTGTGAGACTTCTTTTTTTGTATGTATTGATTTTTACAGAGATATTTACTATCTTTGCACAGAATAAATTCAGTACGACATTTGTCGCGACCTATATATAGAAATTATGGATTTTAAGAGAATTTTATTAAAACTTAGTGGTGAGTCTTTGATGGGAGAACAGGGTTATGGTATTGATTCCAAACGCCTACAAGACTATGCTGAGCAGATTAAAGAGGCTTCTGAAATGGGAATTCAAGTAGCAATTGTTATAGGTGGTGGAAATATTTTCCGTGGACTTAGCGGTGCCTCTAAGGGCTTTGATCGTGTAAAGGGTGACCAAATGGGTATGCTTGCTACTGTGATAAACTCGCTTGCATTGAGTTCTGCTCTAACTGCTCTGGGTGTGAAGAATAAAGTTCTTACTGCCATAAGAATGGAACCTATAGGCGAATATTATAGCAGTGATAAGGCTATACAATGTCTAGAAGAAGGTAAGGTAGTAATTCTTTCTGCTGGAACTGGTAATCCTTTCTTTACAACTGATACTGGTTCTTCTCTTCGTGGAATAGAACTTAAAGCTGATGTAATGCTTAAAGGTACTCGTGTAGATGGAATTTATACTGCAGATCCAGAAAAAGATCCAACTGCAACAAAATTTGATGAAATCTCTTTTGATGACATCTACAATAAGGGCTTAAAAGTAATGGACCTTACCGCTACTACTATGTGTAAGGAAAATAGACTTCCTATTTATGTGTTTAATATGGATGTTTATGGAAACCTTAAAAAGGTACTTAGTGGAGAAAAAATAGGAACATTAGTTACATTATAATTTACAAATAATTTATGATAGACGTAAAACAAAATCTTGCTGATGCTTCTGAAAAAATGGAAGCTGCAGTTTTATTCTTAGATGATTCTTTGGCACGTATTCGTGCAGGTAAAGCAAATGTACATATATTGGACGCTGTCCGTGTAGAATATTATGGTGCAATGACTCCACTTTCTGGAGTGGCTTCTGTGACTACTCCAGATGCTCGTACCATAGCTATCCAACCTTGGGAAAAAGGAATGATTCGTGAGATAGAACGTGCTATTATGGCTTCTGAAGTTGGTATTACTCCAGAAAATAATGGTGAAATTATTCGCCTTTGTATTCCTCCATTAACAGAGGAACGTCGTAAAGCATTAGTTAAACAAGCTAAACAAGAAGGTGAAGATGCTAAGATTAGTGTGCGTAATGCTCGTCGTGATGCTATAGACCTACTTAAAAAAGCTATTAAAGATGGTCTTCCAGAAGATGCAGAAAAAGATGCAGAAGCAAATGTTCAGAAAGTACATGATAAGTTTATTAAAGAAATAGATGAAAGAGTGGCGGCGAAAGAAAAAGAAATAATGACTGTGTAAATGAAAAATAAACTAATTAGTTTAGTATTATTTCTACTTATAACGCTATCTGTATTCGCTAAAGAGGAAACGGATAGCGTTTCTTCACATTATGCTGTGCCAAGTAGTTGGTTTTTGGTGCCTGCTGGTTTTTATCAAGAAGAAACGAGTTTAGGACTAGGTATAAATGGTGGTTATTACTTGAAATCTAAGTCATTGGACAGAATTAGTAGTATTTCTGGTAATGCTTTTTATACATTACTTAATCAAGTGAAGATTAATCTTAATCCTCGTTTTTATATGGCTGATGATAAGATTTATCTTACTAGTAGAGTGCAATTAAGACATTATGTGGAGCATTATTATGGTATATCTAATGATATAAAAGCTTTAGTTGGTGTTGATGAGGATAATGCTAATGTTTATACTTCTCAGATTTTTGACATAGATATAGAACCATTTTATAATATAAATAGGGATTTATCTGCTGGTCTTTATATAGATCTTCGTGGGGAGAGAATGGTGAAATATAATGAGAAGTTGCAGGCAAATCTAGAGGAATACAAAAGTATCTATGGTAATGCTGGCTGGGACGATTATTTTATGTTTGGACTGGGTGCTCAGTTTATGTATGATACTAGGGATAATATGTTTTATCCTCAGAAGTTTAGTAATTTTTTGAAATTATCTGCTATAACTTATAATAAGACATTGGGAAGTTCTTTTAATCTTACTTCATTAAAATTGGATTTCAGACAATATGTTCCTACTTGGTTGGGTCAAGTGTTTGCATGGCAGGTGAAGTTTGAAACTGCATTGGGCAATGAAATGCCTTTCCAAATGTTGCCAACAGTGGGTGGTAGTGATAATATAAGGGGAATAAGGGAGCGTAAATTTATTGATAACTCTATGTTTGAGTGTCAAGTGGAGTATCGTATCCCAATTTGGTGGCGTTTGAAGGCTGCTGTGTTCTGTTCTGTGGGAGATGTGTTTGATATTTATAATCCTAGTATTGTGAAACCAAAAATAGGTTATGGTGTTGGGGTAAGGTGTAGGATAAATGATGCTAGGGTAAACGTAAGGGTGGATTTTGCAGGCAACAACTATGGTGAATTTAAGTTTTATATAACAGCAACGGAGGCTTTTTAATTTATGTCTAGAGGGTTAGTTATTAAAAATACTGGTAGTTTATTTTTAGTTGAGCTAGAAGATGGTTCTATAGTGGAAACTAACTTGCGTGGACGTTTTCGCTTGAAAGGAATACGTTCTACAAATCCGGTGGTGGTGGGTGATGTAGTTGAGGTGGAAGAAGAAAGTATAGTGGAGATAGAACCAAGGAAAAATTACATTATAAGAAAATCTTCAAATCTTTCAAAGGAATCCCATATTTTAGCCGCTAATATAGACCAAGTTTTTTTGGTTATTACAATCAAAAAACCTGAGACTCCTTTTGAATTTATCGATAGATTTCTTCTTACTGCAAATGCTTATCATATCCCTGTGGTGATAGTACTTAATAAGGTTGATATTTTAGATGAAGATGAAATGGCATTGGCAGACGCAATAAAGGGATTGTATCAACAGAATTTAGGATACAAGGTAATCTTTTCTTCTGTATTGACAGGTGAGGGCGTAGAAGAAGTAAGGTTAATGCTAAAGGATAAACTAAGCTTATTTTCTGGAAATTCGGGCGTGGGTAAATCATCTTTGTTAAATGTCTTGGATCCTTCGTTGGATTTGAAAGTAGGTGATGTGTCTCGTCAGCATCAGACTGGTATGCATACTACAACTTATTCAGAGGTGTTTAGTATTGCAGATGGCAAGGTTATAGATTCACCAGGAATAAAAGGGTTTGGAATAATTGATATGGAGGCGAGTGATATTAGTAAGTTCTTCCCTGATATAGCTCATTATGCTAGAAATTGTAGGTTTGATGATTGTAAACATATAAATGAACCTAATTGTGCAGTTTTGGAGGCTTTGGAACAACAAAAGATAGCAGTTTCGCGTTATAATAGTTATAAGAGCATATTGCTAGACTTGGACGAAAAGAAATATAGATAATGAAATTTTCTGTTTACGATAAGAAAGAAACTCTAAAGTATATCTTGGTTTTTATTGCTATCATTATTGTGGTGGTATTTTATGCGTTGTCTCAGAGATTAACTTCTGTGATAGAGGCGGAAGAAAAATATAAAGTGGAACTTTGGGCAGATGCTACTCGTGAGATTTCATTAATAGATATAAATACTGATATTACTTTTTTGCAAAAGGTTATCGGGGGAAATACTACAATTCCTGTAATTTTGGCGGATACATCGTATAATGTGTTAAGTTATAGAAATTTACCTTTGCAAAATTATTCTCCAGAGGATTTGAAGTTGTTGGCTAAAGACTTTGCTTCAAAAAATAATCCTATCGTTATAGATATGCCATCTGGCGGCCGTCAATATATTTGTTATGATGATTCTTTTCTTTTAAAGGCTCTTACCTACGTGCCTATTATTATGTTAATGGTACTTGTTGTATTTCTGATTTGTGTAGTGGTGCTTATATTAACTATTAAGCAGTCTGAACAGAATAGGTTATGGGTGGGACTGTTTAAGGAAACTGCTCATCAGTTGGGAACTCCGACATCTTCTCTTATGGCGTGGACAGAAATCCTTAAGTCTAAATATCCTAATGATGAACTAATTCCAGAGTTAGATAAGGATACTATGAGACTAAAAACTATAGTGGAACGTTTTTCACAGATAGGGTCTAAAGCAGAATTGGAAGTGGCTAACGTTTCTGAGGTGGTTTCTGAGGTGGTTAATTATATGAGAAATAGAATTTCTAGACAAGTGGAGATTCAGACAAATATTCCAAATGAGGCTTTTGCAATGCTGAATATTTCTCTGTTTGAGTGGGTTGTCGAGAATTTATGTAAGAATGCGGTAGATGCCATGGAGGGTAGAGGAAAATTGACTGTGGAACTGACAGAGACACCATCTTTGGTGGTGATAGATATTACTGATACAGGAAAGGGTATTTCTAAATCAAATATCTCTAAAGTCTTTAATATGGGATTTACTACAAAAAAAGAGGTTGGGGCTTAGGATTATCGCTTTCTCGTAGAATTATATGTGAATATCATAAGGGAAAAATCTATGTTAAACATTCTCAGGTAGATAAAGGGACTACTTTTACTATAGAAATAAAGAAAAAGTAAAAAAAAGATAGAAAAAATTACTCTAATTAATTTAAAATGACTATCTTTGTACCCACTTTTCAAAAATAGTGAATATATGAGTCTAGAAGGCAAATTTATAATCCCACTAAAAGATCTAGAAGATAAACTTACAGATTATGAATACCATTTAGATGAAGAGTTCTTTAAAAGTATTGACCAAGAGGAAATCTTATCTGGAGATTTAGATGCTAGAGTGTCTGTAAAAAAGACTGTAGATGCGTTTGAATTGGATATAGAAATAGATGGTGATATAGTGGTAACTTGTCAGAGATGCTTAGATGAATTAACGTTGCCTATCTACACAGAAGAACATTTAGTGGTGAGATATGGTGATGATAAAACTGCGGAGACTGATGAGTTGGTGATAATACCAGAGAGTGAGGGGGTGATAGATATGTCTTGGTATCTATACGAATTTATAGGTTTAAATATACCTATTTTACCTGTTCATGAAGAAGGAGAATGTAATGAACAAATGGAAGAACTTTTGGAAAAGTATTCTCCTAATAGAGAAAAAGAAGAAATAGATCCTAGATGGGAAGGATTAAAAAATTTGATAAATAATAATAACTAAAATATAAAAAGAGATGGCACATCCTAAACGAAGACAATCAAAAACTAGAACAGCTAAACGTAGAACTCATGACGTAGCTGTTGCTCCTACATTAGTAGCTTGCTCTAACTGTGGTGCTTTAAATATAGCTCACACAGTATGTACTGAATGTGGCTATTACAGAGGTAAATTGGCTGTAGAACAAACAGCTAACGCATAAGATATATATAATTATCTTGAAAATAAAGTTCCAAGTTTGTTGGAACTTTATTTTTTTTTATATAACTTTGCCTTCGTTATGAAAAACATGGTTAACAATATGCAATGGTGGTGGCGTCCTAATTAATTTAGGGTGGATGCTTCTTATTGTATTATTATATAACCGTAGGAACTCCACCTACGGTTTTTTTTGGTCGTTAGACCAGATTAATATAATAGTCAGTTGGCCAATGTCTATTTTATGTATAACAAAATAAAAAAAACAAGTAATATGAAAACAACTAAGAAGATTCTGTTGCCAGAAAATGAGATGCCTAAAGCATGGTATAATGTGGTAGCAGATATGAAAACTAAACCAATGCCTTTCTTAAACCCTAAGACCAAGGAGTTATTGACAGAGGAAGATTTGGAACCTATTTTTGCTAAAGAGTTAATTAAACAAGAATTTTCTACAGAACGTTGGATAGAGATTCCAGATGAAGTACGTGATTTGTATCGCATATATCGTCCTACACCATTGGTGAGAGCTTCTGGTTTGGAAAAAGCGTTGGATACTCCTGCTAAGATTTATTTTAAGAATGAGAGTGTGTCTCCTGTTGGGTCACATAAACTTAACTCTGCGATACCTCAGGCTTATTATAATAAGATTCAGGGTATTAAGCATCTTACTACAGAAACTGGTGCTGGTCAATGGGGTAGTGCTATGAGTATAGCTTGTAAACACTTTGGTATAGACTTAAGAGTGTTTATGGTGAAATGTAGCTATGAGCAAAAACCATATCGCAAGGCTGTGATGAATACATACGGTGCTAGAGTGTTTGCTTCTCCTAGTGATGTAACAGAAATAGGTAGAAAAATGCGTGAAGAGTTTCCTGGTACTTCTGGTAGCTTAGGTATGGCTATTTCAGAAGCTGTGGAAGAAGCTTTAAAAGATGAATACACACACTATACACTTGGAAGTGTATTAAATCACGTTTCTCTTCACCAAACAATATCTGGTTTAGAGGCTGAAAAACAAATGGAAATAGCAGGTGATTATCCTGATATGGTAATAGCTTGTTTTGGTGGTGGCTCTAACTTCTGTGGTATTACTTTCCCATTCTTACGTCATAAATTGACAGATGGTAAAGATGTTAAACTAATAGCAGCAGAACCAGCCTCTTGTCCTAAACTAACACGTGGTAAATTTAATTATGACTTCGGAGATACAGAGGGTTATACTCCACTTATTCCAATGTACACTTTAGGTCACGACTTTGAACCTGCTAGTATTCATGCTGGTGGTCTTAGATACCATGGTGCTGGTAGCATAGTGAGCCAACTTAAAAAAGATGGTTATATAGAAGCTCAAGATATTCATCAAGATGAAACATTCAAGGCTGGTATTTTGTTCTCACAAGCAGAAGGTATTATTCCTGCACCAGAATCTACTCACGCTATAGCAGTGGCTATTCGTGAGGCTTTAAAAGCTAAAGAGGAAGGAAAAGAAAAAGTTATATTATTCCAGTTGTCTGGACATGGTTTGATAGACATGATGTCTTACGAAAAGTATCTACATGGAGAATTAACTAACTACGAAGTGCCTCAAGAGTTGATAGATAATAGTGTAGAAAAAATACAGACATTACAACCTTAATATTCTGTACGTCTTCTTCTAGAAGCCTTGGAATTGGCCTCAGTTGCCTCTTCTAAGGCTTTTTTATTTTTCAGATTGTAAATATCATATTGGTCTTTTGGACGCATATATTCATAATCTGCGTAACCTCCTAGTCTGGTTATTTTGGTTTGTGAGATTTTGTCTGGGGTGTACATAACTCCATTAGAATTAGGAGTCATAACGATTCTTTTGATTTGATTTTTTTCACCGAAGTATAGGCGTAGTTCGCTACTTTCTGCTTTATTAATACCGACATATTCTTTTGGGGCATCTACTTGTGTGCTATCTTTGTCTTCTTCTACAAAATAGACAGAAAGAGCATTCCCGCTAACATCTGCCTTGGTTAGTTTTCCGTCTGTAAGGTATGCTGTGATTAGTTTTCCAGATACTTGATTAATGGCTAGTGTGTCTTCTTTTGAGAAAATAAAGGCACTGCCAATAATATCCACTTTGTCTATGGTTTTATTTTTGGTGTACATCTTTATGGATTCTCCTGTGATTTGGTTATTTTCGTTCCAAATGATAGGAGAACCAAACATTTGTGTGGTAGAATCCTTGGAGTTGTAGTATAGAGAGTCACATAAAGACTGAAAATCTACATGCCACGACTGCACGTTGTAATATGCATTTATGTGTGTGACTTCATCATCTGAAGAATCATAAAAAATGGTGTCAGAGGTAATAAACATGCTATCTGCATCAGAAAATTCTATTACAGTAGCTTTATCTACCATAAATCCTTTATTAGTCTTTTCATTATAAAGTCCATAGCCTCCATTCAATAATATGGACTGAGCGGAGTCTCTGAGTGCTACATTTTTAAATCCTTCTGCAACTCCTGTTTTCTGGTTATAGTATAGTGTGTCTGCAGAAAGTCTGCGACCTTCTAGGTCTCTGATATGTGAATTGTCTATAAGTTTTGCATTATCTTTTATGGTATTATACCAACCATATTCTGAGTAGATTCTAGTGCTATCTTCTACTATGTCTGATGGACCTAATATATATGCTATTTTTTCTATGGTTTGATATTTTAGGGTGTCAGAGAATAAATCAAAATCTTTGTTGTTTAAAACAACATTGTTTTGGAATACTGCTATATCTAGGTTTGGATAGTATGTTCCGTTGGTCGAAGTTAGGACATTTGTGGAATCTACTAATTTACCTCCTAAAAAGTAGTAACTTACATCTGCCTTTCTATCATAATTTAGCGAGTCTGTATATAATGTAAGTTCTTTGTTTTCCAATCTTACATTATTTCTTAGACGTGCTATTTTTGTGTCACCATTGTAGTAAAGATTATCAGCATAAACGGTGAGGCTATCGCCCTGAATCATTTTTATATTGCCGTGGGCATTGATATTATTAGATTTATTAAAAAAGAATGCCTTGTCGCAATACATTAATGCATCGTCGTGCCTAAATACTACATTGCCGTTTAATATTTGGCAGTCTGGGTAGTGTTCTTCATCGAAGTCTAGAGTTTCTGAGTGCTCTAGATAGATGAGAGTCTTAGCTGCGTATGATGACACTAATGAAGCTAGGATAAATGTGAATAATATGTATAGTTTTTTTTGCATATTATTTTATCCAACCTGGGTAGTGGAACTGACAGTTTTTATACTCTGGAGATATTTGTATATATGTTTCTTTTTGCTTTTCTTTAATCCAATTTTCTATATACTCTTGGTTCTTGGTTGCAGTAACCATGTCTTTTAGTGTTTGGTAATCGTCTTGTGGGTTTGCTTTATGAGCTTTAATTCTGGATTTAAGGCGGACTACACAAATCATTTCTTTTCCACTTTCGTTTTTATATGTGAATGGAGCGGAAATTTCTCCTTCTTTCATGGTGTAAACAATTTTAGCAATATCAGAAGGAAGGTCTTGTAACTGGAATTTAGTAGTACCATTTTGCGGATTTATCATTATACCTTCATTCTGTCTGGTGTTCTCTTCTTCTGAGAAGTCTAAAACAGCCTGACCAAATGTGGTTTCATTATTTCTAATAGCTGTGGTTATGCTATCTAGCTTGGCAGAAGCTTCTTCTTTTTCTTTTATGCCTATCTTAGGGATAAGGAGGATATGACGACAGTTTACTTGATCGTTATTTCTTTCTATAAGTTGAATGATATGGTAACCAAATTCTGTTTTAACAATTCTAGAGACTTTGGTCTTGTCATATAATGAAAATGCCATATTAGCAAACTCTGGAACTAGTTTACCTTTGGTCATGAATCCTAATTCGCCACCTTGAAGGGCGGAGCCTCTGTCTTCTGAGTAAAGAATGGCAAGTGTGGAAAACTGATATTCTCCAGATTCTATTTTTTCTCTAAAATCACGTAGCTGACTCTTAATGCGTTCTTCTTCTGCTGCTGTAATCTCTGGATATAAACCTATAATCTGTACTTCTACCATTTCTGGAATGTTAGGAATACTATCTTTGGGCATTTTGTCGTAGAAACGTTTTACATCTTGTGGAGAAATTCTAACATTAGAGACTATGTGTTGTTGCATTTGTTGCATAAGAAGTTGGTCTCTAATGGTGTTAGACATTTCTTCTTTAATCTTGCTTATGGATTTGTTGAAATATTCTTCTACTTTTTCTTTTGAACCTATTTGACCTATAAAATATTTAATTCTGCCATCTACTTGTTGTTCTACAGAAGCGTCACTAACTGTTAAGCTATCTAATTTTGCTCCAGCAATAAATAATTTTTGGATAGCAATCTGTTCTGGAATGGTGCAATAAGGGTCTCCTTCTATAGGTGTTTTTTCATATTTCCTACGTTGGATTTCATTCTCAACATCTGAATAAAGAATAGGTTCATCTCCTACAACCCAAATAACTTGGTCTATTACCTTATAGTTTTGGCTGTAAGATATGAATGTGATACTAGATAAGAGAGTAAAAAGTATGGTTAGGATTTTACGCATATTATTCTTCATTTTCATAGAAATGTATGATGCCATTTTCTATGGCTTCATTATAAAGTTCTTGCCTAAAGTCTGTGATGAACTGGATTTTTTCTTTATTAAGTAGGATATTATACAGTTCGTTTTTAATTAACTCGTATGGAGAAGGCTCTCCTGCTTTACATATTCCTGTGACTTTTAGGTAATATGAATATTCTTCTGTTTGTTGTACTATAGTTCCTCTGCTTAGAATAGGATCTGTGGATTCTATCTTATTGGGCAGATTATCTATAATCTTGGAGTATGGAGTCCAATTATCAATGAAAAACTCATATTTAAGAGCATTGGCTGTGCAGTAACGCATAATGGATTCTAGACTCTCATCATTGATTTCTTTTAATAGATTTGATAATGAGTCTTGACCTTGTGCTGAATTATGAACCTGAATAAAGATTCCTTTGATTAGTGGAGCATTTAAAAGGAAATGGTCCTTTCTTTTTTCATATAAAGCACTTAGGGAATCTTCTGGGATTTGTTTCAGTTTCTCAAGGATAAGTTGTTGTTGGTATTTATTAATGATTAACTCACGTTTATAGATTTCTGTGAGTTTATCTATTTCTTTGGACTTACCTATGTTTTCTTTTGCCTTTTCATACATCAGATTTCCTATAATCCACTGCTTTTTATAACTTTCTGCATATTCTGCACTGTCGGCTATGCTTAGGTTTGCAGGAATAACACTCTCTATCTCGTCTAGATAAAGAAAATTTCCATTCATTTCTAGTACTGCATTACGAGTTAAGTCTCTCTGGATTTGTTGGCAGGAGACTAATGTAATGAGTATGAATATGAAGGAAATTACCTTTTTCATTTAATAGAGTTAAGTACTTTCTGATTTACTTCTACTGTATATTTTTCTCTGAGTTCTTTAATCCACTGTTTTTCTAGTTCGTCTTGGTATTTACTAATAACTATGCCACGAACTTTGTTATATGGTTTGTCAAAATTGCCATTTTCGTATATTTCTTTAAGTTTAGATTCATCTTGGGATGCTTTGTCCCAGATTTTATCCTTACTTATATTGAAAAGTAGAATTCCGTCGCGATATTCTTGCATAAGGAAACCGAACTCAGGATATTTCTTTTCTAGTTGTGAGTCTTCATATTCCATAAGTTTGGTATTAACGAAGATGTCCAAACTATCTTTGGAAGAAATGTTATTGGTAGTGCAGAATTCGTCTAACTGTGATATAGTTAAGGTTACATCTGCAAAGTGTGCTACTACAGTATCTTTGCCTAACTTAAAGTTATATTCTTTTTTTAATTTGTTTACAATACTCTCTCTAACTATATATGCACGTTCGTCCATTCTAATACGGGTTTGGATTTGTGGCATCCATCTATTATAGTCTGGTTTTTCTAGTCTTTCTTTGAGTTGGATAATGTGAAAACCATATGGAGCTTCTACAACAGGAGATACATCTCCAGGGTTTTCTAGTGAGAAGACTGCATCTTCAAAGATTTCATTGGTTTGACCTGTACTTATCCATGGTAGTACGCCACCTTTAAGGGTATTTCTGTCTTCTGAGTGTGCTTTTACTAAATCGTCAAATTCTCCTCCGTTTTTTATAACGGAGTGAATGCGATACATTTCTTTTCTAATGGCGTCTATTTGAGCAGAGTCTGCACCTTCTGGTTTGCGTTTGAAGATATGAGCCACCTGAGCTTCGCCACGAGTAGGTCTAATATTATGAACTTTGATAAGGTGATAGCCAAACATAGTTCTAATAGGCTCGCTAACTTTTTTCTTCTTAAGAGAAAATGCTGCTTTTTCAAATGGATATACCATGGTCATTCCAGTAACCCAGCCTAGGTTTCCTTTGTTGTAAACCACAGATGGGTCTTCTGAAACTTCCTCTGCAAGTTTATTAAAGTCCATTCTCTTGGCACGTTTTTTTGCGGCTAATGCTTTTTCGTATGCCACAGCGGTGTCTTCTGGACTATCTATTCTGAAAAGAATATGGCTTACTTCTATGTCTTTGAGAAGAAAGTTGTAAGCCTCTTCTTCTAATTCTTTTATTTTGGCACTATCTGTTAAATATGCACTGGCAAGTGGAGTGCGGTATGACTGAAATTCTTCTGCGAAAGAAGCTGCTGTGTCATATTTCAAAGAATAAGCCTCTTCTACTTTAAGTTTGAAGTTTATGAACATATCTAGATAATCATTGGCCGTTAGGCTGTCTGATTCTATATGATTATTTTTATTATAGTAGTATTCAAACTCTTGTTTTGAAATTTCTTTGTCATTTATTGTAAGTAGAGTTTGAGCTGTTATAACAGAACAAACTAACAAACTACTAAGTATTAAGGCTATCTTTTTCATTATTCTCCTCTTGAATAGTTTGGTGCTTCTTGGGTAATAGTTACGTCGTGTGGGTGGTTTTCTTTTACACCAGCAGCTGTGATTCTAGTAAATTTGGCATTGTGAAGCATATCTATATTTTTGGCTCCGCAATAACCCATACCAGAACGAAGACCGCCAAGTAGTTGGTAAACCACTTCGTAAAGAGAACCTTTGTAAGGAACGCGTGCTGCGATTCCTTCTGGAACAAGTTTCTTAACATCGTCTTCTGCGTCTTGGAAGTAGCGGTCTTTTGAACCTTTTTGCATAGCTTCTAGAGAACCCATACCACGATATGATTTGAATTTACGTCCGTTGTAGATGATTGTGTCACCAGGAGATTCTTCTACGCCTGCTAGTAGTGAACCCACCATGATTGAACTAGCACCTGCAGCTAGAGCCTTGACCATATCACCTGAGTAACGGATACCACCGTCTGCGATTACTGGAACTCCAGTGCCTTCTAGGGCTTTTGAAACTTCATAAATGGCAGAAAGTTGAGGAACACCAACACCTGCAATAACGCGAGTTGTACAGATAGAACCAGGTCCGATACCAACTTTTACTGCGTCTGCACCTGCTTCTACTAGGGCTTTAGCAGCTTCTGGAGTAGCAATGTTACCTACTACTATGTCTATTTGTGGGAATCTTTTCTTAGCTTCTTTTAGGGTGTCAATAACGCCTTTTGAGTGACCATGTGCTGTGTCTATAATGATAGCATCAACACCAGCTTCTACTAAAGCTTCGATACGTTGGAAAGTGTCTGCTGTAACACCAACGCCTGCAGCTACGCGAAGACGACCTTTTGAGTCTTTGCAAGCCATAGGTTTGTCTTTTGCTTTGGTAATGTCTTTGTATGTTACAAGGCCAACAAGTTTTCCGTCTTTATCAACAACAGGAAGTTTTTCTATTTTATGTTTTTGAAGAATTTCTGCTGCGTCTTCTAGGTTTGTAGTTTGATGAGTAGTAACTAAATTATCTTTAGTCATGATTTCATCAACAGTTTTTTTAGTATTGCGTTCAAAACGTAAATCACGATTTGTTACAATGCCAAGTAAATAGTTATTTTCATCAACTACAGGAATACCACCGATATGAAATTCTTTCATAAGAGCTAGGGCGTCTGCCACTGTTTTTCCAGAAAGAATGCTCACTGGGTCATATATCATACCATTTTCTGCACGTTTAACAGTGTGTACTTGGCGAGCTTGTTCTGCTATAGGCATATTTTTGTGAATAACGCCGATACCGCCTTCGCGAGCGATAGCAATAGCAAGCTTAGCTTCTGTAACTGTATCCATAGCTGCAGAAACGATAGGGGTTTTTAACTCGATGTTGCGTGAGAAACGTGTGGTTAATTCCACGTCACGTGGCACAACTTCTGAATAGGCTGGGATTAAAAGGACGTCGTCGAAGGTAAGGCCGTCCATAACGATTTTATCTGCAATAAATGACATAGTCTAAAAAATTAGAAATTTATTGCGTGCAAATTTAGTAAAAAAACTCGGTTTTAGGGTAATTTTATGTCTAAATTTTACTAATTAGGGAGTAAAATTACCTTAAAAAATCTTACCAACTAAATTTACTCCCGTCTGTAGATAGTTTTGTGTTTGGAAATATGGCTTTAGCCTCGTCTAAAAGTGGGTTTAGATCGGCATATCGGGCAGAATAATGACCTATGATAAGTTGCTTCACATTTGCCATTTGGGCAATGTGTGCTGCGTCGCTTGCAGTACTGTGAAGTGTGGCTTTGCAACGGTGTCTTTCTGCTTCGGCAAAGGTAGCTTCGTGGAAGAGAGTATCCACTCCTTCGATGATAGGAATGATACGCTCAGTATATGCAGTGTCTGAACAATATGCGTATGATTTAGGAGGAGTAGGAGGGGTGATAAGGCGAGAGTTTGGCACGACTCTGCCGTTGTCATCAATGAAATCTGCTCCGTTTTTTATGTCTTTAATTTCTTTTACTCCTATCTCGTAAAACTTAACTAGTTCGCCATCTATATGTGGAAGCCCTTCTTTTTCTTTGAAAAGGAAACCACATGTAGGCATGCTATGAACTAGTGGTATGGTGCTTACCTTTATGCTTCTGTCTTCGTATATGACTTCGTTTTTCAATGGGTCGAAATCTTCAAAATAAACCTTGAATGTGAGGTCTTTGCAGAAGTAATCTAGCTGAGGTTGAAGTGTTTTTTTTAGGTCTGGGTGAGCATGAATATACATGTCGTTGGTATGGTGTAGCATACCCAGTGTTGATATTACAGAGATAAGTCCGAAGCAGTGGTCACCATGTAGGTGGGAGATGAAAACGTGTCCCATTCTATTGGTTTTGACCTCATATTTTCTCAATTGGAATTGGGTGCCATCTGCACAGTCTATCATGAAACTCTTGTTGTGAGTTTGGAGTATTTGTGAAGAAGAAAATCTGCCAAATGATGGAATTGCAGAACCTGTTCCTAGTATGGTTAAATTAAAGTTCATCTTATCTCAAATGTAATATTGTCGGCTGTTTTAATTTCTTTATTGTCTAATAATACCCTAACGGAATCTATCACTTTGTTGGGTTCTTCATTTAGTGTAACTATTATGTCGCTTAATCTTTTTGGTCCTTCCTTTTTGAATAAGGAAAGAATTTTATCATTTATGCTATTAGAACTATTTTTATTTAAACAATAATCACAAATACCACAGTTTGATGTTTCATTTTCACCGAAATAATCCAAAAGGAGTCTGCTTCTGCAGTGATTGGTATCACTAACATAATTTATCATACTCTCCATTCTACTTTTATATCTCATCAAACGGTGTTCATAGACCTCTGTGGATATTCTGAGTATTTCTGGTGGAATTCTATCTTGTCTATATCTAATGGCGGGAGAACTTTTTTTAGGAATATAATCTATGATTCCTGTTTTTCTCAGCCAACTTAAGACTTCATAAACTCTATTTTGGTCAATGTTGGTATTAAGAGATATTTCAGTCTCACTAATTATGGTATAATCTGCAAAAATTCCAGTGTATTTTCTCAAAAGAAACTGCATAATAGCATCTTCTTCTTCTGAAAAATGTGTGTCGTAAAGCAGACGCCTAGATTTGGTTACAATGATTCTAGAATTTAGTTCCTTTTCATCTTTGTATTCGATATAACCGTCTAAATCTAAGATTTTTATGGCTGCCTGTGTGGGCAATGTTGGGAGATGAAATTTATTGCAAAAATCTTGTAAATCAAAATCAAAAGTATTGCCTTCTCCATAATTTACTCCTAACTGAAAATAATTTCCTAATTGGTTATATACATTGCAGATAAATTCCTTGGATGGAAAACTATCTGTAAGGCGTTTTTTCATTAGAGAAAGATCTCTTTTGTTGTAAAGAAGAATACATTCTGCATAATTTCTGTCACGCCCTGCACGTCCTGCTTCTTGAAAATATGCTTCTATGCTATCTGGAATGTCTATGTGTATGACAATTCTAACGTCTGGTTTATCAATACCCATACCAAAGGCATTGGTTGCTACCATTACTTTGAACTTATTATTCTTCCAACTATCTTGTTTTAAGTCTTTTATGGAATTGTCAAGTCCTGCGTGAAAAAAGTCTGAGGAAATATTGTTTTTGTTCAAGAATTCTGAAATTTCCTTAGTCTTTTTACGATTTCTAACATATATAATAGCACTTCCAGGTGTTTTATTAAGGAGTCTTATTAGTTCCTCGTCTTTATTTTCTGCAAGTTTAACCTTGTATGCTAAATTGTTTCTGTAGAAACTAATGCGTTTTACATTTTCTTCTTTGAAAAGAAGTGAAGACTGAATGTCTTTTGCTACCTCTGGTGTGGCAGTAGCAGTTAGTGCCAAAAAAGGAATATTGGGCAGAATGTCTCTAATCTCTGCTATTTGTTTGTATTCTGGTCTAAAGTCATAACCCCATTGAGAAATACAGTGAGCTTCATCTACTGCTACCATACTAATGTTCATATAGGGTAATGCCTCTAGGAATGTGTCGGTAGAGAGCCTTTCTGGTGAAACGTAGATAAATTTGTAATTTGCCCTAGGGTCATTAGTTTTGTTGTAACAGATGTTGTCTAGACATTGTTTGTATTGGGTAAATGTTAAACCAGAATGCAAAGCAATGGCTTTTATTTCTTTTTTCTTTAGATTTTCTATCTGGTCCTTCATTAAGGCAATAAGTGGGGTGATGACTAGACATCTGCCTTCTTGGCAGAGAGCAGGGACTTGGAAGGTGATAGACTTTCCTCCACCTGTGGGAAGAAGTCCCAATGTGTCTTTCCCGCTACCGATGGATTCAATGATTTCCAATTGTGAAGGTCTGAATTCATCGTAACCCCAATATTGCTTGAGTTTTTGTAGGTATGGCGTCATATTAACTGAATGTCTTTAACCATTAGTTGAATGCTTTTTTTGCCATTGAAATTGTTCTCTTCTAGAGTGTAACAGATATTAAATGGTCTTTTGCTTTTTATGTGTTCAATACACTTTTGTGGATTTTCTACATTAAATGCAATGCCACTACATCTAAAATTTCTGTTGTCTGCTGTACAAACGTCTAATTTTAAATGTTTCTGGTCTTGACCAACAAGTTTACATCCATTTGCATCTATTACATTGTATGTTACGAAAATAGGTTTGGTATTTTCTGGACCGTATGGAGCAAATTTGCCCAATTTATCAAAGAAACTATCTGTTATTTCACTTAATGATAGTTCTGTATCTATGTCTATTTGAGGGATTTTCTGTTCTTCTGTTATGTTTTTGCTCACGTAATCCTCAAATCTTTCTTTAAACTCTTTTACGTTTTCAAGTTTAAGTGTAAGGCCTGCAGCATAAATATGTCCACCGAAGTTTTCTAATAAATCACGGCAAGAATCTATTGCTTTATAAAGGTCAAATCCAGCAATGGAGCGGGCAGAACCTGTTGCCATGCCATTGGAAAGTGTAAGGACTACGGCTGGTTTAAAGTATTGTTCGCTAAGCCTAGATGCTACTATTCCTATGACACCTTTGTTCCATTCTTGGTTATATACCACAATGGAACTTTTTTCTCCTAAAGTTTTTAATTTTAGAATTTCTCTATGTGCTTCGTCTGTGGCTTGTTTGTCTAGGTCTTTTCTTGTCTTGTTATAATTGTCTATTAAATCACTTTTTTCCTTGGCAGAAACATAATCTTTGGCTACAAGGAGTTCAACGGCTTCTTTGCCAGAACTCATTCTTCCAGAAGCGTTTATGCGAGGACCTATCTTGAAAACTATATCGCTAGTGGTGATTTCTTTGCCCTTTAAGTCGCACACGTCTATTATTGCCTTTAGGCCAAGACTAGGGTTGCTATTAAGTGTTTTGAGACCATGTTGCATGAGAATGCGATTTTCTCCTGTGATAGGGACTATATCAGATGCTATACTCACAGCCAAAAGGTCTAGTAGTGAGTATAATTCTTTCATAGGGATTTCGTTGTTTATAGCAAAGGCTTGCATTAACTTAAAACCTACGCCACAACCAGAAAGATGCCCGTATGGATAGGTGGAGTCTGTGCGTTTAGGGTCTAAAACTGCAACAGCATCGGGTAGGGTTTCATCTGGAGTATGGTGGTCGCAGATGATAATATCAATACCTTTTTCTTTTGCATAACTTACCTTTTCTATGGCTTTAATACCACAGTCTAAAACGATGATTAAAGAAAAAGAGTTGTCTGCTGCAAAATCTATTCCTTTGTATGATACACCATATCCCTCGTCATTTCTATCAGGGATATAGAAATCTATATTTGAGGTGTATTGTTGAAGAAATTTATAGACTAGAGCCACTGCAGTAGT
The DNA here is from genome assembly GCA_017517845.1 of Paludibacteraceae bacterium. Classification (GTDB taxonomy): domain Bacteria; phylum Bacteroidota; class Bacteroidia; order Bacteroidales; family Paludibacteraceae; genus Enterocola. Next base: position 18,267 of record JAFWXW010000028.1, read on the forward strand.
CCCATCTACATCATAATCACCATAAACTAGAATTTTTTCTCTTTTACTTAGGGCTGTATTTAATCTTTTTACAGCCTTATCCATGTCGTTTAACAGAAATGGATCATGTATTTCTTTTAGTTTTGGGAAGAAAAAATTATTGGCTTCTTCCATAGTAGTAATACCTCTTTGTACTAAAAGAGTACAAAGTGCTGGGCTAATTCTTAGTTTTTGTGATAGTTCGTTTTTACATAATTCTTCTTTTTCTGTTAGGTTATTAATAATCCATTTGTGAAGCATATATATTTTTTATTTGTTTATAGCGGAAGAATGCTTAATTTTGCCGTTGCAAAATATCAATTTGTAAAGATAGGTAAAATTTTTTTATTTTCATAATTATGAACGAGATAAAAAAAATGGTAGAAGTTTTACGTGCAGGTGGACTTATCCTATATCCTACTGACACAGTGTGGGGAATAGGTTGTGATGCCACAAATGAAGAAGCAGTAAAAAAAATTTTTAAGTTAAAAAATCGTGAGGATAGTAAGTCGCTAATTGTTTTAGTGGATAGTGTGGATAGGCTTGCTGCATATGTGGAAGATGTGCCAGATGTGGTTTGGGATTTGGCAGAATTGGCAGATAAGCCTCTAACTATAATTTATCCTAAAGGAAAAAATCTAGCTCCTAATGTGATGGCAAAAGATGGTAGTGTAGGTATTAGAGTGACTAATGAAGAGTTTTCTAAGGCTTTGTGTTATGCTTTTCGTAAACCTATAATCTCAACCTCTGCAAACATTAGTGGACATCCTACTCCAGAGAATTTTTATCAAATAGAAGATGAAATTAAAGAAGGAGTAGATTATGTAGCGAAGGCTCGTAGAGAAGAAGATGAAAAAAAATCTCCTTCTTCTATCATTAAATTTGAAAAAAATGGTACTTTTGTTGTTGTTAGAGAGTAATTACTCAGAAAAGTGATGAAAAAACGTATTGTAGATTTATATGATACTCTGCTAAAATGGAGAGAAGATAGAATTCCTGGAAGGCAATTTTTACTTATCTTAAGTTTTATAGTTGGTATATTTACTGCTATAGCTGCATGTTTGTTGAAGTGGGCTATACATGGAATTCAGCATTTGCTTACTATAAATTTTGATTATTATTCTGGAAACCTTCTTTATTTAATCTATCCAATTATAGGTATTTTGCTTTCTGGATTGTTTGTAAAGTATATACTTAGGGATGATATTAGTCATGGGGTAACCAAGATATTATATGCAATCTCTCAAAGAAAGAGTATAATGAAACTTCATAATGTGTGGAGTTCTGTAGTGGCGAGTTCGGTAACTATAGGGTTTGGTGGTTCTGTAGGGGCGGAATCTCCTGTCGTTTTAACAGGTTCTGCCATTGGCTCAAACTTGGGAAGGTTTTTTAAAATGGACCAAAAAACCTTGATGCTAATGGTTGGGTGTGGTGCGGCAGGTGCTATTAGCGGTATATTTCAAGCTCCTATAGCAGGAGTGGTTTTTACGCTAGAGGTTTTGATGATAGATATGACATTTACCTCTATAGTCCCTCTTTTAATTTCTTCTGTGACAGCCACATCACTCTCATATTTCTTTTTGGGAAAGACTGTGATGTTTACTCTCTCTGGAGATGACTTTGCTCTAGAAAGAATCCCAATGTATATTCTTTTAGGGGTGTTATGTGGTTTTGTTTCTCTGTATTATACTAGGGGAATGAATAAAGTAGAAGAGGGTTTTAGAAAACTTAATAATTTTTGGAGTAAACTTATAGTTGGTTCTTTAGTATTAAGTGCTTTGATTTATTTACTTCCACCACTTTATGGTGAGGGCTATGATTCTATCAATCATCTGCTTAGCTTAAATCCTGAGAAACTTTTTGAAAATAGTTGGTTCTTTGGTTTCAGACATAATGAATATGTAGTATTACTATATTTGTCGTTGATAGTTATATTAAAACTAGTAGCGACTGCAGCAACTAATGGTGCAGGTGGTGTAGGTGGTCTTTTTGCCCCTTCGTTATTTGTTGGTTGTATAGTGGGTTATATTTGTGCTTTAATTTTGCAGATGTGTGGAATAGATGTTCCAGCACAGAATTTTGCTCTGGCAGGAATGGCAGGAGTAATGTCTGGTATTATGCATGCACCATTAACTGGGATATTCCTTATAGCTGAACTTTCTGGTGGGTATGATTATTTTATGCCACTTATGATAGTTTCTGTAATTTCTTTTATTACCATTTATGTGTTTGAACCTCATAGTATTTATGCTATGCGTTTAGCAAAAAAAGGAGAACTTGTGACTCATCATAAGGATAGAGCTGTACTATGTTTAATGAGAATGCAAAATGTAATAGAAACCGATTTGCAGACAATCCGTCCAGAAGCAATGTTGGGAGACTTAATAAAACTTATTTCTACTTCTAAACGAAATATATTCCCTGTAGTAAAAGAAGATGGAACTTTTATTGGTATAGTTTCGTTGGAAGAAGTGAGAAATATAATGTTTCGTCCTGAACTTTATAATAGATTTACGGTTAAGAAATTAATGACTTATCCTCCAGATAGAGTGGATGTTAGTGAATCAATGGATTCTGTAATGGAAAAATTTGAACAAACTCAAGCGTGGAATTTACCTGTGTTAGATGGGGATAAATATGTGGGGTATGTTTCTAAGTCTAAAATATTTAATGCTTATAGAGAAGTTTTAGTAGAGTTCTCAGATGATTAAATTTTATTATCTTTGCAATTGTTTATGCTAAAAAGAATAGATTTTTATATAATTAAGAAGTTCCTGGGCACTTATTTTTTGTCCATTATTCTAATCATAAGTATTGCTATAATAATAGACATTACAGAGAAAATGGATGATTTTTATAATGAAGGTCTAGATTTTAATACTATTCTTTTTGATTATTATATTTATTTTGTTCCTTATTACATAAATCTTTTCAGCTCATTATTTACTTTCATTGCAGTAATATTTGTTACTTCCAAGTTGGCGTTTAATTCTGAGATAATAGCCATGTTAGCAGGGGGAATTAGTTTTAAACGAATTTTAGTTCCATATCTAATTTCTGCCGCTATAATAGCTTTGTTTACATTTTATATTAGTTCTGAAATTATACCTCCAGGGATAAGAGAAAGATTGAAGTTTGAATATAAATATATAGAACATAAGCAGTTTGAATCTAGTCTAGAACATCAACAACTAAAGATTTCTGAGAATGAGATAATATATGTCGAGAGGTATGATTTGGATAAGAATATAGGGTATAGATTTTCTTATGATAAATTTGAGGGAAAGAAATTAGTGGAAAGAATTACTGCTATGAGAATACAATATGATTCGCTATATAATTGGACGGCTTATAATTGTATGCAGAGGAAATTTATTGATTTGAAAGAAGAGGTCGAAACAAAATCTGAGTTGAAAATGGAACTTAATATGATTCCTAAGGATTTTATTAAGGTGGTCAAAGAATATGAACAATTAACTACAAGTGAATTAATAGAGTATTTACAAGTGCAGAGTAAAAGAGGTCTTTCTGGGCTTAATGCGTACGAACTAGAACTGCAAAAACGTATTGCGAATCCGTTTGCTGCATTTATTTTGACTATAATAGGGGTTTCTGTGGCGTCTAGAAAGTCGAGGGGAGGAACAGGTTTTCATATTTTTATAGGATTCCTATTGAGTGTAACCTATATTCTATTTAATATGGTGTCTTCTTCTCTAACTATTAAGGCTGGTTTGAATCCAACCATTTCTGTTTGGTTGCCCAATATTCTTTATCTAGGCATTGGTGTTTACTTATATAAGATAGCTCCAAAATAAAAACCGCACTGTCATTTGTGATCCAAACTTAGAAAAGAAAGGATTTGAGGCTCCGGTTATCTTTGTAATCTACCCAGACCATAAGGACAGTAGCACGCCATTGACTAACCCGAAGTTTCTCGGTTAATAATAGATTGTTAAGTTTCCCAAAATGTATCAGTGCGGCAGTACAAAGATAATATTTAATTTTTGATTGTGCAAGATAGGATGGGGAGGTCTTGATAGTGTAGGGACGTAGCGTGCTGCGTCCGTTTTTATTTTGTAATTTTTTTTGAAAATTTTTGCGAAAAAATTTGGAAGTTATTTGAAAAGGTTATATATTTGCAATGAAATTAAAATTGTAATCATTACAAATTGGTAATGGTAATAAAAAAGGAGGTGCAAATGCCAGTTAAAATAAAAGCATATTTACAAGAAAAAGGAATTAATCCTTCTATGCAGAGAGTGGCTGTAATGCATTATCTATTAAATAATTTCACTCATCCAACGGTTGATGAGATACATTCAAACCTTTCTGATAGTATTCCAACCCTGTCTAAAACTACAGTTTATAATACTCTGAAAGTTTTAGTAGATAATGGAGCGGCGTTGCAGCTTACGATAGATGAGAAAAACACTCGTTACGACGGAAATATTACTCCTCATGCACACTTTATCTGTCTAGGATGTGGTTGTGTACACGATGTGGAGCCAATAAAACTCGATGAGGTAAGTCTATCAATGTATAAAAACTTGAGAATTACAGAAACTCAGGTCTATTATAAAGGATTTTGCGAAAAATGTTATCAAGAAAAGCTTCTGAAAGAGGCTGAGAATAAAAAATAAACAATTAAAAATAATGTTATGAAAAAATTTGTATGTACAGTATGTGGATATGTTCACTATGGCGAACAACCACCAGCAGTTTGTCCAAAATGTAAACAACCAGCTAAGGTGTTCAAGGAAGTTAAATAATAAAACAGAAAAAAGGAGAGTTGAGAAAGGAGAAAGGATAAATAAATACATCCAACAACTCAACATTTAGGTAAATAGAATTAATAATTAGTAAAATATACAATCATGAAAAAATTTATATGTACAGTTTGCGGATATGTTCACGAAGGTGAAACCGCTCCAGAATTTTGCCCACAATGTAAACAACCAGCTAATAAATTTAAAGAACTAGAACAAAATGGTGCTTTAGAGTTTGTAACAGAACACGTTATCGGTATCGCTGCAGATACAGATGATGAAATGAAAAAAGACCTTAACGCTCACTTCCTTGGCGAAGCAACAGAAGTAGGTATGTACTTGGCTATGAGCCGTCAAGCAGATCGTGAAGGTTATCCAGAGATAGCAGAAGCATTTAAACGTTATGCTTGGGAAGAAGCAGAACACTGTGCAAAATTTGCAGAACTATTAGGTGAAGTGGTTTGGGATACCAAAACCAACCTTGAAAAACGTATGAATGCAGAAAGTGGTGCTTGTGCAGACAAAATGCGTATTGCTAAACGTGCAAAACAATTAGATCTAGATGCTATTCACGATACAGTTCACGAAATGGCAAAAGACGAAGCACGTCATGGTAAAGGTTTTGAAGGATTATACAAACGTTATTTTGGTAAATAAGAAATTTTTCTTACCTTCACAACCTAAATTATCAACAATTAAACAATTAGTGTTATGAAAAGCATAAAAGGAACAAAAACAGAAAAAAATCTTCTAACTGCTTTTGCAGGTGAAAGCCAAGCTAGAAACAGATATACATTTTTTGCTAGTGTTGCAAAAAAAGAAGGTTACGAACAAATTTCTGCAAACTTCACAGAAACAGCTGAACAAGAAAAAGAACACGCTAAAAAGTTCTTTAAATATCTAGAAGGTGGTGATTTGGAAATTACTGCAACTTACCCTGCTGGTAAAATCGGTAATACTATCGAAAACCTAAAAGCAGCTGCTGCTGGCGAACACGGAGAATGGGCTGTTGACTATCCAGAAATGGCAAAAGTGGCTGACGAAGAAGGTTTCCCAGAAATCGCAGAAACCTATCGCAGAATTGCTACAGTAGAAAAAATGCATGAAGACAGATACAACCGTTTCTTACAAAATATCCTAGACGGTAAAGTATTTGTGAAAGACACAGAAGTAACATGGCAATGTCGTAACTGTGGATATATTCTAACAGGAAAAGAAGCTCCAGAAGAATGCCCAGCTTGCCAACATGCTAGAGCGTATTTTGAAGTTAAGAAAGAGAATTATTAATATATTTTAAGATGTTGGTTTTGAGGTTGACAATATATTGTCAGCCTCTTTTTTTTATTTAATACTACGGCATTTTTAATTAATATATTTTATAGCACTAATAGTAAAATTCTCTATAATTTTGATTGTATAAAATTTTAATAAAACGTTTGAATTAAGAGTTATGAAAAGATTTTACTTATTAGTATTAATACATATGTTTATTAATATCTCAGTGTCTTCTGCCAAGGTTGCAGAAGTGACTATGTCTATGTGTTCAGGTGAATTGAGAAATTTACAAAGTGTTAACAAAAAAGAATACTCTTCAGTCGAAATTCAAAGAGGTGATTCTATTAAACTTACTGTAGAATTGGCAGGTGATTTGACGAATGTTAATCGTCATTTTTTATGGCAAATATCGACAGATGCAGAGAATTGGGAAGTTGTCAATCCTTATACTTTGGAAGATAGTGAATATGAAGAACTTATACTAGAAGAAGGAGTGAAATATTATCGAGTAGTGATTTTGACAGATTATAATCTTTATTTCCAATATGAAAATATAGAAGATTGTGAAGATTGCGAGATTTCTGATATTGTAGAAGTGATTTGTAAATCTTTGGATTTAACCTACGAAGTATTAAACCCCAAACCTTGTTTGGCTACAGAGTTATTAAAATTAAGAATTTCTGTGAAAAACCCATTTTCTAGAGCTGTAGAGAATGTAAAAGTGAATATTGTAGATTTTTCTGTTGAGGAGTTACATTTTTCAGCGTTGGATAAGTTCAGTGATTTTAATGATTCTATATCGCAATGGAATGTAGGAACATTGTTGGCTGGCGAAACAAAGACAATAGATATTGGTATAAAGTCTCCTATAAATTATTTGTCTTTTGGTGTGTATATATCTTCTGTTGAAGACTTACGTTGGCAAGATTATGGATATGCTGCCACAAATATGTATATAGATGAAGTCTTTAGAGAATATAAAGGCAATAGCTATCTTTTTTCTACTATTGAGGTTTGTGGATCATTGAAATCAAATATTGTGGATATTGCATCATGTTGTGGTATAAAAAGCAATAATATTAGATTTTATGAGGACAAAGAGAGGCTGAATGAAGTAATAAATATTGATACTTCAATACCAACACCAAAAGAAGGTAAAACATATTATGTAGTAGGAGTTGATAAAAGTGGTTGTGAGAGCAAGATGACAGATTTTCAGTTAATTGTAAAGGAAGCCCCCAAGATGGTTAAAGCAGAACCAGAAGATACAGTTTTATGCAATATAGATGGAGAAAGGGTGAATAAAGTAGCAATAAATTATAAAATAGAAGGAGGAAAGCCTCCATATACCATATATTATTCAAGCCAAAACATAAACTATCCAGACTATTATATTAACAATTATGTAACAGTACAGTCTGCGGAAGGTAGTTTTGAGGTATTCCCCTCTATGCCGTCTGAATATAAAATTACGTCTATTTCTTCTCAAGATTATTGTTCGGCAGACCAAGATGTGTCGCCATTTAGAATCTATATGCCACGTTTACGTAGATATTATAACAGCACTTTACTTGAAAATAAATTGGTTGGAGAAGATTACAAGGTGTCTTTTGATGATTTAGATGGGGAGTTTGATACGTATCAATGGCAAGTGTCATACGACAATGGAAAAACATTTGAGGATTTAGAAGATTCAGTAAACCCAACACTAGATGCAAATAATGTGGTTTCTGGTGCTAAAACTTCAAAACTTAAAATATCAAATCTTAGTGCAAGTCCTGAAACTGCTAAGTATAGAGTTAAACTCTCAAATAGTAGTACTCCATGTATAGTTAATTATTCTAATCCTTCTACGGTGAGAATGTATAGTAACTCTATGCTATCGCTTAATATCTTTTCTGATGATTTAGGTGAAGAATATATTTGTGAAAATGAGAAAGTAGAATTAAGGTGTGAGATATTTAATGGCAATGTAAAAGACTATGAAGATGTGGAGATAAAATTGGATTTATCTGATTCAATAGCTGAATTAGTAGTAATTCCAAGTTGTGGAACCTACGATTATGAGACAAAAATATGGTCTTTTGATAAATTGGAAATGGGAAGTCGTGAGAATGTATCAGTATCATTTACTGCAAAAAAAGATGCAATTATAAGATTTGATTGTGGCAGTGAGAGTACGTCTGCCAGTTTTAGGGTATTGGGAACTCCTGTTATAGGAACACTACAAAGTCCTGAACCAGTTTGTGATGGTGCAAATCTATGTGCTCAAGTGCCAGAGATTCAAGAGGGGGCAGGTGTGACTGGTGTAATTTGGCATTTAGATGATATTTTAATTGATTTAGGTACGGTTTTGTTCAAAGAAAATAATGGTTCTTTATTGCAATGCGAAGTAGTGAATAAGTGTGGTTCTACAATGTCAAACAAGGTACAAGTTGAAGTAATAGGAGCACCAGAGATAGGAATGATAGACGAAAACATACACTCAGTATGTGAAGGAGAAGCTTTGAATATCTCTGTTCCTACAATTGAAACAAATGGGAATGCTGATGTAAGAGGGAGATGGGTTTTAAATGGTGAGACATATACAGAAGGAACTCCAATTGATAAGACAAGTGAACCGTATTATGAACTTCGTTATGAAGTAGAAGGTGAGTGTGGCGGTGTAATAAAAAGTCCATGGGTATGTTCTTTTGTTGTGCTTGAAAGTATAGTACTAGGAGAACTAGAAACTCCAGAACCTATTTGTAATGAAACTTATTTCGCTCCGATAGCTCCAAATATTTCTTTTAAAGGAACAGAATATGTTTCCGATAGATGGGTGTTGGATGGCGAGGAATATGATTTTGATATAATCTCATACGATAAAAATGGGAAAAAACTTCATTATGAAATAATTCAATCTTGTAATGGCAAAGAGAGTGTGGTAAAATCAAATGAAGTGGAGATTACAGTACTTCCTCCAGTAGAAATCTCTGATATTCCAGAAGTGTATGAATATAAAAAAGGGAATGCTTTGGAGTTGATTAATCCTACAGTTGAGTATGCCGTTGAACCTAATGAATATATTAAATATAATTCTAAATGGACTTTGCTAGATGAAGATGAGTATGTAGTTTTAGAAGATTATATGGGTCAGCCAATTTATGATAATGAAGTGATTAAACAAGTAAGATATGAGGTGAACCCTGTAATATACTTATCTCCTGAAATCTACTATCAGTGTGAACGAGTGTATTCTAATGTAGCAAAACTTATTCAAGAAGAGGCGACTGCAATAGAAGTTGTAATGGCAGATGATGAAGAAACAATTTGGGCTACGGCTATTACACCATACAATAAAAATGGATTGAATGATACGTTTGCAGATGGTATGCATATAAAAGTTTTTGACAGTCGTTTGCAACAAATTTTTGAAGGAGAGAATGGTTGGGACGGTACTGCAAATATGGGTTCTCGTGGTATTGGTTCGATACAACCTCCAGGTGTTTATTACTATTCTGTAAAGTTGCCAAACGGAGAAAAGAAGCTTGGATTGATAGAAATTGTTAGAATGTAAACCTCTAGTTTGTTTTTTTGCTTTTTTTACATTATTTTTGTAAGGTTTTTAAGTATAATTTTAATTTATTTATAAATAAACAAAAAAGATTATGTGGTTAATTAACTCTTCAGTGGGAAGAAAAGTCGTGATGAGTATCACGGGTGCTTCTTTAGTGTTGTTCTTACTTTTCCATGCTTCTATGAACTTAGTAGCTATTATTTCAGAAGAAGGATACAACATGATTTGTGAGTTTTTAGGTGCAAACTGGTACGCTCTTGTAGCAACAGCTGGTCTTGCTGGTTTAGTGGTAGTGCATATTTTATATGCATTTATCTTAACTGTGCAAAACTATCGTGCACGTGGTAGCCAACGCTACGCAGTGTCTGCTGGTCAAAAAGATGTATCTTGGGCTTCTAAAAACATGTTAGTTTTAGGTGTTATCGTGGTACTTGGTATCGGTTTACACTTATTCAACTTCTGGTACAAAATGCAGTTTGCAGAAATTCTACACATGTCAGGTGTTGCTGATGTAGATATTGCTAAAGCAACTGATGGTGTTTATTGGATAAAAGAAACATTTGCAAATCCAATTTATGTAGTTCTTTACTTAGTATGGTTGGCAGCTATCTGGTTCCACTTAACACACGGTGTATGGTCTGCTATGCACTCTTTAGGTTTAAATAATGGAATCTGGATGAAGAGAATCAAAACTATCTCTTGCATTGTTTCTACTTTAGTAGTTTTAATGTTTGCTTCTGTGGTAGTTTACTACTTCGCAATGAGTCTATGTGCATAATTTAATTTGAATAACAATAAAAACTAAATATATGGCAAAAACAAAAAAAGACAGCATCGTGGAAATAGCTGTAGAAGCTGCAAAAGAAGTGGTTGAAACAGTTAAAGAAGCAGCTAAAGAAGTTGCTAAAGAATTGGTTGAAGAAAATGAAACCATCGATGCTAAAATTCCAGAAGGTCCTCTTGCTGAAAAATGGACTAATTATAAAGCTCACCAAAAATTGGTTAACCCTGCAAACAAACGTAAATTAGACGTTATCGTAGTAGGTACAGGTCTAGCAGGTGCATCAGCTGCTGCTTCACTTGCAGAAATGGGCTTTAATGTACTTAACTTCTGTATTCAAGACTCTCCTCGTCGTGCTCACTCTATTGCAGCACAAGGTGGTATCAACGCTGCCAAAAACTATCAAAACGACGGTGACTCAGTATATCGTTTATTCTATGATACTATCAAAGGTGGTGACTATCGTGCTCGTGAAGCCAACGTTTACCGTCTAGCAGAAGTATCAAACAATATTATTGACCAATGTGTGGCTCAAGGTGTTCCTTTTGCACGTGAATACGGTGGCTTGCTTGACAACCGTTCTTTTGGTGGAGCTCAAGTATCTCGTACTTTCTATGCTAAAGGTCAAACAGGTCAACAACTTCTTTTAGGTGCATATTCAGCTCTTAGCCGTCAAATCGGTAAAGGCAAAGTTAAAATGTATTCTCGTTACGAAATGCTAGACGTGGTTGTTATAGATGGTCGTGCTCGTGGTATTATTGCTCGTAACTTGATTACAGGTCGCATCGAACGTTTCTTTGCTCACGCTGTGGTTGTAGGTACAGGTGGTTATGGTAATGCATTCTTCCTATCTACAAATGCTATGGCATCAAATGGTTCTGCTGCTATGCAAATGTATCGTAAAGGTGCATATTTCTCAAACCCTTGCTACGCACAAATTCACCCTACTTGTATTCCAGTACACGGTGCATTCCAATCTAAACTTACCCTTATGTCTGAATCTCTTCGTAACGATGGTCGTATTTGGGTGCCTAAAAAATTGGAAGACGCAAAAGCACTTCAAGCAGGCAAACTAAAAGGTCGTGATATCCCAGAAGAAGACCGTGACTACTATCTAGAACGTCGTTATCCAGCATTCGGAAACCTTGTTCCTCGTGACGTGGCTTCTCGTGCTGCAAAAGAACGTTGCGACGCTGGTTATGGTGTAAACTCTACAGGTTTAGCAGTGTTCCTAGATTTCTCTGATGCTATCAAACGTTTAGGAAAAGACGTTGTAGAAGCAAAATATGGTAACTTATTCCAAATGTATGAAAAGATAGTTGACGAAAATCCATACGAAGATCCAATGATGATTTTCCCTGCTATTCACTATACAATGGGTGGTATCTGGGTGGACTACGAACTACAAACTTCAGTTAAAGGTCTATTCTGTATTGGTGAAGCAAACTTCTCAGACCACGGTGCAAACCGTTTAGGAGCATCTGCTCTAATGCAAGGTCTAGCTGACGGTTATTTCGTGCTTCCATATACAATTCAAAACTACCTAGCAGACCAAATTTCTGTTCCTCGTATGAGTACAGACCTTCCAGAATTCGTAGAAGCAGAAAAAGCTATCCAAGAAAAGATTGAAAAACTTATGTCTATTCAAGGTAAACGTTCTGTTGATAGCATTCACCGTGAACTTGGTCTTATTATGTGGGACTTCGTTGGTATGGGACGTACAAAAGAAGGTCTAGAAACTGCTTTAACCAAAATTAAAGAAGTAAGAAAAGAATTCTGGAGCAACGTATTTATCCCAGGTAAAGCTGACGATTTAAATAACGAATTGGAAAAAGCTCTACGTTTAGCAGACTTTATAGAAATAGGTGAACTTATGGCTCGTGACGCATTAATGCGTGAAGAGTCTTGCGGTGGTCACTTCCGTGAAGAATACCAAACTCCAGAAGGTGAAGCACTTCGTCAAGACGACAAATTCTCATTCGCTTCTTGCTGGAAGTATATGGGTGAAGGCCAAGAACCTAAACTATTAAAAGAAAAATTGGATTACGAATTTATTAAACGTCAAACTAGAAACTATAAATCATAAGAAGCCATGGAGAAATCAATAAATATTAAACTCAGAGTATGGCGTCAAGCTGGCCCTAAAGCTAAAGGCGGTTTTGAAACTTACGAACTAAAAAATATTTCTACAGATAGTTCTTTCTTAGAAATGTTAGACGTGCTTAACGAGCAGCTAATTAGCGAACGTAAAGAGCCTATTCATTTCGACCACGACTGTCGTGAAGGTATTTGTGGTATGTGTTCACTTTATATCAATGGTCACCCACACGGACCAGATAGTGCTATCACTACTTGCCAACTTCACATGCGTAAGTTTAAAGATGGTGAAACTATCACAGTAGAACCATGGCGTTCTAACGCATTCCCTGTAATCAAAGACTTAACAGTAAACAGAAATGCTTACGACCAAATTATTCAAGCAGGTGGTTTCGTATCAGTAAATACTGGTGGTGTACCTGATGCTAACGCAATTCCAATTCCTAAAAAAGATGCTGATGAAGCTATGGACGCAGCATCTTGTATCGGTTGTGGTGCTTGTGCAGCAGCTTGTAAAAATGGTTCTGCTATGCTATTCGTTGCAGCTAAAGTGAGCCAACTTGCTCTTCTACCACAAGGTAGAGTAGAAGCTGCGGCTCGTGCAAAAGCTATGGTTGCAAAAATGGATGAACTTGGTTTCGGTAACTGTACTAATACAGGTGCATGTGCAGCAGAATGCCCTAAGAGCGTTTCTCTAGCTAATATTGCTCGCTTGAATCGTGAGTTTATTTGTGCTAAAATTAAAGACTAAAATGATTTTAAAAGGTGCCTTAAAATCCCTCTTTTAAAATACATTTTATAAATAAAGCAGAGGGTAATCAATTTGATTGCCTTCTGTTGTTAAATACATATTATACAATATTATGAAAAAGATTTTATTCTCATTAGTAGCGTCTTTGATGCTAATTTCATGTGGTACAACTCAAACTACAACTTCTACCACAACAAACAATGCTACCACAACTCCTTCTGCTTCAAAAGTGGAAACAAGTATGAAAGATGCGATAAACAGTGCAGTAGCAACAAACAATTCTACAAGCTTCAATGCTGGAAACCAATCTGGTGTTGCTTTAAAGGCACTTTATAACCAATATAAAGCAGATGGTAAGTTAGATTTATCTAACCTAAGTAATGTGGCTAATATCCTAAATGTAGCGGCTCAAGCACAACAAATTAAAAATGCAGAAAAAGGTTCTGTAAACTATACCGATTTTTCAAAAGGCTTAGTAGAAGGTGCTACAGGTCTTATTAGCGATGTCAATGCAGATGCAGTAGTTGATGGATTAAAACAAGCAGTAGCAAGCAAAGTTGATACAGAAAAAGTTACAGAAGCAACTGACAAAGCTCAAACTGCAGCAACAAACATCTCACAAACCGCAACCTCTATCATGGAAGTAATCAAATTATTCAAACAATAATAGAGAAACAATACAAAACAAAAACCCGAGGCATTCATTAGTAATGTCTCGGGTTTTTAGTGTTAGTTGTCGTCACACTTAATATCAAAAACAAAATATAGTTATTTTGTGCAATATATGCTAAAATATTAGAGATAATTTCTTACTTTTGTGATGTCCTACGCCGATGCTTTACCATGTGTTGAGCGGGAGGGTGGGACAAGACATATTAAAAGGCGTTTACTACGCTTTGGTTTTGACTTCTTGAAATCGTAGGAAAATTTCAAATTGTCTGTCAAAAACAAAGCAACGTGAATGCCCCGTGGGTGTGTATTCTAATATCCACACATTCCCCTTGTGTAGGGACACTGCGTGCAGTGTCCGCTATAGGCGTGGGTGTATTGTGTGCTATGATAACATATCGGCGTGGGGCTATTGCGTTGCTCGTTTCGACAGACAGGGCAACTTCCTACGAGCCTCAAGAAGTGAAGCGAGCGACAGTGCAGGGCTTCACGCTTTTTTTATGTCTTATTCTAGAGAAAAGAACCAACGGTAAAAGTAGCCCTTGCCGTGATATATTAATTGCGATAATGGCTACTAAAGAATTAAAATCTTTCTTATCTCCTATTTTACTTTTTACACTTGCATTATACCCTAATATAGCATATTTTTTTACTCAAGATGCTGGGCTAAGTTACTTATTCACAAGTTTATTGTATGCGTTGCCATTGTTATCGCTATTATTATTAGTTAGAAATAAGATAATTTTCTATAGTCTTGTATTTATTATTACTATTTGTACACTCCTTGAATATACTACGGTAATCTTGTTTGATAATTATGTTGTATCTGGGAATATTTTGGCAATTCTTATGACAGATACTACAGAAGGAACTGAGTTTATTCAAGCTAATGTACATATTTGTTGGCAGTGGATACCAATATTAGTGTTATCAGCACTTTCTGTTTATTTTTACAATGTAAATGCAAAGAGAAATATAAGGATTTGTATTCTATTTATCCTTGTATCTATTATTCTGCCGTCTGTATTTGTGAAATATAAGATTACTAATTCATATAAAAATAAATTAACGTATGAGTATTTTATACCTACGAGAATTTTTAATAGACCTCCTTATAATGTTCCTTATCAGATATATAATATTACAAAGATTCAACAGGTAAAGAAATCCATAAAGGAAGCAGAAAATTTTACATTTAATGCATCTAAACAGGTAAGTGACAAACGTGAAATCCATGTTTTAGCAATTGGGGAATCAATGAGATTTGATAAATTGTCACTTAATGGATATAATAGAAAAACTACTCCTTTACTAGATAGTACTAAGAATCTGATTTCATTTAATAATTATTACTCAACTGCTTGTTTAACTATGTTTTCTGTTCCTCAAGTTGTAACTAGGGCAACTCCGTTGAATTATGAGTTGAATTATAAAGAAAAAGGCATTGTGCAGGCATTTAAAGAGGTTGGTTTTAAAACCTACGTGATTGTTGCTGGAGGGAATTTGTTGTCTTATGAAAAATATCTAACATTAGGAACAGATTCATTGATTGTTTTACCTAATAAGATAATAAATGGAGAAGAAGTTTCTGGTGATAGAGATATTGTTGTTAAAATGGATTCTTTGATAAAATCATCAGATGATAATATTTTCTTTATTGTTGAGTTTAAAGGTAATCATCACCCATATACAAATTATGAAAGTAATTATGATATTTGGAAACCAAATTTTAAAACTTCTGCAAATGTGAAGAGTGATAGCTTGTATATCAATGCTTATGATAATTCTATGTTGTACCAAGATTGGATTCTAAGTGGTATAATTGATAAGATTAAGCAACAAAATACAGTTTCTACATTTATTTTTGTATCTGACCACGGAGAGAATATTACGCCAACGGGAGGTGGTCATGGAGGTGATTGTAGTCCGATAAAAACAGAATATCATGTTCCGTTTATTTTTTGGTATTCAGATATGTATGCATCTAATTTTCCTAAAAAGATTGAGTTGGCAAATAGTAGAAAAGATGTTAGATTAAATGCTGATAATATATTTTACTCGGTATGTGATATTGCTAATATAGAATTGGATTCTATTTATTCTCATACTGATTATAGTATCTTCTCCGAAAATTTTGAGGAACATGACAGATATGTATTGCTTCCCGATGGTATAAACTATATAAAGGTTGATTAAAACAAAAAACCGAGGCATTCGTTAGAAGTGTCTCGGTTTTTTGTTATCTTTGTGGACGTTAAATAAAAAAGAAGATATTATGATGCAGTCCATGACTGGCTTTGGTAAAGCCGTTAGTGAATTTACAGACAAGAAAGTTGTTATAGAGATTAAGTCTCTTAATAGTAAACAATTAGACCTATATACCAAGATTAATAGTTTTTACAGAAGTAAAGAACTGGAAATAAGAAATCTTATTCAACAGGAATTGGGTCGCGGAAAGGTGGAATTTTCACTTATGGTGGACCAGGTGTCTGAGGCTTCTGCTGGAGTGCAGATTAATAAAGTAGCTTTTAATAATTACCTAAACCAAATAAAAGAAATCTCTGAAGAAACAGGAGTTGCACTTCCAAATGATTGGTTTACAGTGATAATGAGAATGCCAGAAGTGCTTAGGGCAGAGCAAAATGAAGAACTCTCTGAAGAAGAATGGGAAAAAACTTTGACTGCTGTGAAAGATGCTATTAAGGCTTTAAATGAGTTTAGAAGTCAAGAAGGTGAAGGACTTAAAGCATTCTTTATAGAAAGAATTGATACCATTAGAGGTTATTTGGCAGAGGTGCCAAATTATGAAAAGTCTAGAATAGATAAAATCAAAGCTCGTCTAGAAGAAAACCTTGCGGCACTTGAAGAAAAAGTGTCATTGGACTCTGGCAGATTGGAACAAGAAATGATTTTCTACATAGAAAAACTAGATATTAGCGAAGAAAAACAACGCTTGGCTAAACATTTAGACTATTTCATAGAAACCATGGAGAAAGAACCTGCTTGTGGCAAAAAACTAGGTTTCATTGCACAAGAAATGGGTCGTGAAATCAATACTCTTGGTTCTAAATCAAACTGTAGTGAACTACAAGTGCTTGTAGTAAATATGAAAGACGAATTAGAGAAAATAAAAGAACAAGTCCTAAACGTATTATAATTTATGAAGTTAGTAGTTTTTTCGGCTCCTTCTGGTTCTGGTAAAAGTACCATTATCAACTATCTATTAGAAAAAGGAATAAATGCAGAGTTTTCTATTTCTGCCACTTCTCGTCCTGTGCGTGGAGCAGAGCAAAATGGTGTGGAGTATTGGTTTCTAAGTGCGGAAGAATTTAAAAAACGTGTTGCTAATGATGAGTTTATAGAATACGAGGAAGTTTATCCAGACCGTTTTTATGGTACTCTAAAGAGTGAAGTGAACCGTATTGCAGAAAAAGGCAAAGCAACTATGTTCGACGTCGATGTGAAAGGAGGTTTAAACATAAAGAAAATGTATGGCGAAGAGGCACTTCTTATCTTTATTATGCCACCATCTGTAGAAGAACTTCGCAAGCGTTTAACACTTCGTGGTCAAGAACCAGAGGAAGAAGTGGAACAACGTGTAGCAAAAGCTGCTGCGGAAATGACCTTTGCACCTCAGTTTGATGCAGTAATTGTAAACGACGACCTAGAAAAAGCCAAGGCAGAAGCGCTAGAAGTGGTGAATAAGTTTTTAAACTCCTAACTAATGCGCAGCATTCTACTCTATTTCGGTTCGTTCAATCCCATTCATGCGGGTCATGTGGGGTTGGCAGAGTGGGTTCTAGAAAACAGAACCGATATAGAAGAACTATGGCTTGTGGTGTCGCCTCAAAATCCTTTTAAGCAAGATAAATTTCTATATCCAGATGCCGACCGAATAGAGTGGGTGCGCAGGGCTGTGAAAAACAACCCAAAAATAAAAGTCTGTGATATAGAAATGTCGCTTCCAAAGCCTTCATATACCATTACTACTCTAGATGCTTTAAAGGCGAAATATCCAGACTATCATTTCAAAATCCTAATAGGTGGCGACAACCTGCCTACTTTCAATAAATGGAAAGACTACGAACGTATTCTTTCAGAATATGGGGTAATGGTTTATCCACGAGAAGGCTCTGAAACAACAGAAACCACTCTCCCAAATGTAGAAATACTGCATGGAGCTCCACTATTCCCAATCTCTTCTACTCAAATCCGCGAAAAAATAGCCGCCGGAGCCAAAATCGAAGATTTTTTGTTGTAACCCCTAACTAACATCCCTACTCATGATGATATGGTTCGCCTTTTAGGATGGTGAAGGCTCGGTATAGTTGTTCGGTGAAGATGAGGCGTACCATTTGGTGGGAGAATGTCATGCGAGAAAGTGAGATTTTTCCACCAGCACGAGCATACACCGCAGGAGAGAATCCATAAGGACCACCTATTATGAATACTAGGCGTTTGAGTCCAGAAGTCATCTTTTTCTGAATATATGAAGCAAACTCTACAGAAGAAAATTCTTTTCCATGTTCATCCATAAGTATTACATCGTCAGAGTCGTTTAGGCTACGCAAAATCATTTCTCCTTCCTTTTCTTTTTGCACGTCAAATGGCATATTCTTATTATTCTTTAGGTCTGGAATAATTACCATTTCAAAGTCGGTGTAGAATTTAAGTCTCTTTACATAATCTTCTATCATCTGAATTAGAGACTTATCTACTGTTTTGCCTACTACCATTAATGTTATCTTCATAATAAATTCACTTAAAGTTCTTCAAAATTAGGTATATCACTTAAAAAATTGGAAGAAAGATTTGAATAGTCTATCTTAATGCAAAATATCTGATTCCCATTGCATAAAACTATATATGGAACATGCAGTTTACTATTATATCTCAATGCCTGATTTATTACATCTTGGCTTATTTTTACACTAGGTGCTTTGTATTCTACTAGCATAACAGGGTTGCCCTGCTTATAAACTATAGTATCACAACGTTGAGATAGACCATTGATGTTGATGGTACATTCATTTGCGATAGCCACCATGGGATAGTTCTTTTCTTTGGTAAGAAAGCTGCAGAACCATTGACGGACCTCTTCTTCTGGTGTTGCGGCCACGTATTTTCTTCTATATGGGTCAAATATCTTATTCATATCACAAAGATATAAAGATAAATGGTTATCTTTGCATAACCTTACAAAGAATTATGAAAAAGCTTTTACTACTTTATATTAGCATTATAGGATTTATTCTCCCTATGTGGGCAGATTTTGATCCTACCAAAGATACACCTCCTGCAGTTTTACCAGAAAATATACACCCAGTTCAAGGAAAAGAAAAAAATGATAAAGGCGTGCTTGGACCTCCTACATTTATACCAAATAATACTGGTGTGAAGTATGAATGGTATAAATTTAGTACTATTACTAAAAAATATGAGTACGCAGTAACATGTAAAGGTGTTACAAATGATAAATACAAACCTCTTAGCGAAGGTAAATATATGTGCGTAGTGGATGCTTCTCCTCTACCAATAACAGAACTTTTTGAGTATAATTCAAATCCACAACCGGTTTTGCCTCCAGAACTAGAAATAAAGTTGGAGGAACTTACCCCATGTAATGGAGATACAGTTATATTAAGTGCAGAAACAGTAGCAGATAAGTTGGAGTGGGTTATGATTAAGGATAATAGAGAAGAATCATTGCCAGAAGCTTTTAATAAAAATACGCTAGAGGTTTATTGCCCTCAAATAGTGGAAGGTGAAACATTATTTCTTCGTAATAGGGTTATTTATTATACAGGAATGACTTTGTCTAAAAATCTTATAGAAAATGGTGATTTTGAGGATGCAAGTTCAGAAAATAATCATTATAATGGTTTTTCTAGTTCATATGACTTTTATGAGTTAGATGGTTATTTCACCCCAAAACAGTTGATAACAGATGAAAATGGTAATATTGTACAGGATAAATTCCCAGGATATTATCGTTTGTGCACCAAAGGGTTAAATTTGCGTGAGCCAGATTTAACAAAGGGGGGAGATTATTTTCTGGAATTAGATGGAGATAGTAATCCTGGCGGAGTGGCGTATAGTGCCAAACTTAGAACTCCATTGGAAAAAGGACAAAAATACCAATTTTCATATATGGCAGTAACTACTTGTACCACGAATAATGGTCCAGGAATTATATTGCAAGAATATGGAAGGGTGGTTTTTAAATTAAAGTATAAAGACTCAAATGGTATTGAACATACAGAAGAGTTGTTGGAGGAAAAGGAGATAAACCATCATGATTGGAGGACTTATGGAGAGGGAATTTATTGGACTGCACCTACAGATTGTTACGATGCAGAAATAGTGCTTACTAATAGTGCTTCTTCTTTTGGTGCTAATGATTTTGGTTTGGATAATATAATGTTTCAACGTTATTATCCAATAGAAAAAGTAATTTATGAGGATTTTAAAATATCTCCTAAAGAATGTGTAGAAGAGGTTGTTGAGAATGTAGAAATAACTGTGACACAAGTTCCTTATGTCTGGACAAATGGAAATGGCGAAAGCTATTCTGAGTCTGGGAGATATGAGTATTCTTATAAAGAAAAGAGAAGTAATAACTCATGGTATCTGATTACTAAGATATTAAATCTAACTATAATACCCGAACAAACACCAGACCTAGATCCTGTCCCAGACCCAATGCCAGACCCAATACCAGACCCAAACCCTCTTCCAAATCCAGAACCCGAACCATTGCCAGAGGCAGTTCCTTTAGATCCTATGGAGTATTTTTCTCCTAACGCAGATGGGGTTGCAGATATATGGAATGTTGAAGGTATAGAATCTTATCCTAGTGCAACAGTAGAGATTTACGATCGTTTTCATCGTAAGTTGTTAAGTGTTAAGGCTACCGAATTTTCAGGTTGGGACGGAAATTATAATGGTCATCCTATGCCAAATGATGATTATTGGTATTTAATTATTACCCCAGGACAGAAAGCGACTATATGTGGTCATTTTACATTAAAGAGGTGATAGACTAAAAAAATATGACTTAGATATTAATAAGTTGAAAAATATTAGTATCTTTGTATCTATGATGGGTAGAAGTGCCTGTGAGATGCGTATAAATTTACATTATATATGGACCATTTTATTTATGGTGTTAGCAACAACTGCTTTCGCTACTGAGAAATCTGTGCAACAGATATGTAGAACCATAAATACTGGAGATATAAAGGGACTTGAACAAATGTTTGATTCTCAATTGGAACTCTCCATGCTAGGGGAAAGTGTGGTGTGTAACAAGGATTATGCAATGCAAAAAATCTCAGATTTTATAGGAAATAATCCTTCTGCTTCTTGCAAAATCTCACATCATGGAGAAAGAGAAAATTCTAGTTTTTGTATTATTAGCATTTCTTCTGCGGGGCGTTCCTATCGTTTATATGCCCTATTTAGAAAAAATATAGATAAAAAATTAATTCAACAATTTAGAATAGATGATGTCACTGAATGATCAATTAGATGATTTAATCAAGTATTGGTTCGCAGAAGATATAGGTGATGGCGACCATACTTCACTTTCATGTATCCCAGAAACCGCTATGGGAAAGTCTCGTTTAATCATTAAAGAGACAGGTGTATTGGCAGGTGTGGAAATTGCAAAACGTATTTTTGCTGCATTTGACCCTGAACTAAAAATGACTCAGTACCTAAATGATGGTGATGAGGTAAAACCTGGTGATATAGCATTTGATGTAGAAGGTAAAATTCTTTCTTTGCTTCAAACTGAACGCTTAATGCTTAATATTATGCAACGTATGAGCGGTGTGGCAACTGTTACACGTAAATACGCAAAATGTCTAGAAGGATTAAAAACACAGGTTTTGGATACTCGTAAAACCACTCCAGGACTTCGCCTTTTGGAAAAACAAGCAGTTAAGATAGGTGGTGGTACCAATCACCGTATAGGTCTGTTTGATATGATTTTATTGAAAGATAATCATGTAGATTTTGCAGGAGGTATAGAAAATGCTATTCGTCGTGCACAAGATTATTGCAAGGCAAAAGGCAAAGACCTAAAAATAGAAATAGAAGTTCGTAACTTCGATGAATTGAATCAAGTTTTAGCTATAGGTGGTGTAAATCGTATTATGTTGGATAACTTTAATATTGAAAACACTAAAAAAGCTGTAGATTTAATAGCAGGTCGATATGAAGTAGAGTCTTCTGGTGGTATCACATTTGATACACTTCGTGATTATGCAGAATGCGGTGTAGATTTTGTCTCTGTAGGAGCTCTAACTCACTCAGTTAAGAGCTTAGATATGAGTTTTAAAGCTGTATAAATTTCATTATATGTCTAAAACACAAGAATTGGGAACCAAAAGTATTGGTTCCCTTCTTTTACATTATTCTCTTCCTGCCATTGTGGCAATGACTGCTAGTTCTCTATATAATATAGTGGATAGTATGTTTATTGGTAGGGGTGTAGGACCATTAGCATTGGCTGGTTTATCGGTATGTTTCCCATTTATGAATCTTTCTGCAGCCTTTGGGGCTATGGTAGGTATTGGTGCCACCACTGTGGTGTCTGTGAAATTGGGTCAGCAAGATAAGTTTGGAGCAGAAATGGCTTTGGGAAATGTGGTCTTGTTAAATTTAGTAATAGGTGTACTATTTGCCATAGTTTCATTAATATTCTTAGATCCTATTCTGTATTTCTTCGGAGCTAGTGATGCTACAATCTCATACGCTAGAGATTATATGAAAGTATTGCTAGTTGGTAATGTTGTAACTCACTTATATTTGGGTCTAAATAGTGTGATGCGAGCTACGGGTTATCCTTCCAAGGCTATGTATATAACTTTGGTGGCAGTGGTTACCAATGTGGTATTCAATTATATCTTTATTATAGTGATGGGAATGGGCATTATGGGGGCTGCATTGGGAACTATTTGTGCTCAGACATTATCATTGGCTATAGTGACTCATCATTTCTCAGTGAAAAGCGAAAGCTTAAGATTCAAAAGATATATCTTTAACTTTAGAGCCAAAATAGTAAAGCAAATGCTTTCTATAGGTATGGCTCCATTCTTTATGAATGCGTTGGCTTGTGTGGTGGTTATGTTAATAAACACAGGTTTACTAAAATATGGTGGAGATATGTATGTAGGGGCATACGGCATTGTGAATCGTTTGGTATTTTTCTTTGTTATGATAGTTATGGGATTTAATCAGGGTATGCAACCCATAACAGGTTATAACTATGGAGCAAAACAATATGATAGGGTTTTAAAGGCATTTACACTTACAGAAGTTTATGCTATTTCTCTAACTACGATAGCACTAATAGTATGCCAATTCTTCCCAGAAATAATAATAAAACCATTTACCACCGACACGCAATTGTTAGATTTATCTGAACATGCCATTCAAGTGGTAACAATGTTTTTCCCATTAATAGGTTTCCAAATGGTGGCAAATAACTTCTTCCAATCTGTGGGATTGGCAAAAAAAGCATTATTCCTTTCTACCAATAGACAATTGTTGTTTTTAATACCATTCTTGCTCATTTTACCTAGATACATGGGTACTGATGGTGTTTGGTGGAGTATGCCAATAGCAGATGGAATCTCTGCTGTGGTGGCATTGGTAATGGTTTCTCTAGAGATAAGAAAAATGAAAAAAGGACAAATATCTTCTATACTATGATAATAACAATAGGCAGACAATATGGTAGTGGTGGACGAAGACTAGCTCAAATGCTATCTAAACACTATAATATTCCACTATATGATAAAGATTTAATAAATCGCGTATCAGAAGAAACAGGTATAGCTGGAGAGTTTTTTAGTAAGGTAGATGAAAAACCTACAGATAGTTTCTTTTCTATGATACTTAATAGTTTTTCATACGGTAGTAGCTGTAGTTGTAGTGATTCAATGCTTTCGGGAAACTCACTTTTCTGTATGCAGAGTGAAGTGATAAGAAAAATAGCAGAAGAAGGAGATTGCATTTTTGTTGGTAGATGTGCAGATTATATATTGCGAGACAATGCAGATGTTTTATCTATATTTGTAACTGCAGATTTTAATGATAGAGTGTCTCGTGTGGCAGAATATGAAGGAATTTCTGTAGAAAAGGCAACAGAAGTGATTAATGGAATAGACAAATCTCGTGCTGCTTATTACGATTTCTATACAGAGAAAAAGTGGGGTGCAGCAAGTAGCTATGATATATGCCTAAATAGTTCAAAATTGGGACTAGACAAATGTTTGAAGATTGTTACACAAATAATAGAAAATAAAACCCATTAATCTAATGAAAAAGAAACTTTTATTACTTTTATCTTGTATTTTCATCGTGTCTCATCTATTTGCAGGCGATGTGTTTGTGCAAGACTTTAGAACACGTGCTTCATTTTCTTTAAACTACAAACCAATAAAAGCAATAACGTTAAATTGGACAGAAGAGGCTCGTTTCAAGGATAATTCTTCTAAATTTGATAGAATATATTCAGGATTGGGAATTACATATAATGCACATAAAAATTTCTCAATGGGTGCAGTATATGAGTTTCAAGTACTTCAAAAAGCAAAAGATTATTTCCAATTTAGACATAGGGTAAAATTTGTACTTCAACCAAACGTGAGTTTCGGTAGATTTAATCTTTCTCTAAGAGAAATGCCACAAATGACATACTCTTCTTCTGTAGATTGGCAACTTCGCTCACGCCTAAAACTTAATTATAGTTTTATGAATAAACATTTAAAACCATATATTTCTGCAGAAATGTATAATCCATTAAAAAAGAATGTGGATATATCCAATTGGGTTTCAAAAGCAAACTACAGAGCAGGCGTAGAATGGAAGATAGATTCTATGAATGGTCTTGAGTTCTACTATATGTTTGAGCATGAAGTTACAAATAAGGTGGGAAGTCATATAATAGGGGTAGCGTATAATCTTGGTTTGTAGCAAAGCTACAAACCAAGATTATCTGAAAGTTACTACCGTTATTCCTGCACCGCCGAGTTGGACATGCTCGTCTTTGAAGGAAATACCACTAATGGTGCTGAGGTATTCACGTACCATTTGGCGTAGAGCACCAGTGCCTGTGCCATGCAAGATTCTCACTTCGCCTACACCTACCATCATAGCGTCATCTATGTAGTACATCACGGTTTGCATAGCCTCATCTAGGCGTAAACCTCTGATGTCTAGTTGAGTTTTAAATTTAAGGCTTCGTTGTCTTAGGGTTTCTATACTAGAAAGGGCAGAAACAGTTCTCTGTTCTTGTTTTCTTACATCTTTTCTCTTGGCTTTTTTGAGTAATCCCAGATTGATAGTAGAAGAAATACCACCTAGTGCCACCACTGCTTTTTTGCCACTAATGCTCATCACTTCGCCTATATGTTCGCCATAGACCACATTGTCACCCACTTTTATTTCCTCATTAGTGGTCTGAATTACAGGTTTTTCCACCTTGGGTTTGTCGCTAAGTTCAGATTTTTTCTCTTCTAGAGAACGCCTAATAGCCTTTGTCTTTTCTTTGTCAGCCTTGGCTTGTTTTATCTGCCTAATAGTGTTTTCTATAGTAGCATTGGTATCTTGAATAAGGTCTTTGGCCTCTTGTTTTGCTTTTCTGATGATTTCTTTTCTTTCTTTTTCTATTTGTTCTAGTCTGTCTTGAAGCTGTTTATTGGTACTTTCTAGTTTCTTTTCCTTCATTCTCACTTGTTGGCGTTTGTTTTCCCAATAACGCTTGTCACGGACTATGTCTTGCAGATTCTTATCATATTCCAAATGCTCTTTGCCCACTATTTCTGCTGCTTGATTAATAACATCTTCTGGAAGACCTATCTTTCTGGCTATTTCCACAGCAAAAGAACTACCCGGATTACCAATGCTAAGCATAAAAAGAGGTTTCATAAGGTGTCTATCGTATAGCATAGCACCATTTACCACTCCTTCTGTGTGGTTGGCAAAGTGTTTTAGGTTTGTATAGTGAGTATTAATAACCCCAAAACATTTGTTTTGATTAAATTTATTTAGTTCTGCTTCTGCAATGGCTCCGCCAATAAGAGGCTCAGTTCCACTGCCAAATTCATCTATAATGAGTAGGGTGGAGTGATTCCCATTTTTTAGGAAGAATTTCATGTTATTTAGGTGCGAACTATAGGTACTTAGGTCATTTTCTAGTGACTGTTCGTCACCTATATCAATGAAAATATTATCAAAAATACCTACTACACTATCTTCTAGAGCGGGTATAAGTAGTCCGCACTGCCACATATATTGTAAAAGTCCAACGGTTTTGATACAAACAGATTTTCCACCTGCATTTGGTCCAGAAATTAATAAAATTCTCTGTTTTTCGTTGAGAGTAATGTTTAGAGGAACTATATTTTCTTCTTTGTTGAGTTCTTTAAAAGACAAAAGCAGCAGAGGATGAATGGCATTTTTCCATTCTATAAAAGGTTTTTCTACACATTGGGTAAGTCTTGCACCTATTTTGGTAGAAAATATAGATTTTGCACGAAGTGCGTCTGTTTCTGCCAAGAAGTGGTTGCTATAAAGTAGTTCCTCACTATGTGGGCGTATAAAATTGGCAGTTTCTATCAAGATTTTGATAATTTCTCTGCGTTCATCAGCCTCTAATTCTCTAATTTTATTGTTCACTTCTACTAGTTGGCTCGGTTCTACGAAAACAGTCTTTCCTGTGGCAGATTCGTCGTGAACAATACCGCCTAGTTTACGCTTAAATGCAGGTGCAATAGGGATTACCAATCTTCCGTCGCGAAGCACTGGTGAGCACTCCTTGTCAATGTAACCTTCGCTTTGAGCTGTTCTAATAATCTGACTTATAAGTTTGGAAATAGAGGCATTTAACACTTGCTTTTCTCTTCTAATTTGTGCTAAAGAAGTTGATGCAGAGTCTTTTATATTGCCATATTTGTCTAAGATTCTAGAAAGGTATTGTGTTATTTCTGGAAAGGCTTCCACCCTGTTTCCAAAAGCAATAAGCAGTGGAAAATCTTGCTCCTCTAGTATTCTAAAAAATCTTACCAATGCCCCAACTGCCAATATTGATCTGTAAAGTTCAAAGAGTTCCCCCTCTGTGATATAAGCTCCCTCTGTTTGAATCCTTTTTATATATGTTCTTATATCATAATATCCATCCAAAGGGAATTCATTAGAAGTCTCATTCATAAGACGCATAAATTCTGCTATGAGTCCTGTTTGAGATTTGATTATGGTAGGGTCAGAAGAAAAACATAAAGCCTGAATTTCTTCTTTGCCCATATCACACAGACATTCTGCCTGAATAAGTGCCTTAATCTTGTCAAATTCTATTTTCTCTTCGAAATTCTTTGGGAATATCATTGTTGTTTTTTGTTTTTGTTTGTATAAATGTTATACTTAAAAATGCGATATTGCGATGAGCGGAAATAGATTTTATGAAATGATTAACGTTAAACAAAAGCGTTGTTTGAACGGAGTGAGTTTAGCTTTTGTAGTTAATCATAAATAAAATCCCGTGAAGAGCTCTACTCGCAATTTTTAATGTATAACATTTTAGCATTTCTCGCAGATGATTAGCACTTTACTATTATCACTTAGCGTACTAGCGAAAATGTATATGTCGCCACCATCTTTCAGTTTTAATTTCTTTTTTAAGTCTGCTACGTTGCCAGGAAAATTTCTGATGCTCAGGTTTGCTTTATCTATATCTTGAATTTCTTTTCTTTGTACTTTAGTTACTTTTTTTATCTCAAAACTTCTGCCAGGAAAATTAGGCACAAGTTCCTCAGAAGTATAAAGATGAGTGCTAGGGTGTAATTTCTGCACATTATACTTATTAGCAACAGTTTTAAACAATCCCGCCTTCATAATAGAAGCGTAAGGCTCGTAAAGGTAGTTTTTAGGCATAGAATAATTTACTATCAATAAGATTTCCTTACTTCTAACTCCTAACTCCTCACTCCTCACTCCTAACTCATCTAAATCTACGCAAACAATCTCCGTTTCTCCACAAAACCCACCTTCCACTAAAAGCAATAGTTCTTTACACTCGTTTTTAACCGACACTACGTGTACTTGTTTGCATTCTGGAAATACCTCTAGTGCCGAACTAATATCAAACATTGGAGATAATTTTATGAGTAGAGTATTGCATTTTTTTAATAAAATATCTCTTATTTCCAATAAATTGGGACTACAAAGGCTCAAATCGGCAGTTTTCTTGCCCTTTACGTCGCGGCGAGCAGGGTCTATGTAGATGCAGTCTACAGATGGCATGTCTGCCAAAAAACTCACACTTTCCGCATTGTTTACTCTAATGTTTAGACCCAACGCAGCAAAATTGTGTTCAGCAATTTGGCACAATTCCTCGTTTTGCTCCACATAGTCTACAGAAGAAAAGTTTTTGCTAAGAAAAGAGCAATCCACGCCGAAACCACCCGTAAGGTCTACCAAACTCTCTCCGCTTACCAATCCTGCTTTGTACAAGGCAGTTGCCTCAGAAGAACATTGCTCTAAAGAGATTTTCACAGGAAACAAGATAGACATATTTTCTGCCCAAGAAGGAAGCTTAGTTGCTACTATTTTGCGTCCTTCTGTTTGTCTGGCTAAGAAAATATGTTCATCCGTCATCTTATTTTGCAAAAAGGATTATTTTTTCCAGAAACTTGGGGTAAATAAAATAAGCACAGTGAATAGTTCCAAACGTCCAACTAGCATTAAGAAAGACATCAACCATTTTGCAGGTGCTGTAAAGTGAGAGAAGTTGCCAGTGCCTATAGTACCAATACTTGGTCCAACGTTGCCCAAGGCAGAAGCCGATGCACCAAATGCGTCCTCAAAACTCAATCCCGTAGCCGTGAAAATAACTGTACTAATCAATACTATAACTAAGTATAGCACAACGAATGCTAGCACATTATTTATCATTTGAGGTTGTATTATTTGGTCGTTGTATCTAACTGGAATTACAGCATTGGGGTGAATTAATCTTTTAAATTCGTAGTAGCTATTCTTCATTAAAAGAATAATTCGGGCTATTTTAATTCCACCAGATGTAGAACCTGATGATGCACCAAGTAGCATTACTATCCATAGAAGCGTAAATACAAATGGAGGCCACTGCATAAAGTCTGTAGTAATTTGTCCTGTGGTTGTAATCATGGATAACACATAGAAAAGTGAGTCTCTAATGGCGTTTTCCCATGAGTATTCTATGTGATGTAATATTAAACAACTACATATCAGCGTAGCGAATAGCAGAACTGTAAAGATATAGTATTTAAACTCTTCATTAGAGAATATTTTTCTGAATTGTCCTTTGAAGAGGAAGAAATATAGCGTAAAGTTTGTACCTCCAAGAAACATAAATACAATTGTAATGTATTCTAATAGAGGTGATTGCCAGTGTCCTAATCCTGCGGATTTAGTAGAAAAACCACCTGTAGAAAGTGTGGTTAGGGCATGACAAATAGAATCAAATATTCCCATGCCTCCCAACCAAAGCGAGAATGCATTAAGACCTGTTAACCCTATATAAGTGCCCCAAAAAACTTTGGCAGTATAACTAATTTTAGCGTGGATTTTATCTTTGGTAGGACCTGTTGATTCTGCAGAAAATAGCGTCATACCTCCTTCACTAATAAGAGGTAATATTGCCAATGATAATACCACAATACCCATACCGCCGAGCCATTGTTGAAGACAACGCCAGAACATTAGTCCATGAGGAAAATTATCTACATCTTGTATAATAGTAGCCCCAGTGGTACTAAATCCAGACATAGTCTCAAAGAATGCGTCTGTAATATTGGGAATATAACCACTCCAATATGAAGGTAGCATGCCAAATACAGAGAATACCACCCAAACAAGGGCTACCACTAAGTAACCTTCTCTTTTGTGCATGTTACGGTTAATTCTAGGGGTAGAAACTATCCCTACTACACCCAAAACACTAGTTGTAATAGATGATAGTATGAGAAATTTCATACTTGGTTCATTATAATAGAAACCTACACCTGCAGAAATTAACATAAAAAAGCTTTCTATCAAGAGTAAGA
The DNA here is from genome assembly GCA_017517845.1 of Paludibacteraceae bacterium. Taxonomy (GTDB): domain Bacteria; phylum Bacteroidota; class Bacteroidia; order Bacteroidales; family Paludibacteraceae; genus Enterocola. Next base: position 48,277 of record JAFWXW010000028.1, read on the forward strand.
AACTCATGATACGAACCACTAATTTAATGTCTATCGCTTTCATCTTATTTGAATAACTTTTCTACTTTTTTTATGGTATCTTCACCACAGAACACTGTAACTCTGTCTCCATTTTGGATATGAGTATCACCAACAGCCACAATTCCCTTACCATCTCTTACTAGTCCACCTATGATGATGTTTTGTGGAAGTTTTAGGTTTTTAAGAGCATCTTTGGTGATTTCTGAGTCTGATTCAGCAACCAATTCCACAACTAGTACATCTACGAAAGTAAGACATTTTACAGAAACATTTCCACCTAAGATTAACTGGTAGATGTGACTAGCAGAGATAATCTTTTTGTTAATAATAGCACCAATATCCAGACTTTCTGCCATAGCAATATAGTCCATGTTTTCTACTTCTGCTATGGTGCGTTTTACTCCCATTTTTTTTGCTGTCAGACAAGCCAAGATATTAGTTTCTGAATTTTCTGTTAGAGCTACGAAAGCATCAAATTCTTCTATATCTTCCTGTTTCAAAAGAGTTAAATCTCGTCCGTCTCCGTTGATAACCAATGCGTTATCTACTTGTTCTAGGATTTTGTAGCTCTTTTCTTTGTCTTGTTCTATGACCTTAATATTCATTCTACTAGAAAGTTCCTCGATGGCTTTTAGACCTATGCGGCTACCTCCTAAGAACATAGTACTACCTATCTCAAAGTTTTCCTTTCCAGATTGGATTCTCACTTCTTCCACTCCGTCTTGTGTGGTAATAAAATAGACTATATCGCCTGAATAAATATGGTCTTTGCCACTAGGAATTATAGTTCTGCTGCCACGCTTAATTGCTACTACACGCACTTTGGTGTTGTCAAGGAAAGCCTCTGATAATTGTTTTTTGCATAGTGGAGATGCACTTCTTATTTTGGTAGCAAGTACCACTAGAGCACCATCAGAAAAATCCAAATATTGGCGTACCCAACCTTTTTTTAGCCCATTGACTATCTCATCTGCAGCCAACATTTCTGGGTAGATAAGTGAATCGATGCCTATGGACTTAAAAAATTCTTTGTTTTTTGGGAATAAATATTCTTGATTATCAATACGAGCTAATGTTTTTTGGGCACCTAAATTGGTTGCCAATACACATGCAGTAAGGTTGGTACTTTCGTATGGAGTAACAGCAACAAAGAGGTCTGCAGAAGGAACTTGTGCTTCTCTTAAGCTTTTAAGTGAAGTAGGAGAACCTATAACGGCTAATATATCATAATTAACCTCAAGTGCTTTAATTTTTTCTTTTTTTTGGTCTAGAAGAATAATCTCATGATTTTCTTTAGATAACATTTTGGCCAAGTGTGTGCCCACATCACCGGCTCCGGCAATGACTATTTTCATAAATTAATAACTTTGTTGTTTGGCGCGAGCCATGCTAAGTTTGTCATCTTTGTCCTTTAAAGATTGGCGTTTGTCATATTGTTTTTTACCTTTGGCAAGACCAATTTTCAATTTAGCAAGTCCACGTTCATTAATAAACAATAATGTTGGTACTATAGTGAAACCCTTATCTTGTAGTCCCTTTTGTAACTTAATTAGTTCTTTTTTGGAAAGTAAAAGTTTTCTATCTCTATCTGCCTTGTGATTATTATATGAGCCATAAAAATATTCACTTATGTGCATGCCCTTAACCCATAATTCTCCGTCTATAAAAACACAAAAGGTATCTACTAGACTAGCTTTACCTGCACGTATAGATTTTATCTCTGTACCAGTAAGAACTATTCCAGCTACGTATGTATCCAAGATTTCATAATCAAATGAAGCCTTCTTGTTTTTTATATTTACCCCTGCACTCATATCAATCCTGGCATTAATAATGTTAATATTTTGTTTATAACAATAGGTGTTAGTAAAACTGAAATCCCACATACAGAGGTAAATACAGCTCTGTGCTCTGTTTGTATTTCCATGAAACATTCAGTTCCTATCCATGCGATATAAAAAGTATAAAGTAAAAAAGCTTTATAGAAGAAAACTATGCTTAAAATGGGCTCTAATGCGTAAATGAGAAAAGATAAACTATACAAAAGAGCTGTAAAATTAAATGTCTCACTTAAACTAACATTCTTTTTAGTTTGGTTTTCAAGTGTAATTAGATTTATGAAAGATGAAATATAAACAGAAATGAAAAGAGTAAACATAACAGTAATTCCAGATTTTACTCCTTCTATAAAGTCTATCTCTGTTCTCACTAGGCTTGTTCCTATAAAATTAAGTAACCCCGCTAAGATGATGCTAAAAACAGTAGCTTTGAAAACGGGTGTTTTTCTCCCTCCGCTCAATCTTTTTAAGCGTTCCCAGGCTTTGTGCGGGTCTATTATTAGTTCAGACAGGCTAGTCCAGCAAATAATGAGAATTTTATCTTTCAAAACGGTAATTTTTTCTGGCAAAGATAACTCTTTTTATTTATTTATTTGTAACTTTGTCAATCAAATACTAAATAATTTAAATATGTACGAAGCGTTATTAGTAATTGCAACGATTGCGGTGATATTGATTTCGTTGTGGTTGTATTTCCCTTTTGCAGAGAAAAAAGGCTTGTTAGCTGGAGTGAATCACAGAAGTTCGCATTCAAAACCTGTAGTAACAGGTGCTGGTTTTATTTTCTTCATTTCGTACATTTTCTACATCATTTCTTCTGTACTCTTTTCTACTTGGGAGATTCCTTGGGCTCTGTTTATTGGTATAAGTATGCTAGCAATAGTTAGTTATATCGATGATTTGAAGGATTTATGGTTTCTTATAAGGCTTGTGGTTCAATTAGTTGCCGTTGCATTAATGCTTTATCAGATATATCTAGACTTCTCTGTAGATATATTAGCGATGAATGCTTCAGTGCTAATTCTTTTAGTTATAGTTGGTGTAATTTTCTCCATAGGTTTCGTAAATTTATACAATTTTATGGATGGACTGAATGGAATGATGTCTGGAATTACCATTTCTGCTCTATGTGTTTTTGCTCTTATAGACTTTTTTGTGGTAGATTTTGTGGATGATAGTTTGATATTATATACAGCCATTCCAACTTTGGTATTTACATTCTTCAATTTTAGAAAACAAGCCAAATGTTTTGCAGGTGATGTTGGGTCGGTGGTTTTAGGATTTGTAATGGTATATATGTTAATATCATTATTAATGGAAACCTCAAATGTGGTTTATGCATTTATTTTTGTATCTGTATATCTAGAAGCTGGAATGACAGTAATCCAAAGACTATTGGCAGGGCAAAATATTTTCAAACCTCATAGAATTCACATGTTCCAATTGTTGTGTAATGAATATAAACATTCTCATCTTGTAGTTTCTTCATTATATGCATTAAATCAGTTGGTATTTGGGGCTATTATTGTAACACTTAATTTTTATAAAGTGGGAGATTTAACCCAAAATATAGTTATTATAAGCCTATTTGTGGTAGAAACTGTGGCTTACTTCATTTATAAGAGAAAATTAATGGGTGGCCACTTATTAGAATCTTTAAAAGACAAAAACAATAATTAATATAATCCAATTAAACAAACAAATTATGATTCCTCAAAAAATTGAACACCTTGGAATCGCAGTTCCAAGTATCGCAGAAGCACTTCCATATTATGAAGGAGTGCTAGGTTTAACATGCTATGCAATAGAAGAAGTAGCAGACCAAAAAGTAAAAACAGCTTTCTTAAAAGTAGGTGAAGTTAAAATAGAACTTCTAGAACCAACTAGCCCAGAAAGTACAGTAGCTAAATTTATTGAAAAAAATGGTGGTCGCGGTGGTTTCCATCACATTGCATACGCAGTTAATGATATAGAAGCTCGTCTTCAAGAAGTATCAGAAAAAGGCGTACAATTAATTGATAAAGCTCCTCGTGGTGGTGCAGAAGGTATGACAATTGCTTTCCTTCATCCAAAATCAACAGCAGGTATCTTAACAGAATTCTGTGAAAAGAAATAAGACTTTAATTTAAACATTAATCAATATAATGGCAACAGATAAAATTCAAAACCTAATAGAGCTAAGAGAAAAAGCTCGTTTAGGTGGAGGTCAAAAAAGAATTGACTCACAACACAGTAAAGGCAAACTAACCGCTCGCGAACGCATCGAAATGCTATTAGATGAAGGTAGTTTTGAAGAAATGGATATGTTCGTAACACATCGTTGTACCAACTTTGGAATGGACAAAGATAAATTCTTAGGTGATGGTGTGGTAGTAGGTCAAGGTACTATAGATGGACGTTTGGTATTTGTTTTTGCACAAGATTTCACCGTATTCGGTGGTTCTTTGTCAGAAACCGTAGCTCTAAAAATCTGTCATGTAATGGACAAAGCTATGAAAGTGGGTGCTCCTATCATCGGTATTAATGACTCTGGTGGTGCTCGTATCCAAGAAGGTCCAAACGCATTAGCAGGCTATGCAGAAATCTTTGAACGTAATATCTTAGCTTCTGGTGTAGTCCCTCAAATTTCATTAATTTTTGGTCCTTGTGCTGGTGGTGCAGTTTATTCTCCTGCATTAACAGACTTTATTATGATGACAGAAGAAAACAGTTATATGTTTATCACTGGTCCAAAAGTAGTAAAATCTGTAACAGGTGAATCTGTTTCTGTAGATGAATTAGGTGGTGCAGCAGTACACTCTACCAAAACTGGTGTAGCTCACTTACGTGCAGAAAATGAACAAGAAGGTTTGGCAACTATTCGTCGTTTAATGTCTTTCATTCCACAAAACAATATGGAAAATGCTCCAGTTGTTCCATGTAACGACCCAGTAGATCGTTTAGATGATGCATTAAATACATTAGTTCCAGATAATCCAAACAAACCTTACGATATGAAGGAAATTATTACTTCTATCGTGGATAACAATGATGTGTTAGAAATTCAACCAGAATTTGCTCCTAACATTATTTGTGCATTCGGTCGCTTCAATGGTGTTTCTACAGGTATCATTGCAAACCAACCTAGCTGTCTTGCAGGTGTGTTAGACTGTGATGCTTCTCGTAAAGCTGCTCGTTTTGTACGCTTCTGCGACGCATTTAATATTCCTATTCTTACATTGGTAGATGTTCCTGGATTCCTTCCTGGTACAGGTCAAGAATATTCAGGTATTATTGTTCACGGAGCTAAACTTATGTTTGCATATGGTGAAGCAACAGTGCCTAAAGTAACAGTTACTATCCGTAAATCTTATGGTGGTTCTCACATTGTGATGAGTTGTAAACAACTTCGTGGAGACTTCAACTATGCTTGGCCAGGTGCCGAAATCGCAGTTATGGGTCCTTCTGGTGCAGTGGAAGTGCTTCAAGCTAAAGCTATTGCTGCAATAGAAGACAAAGAAGAACGTGCTAAATTCATTGCAGAAAAAGAAGCAGAATATCGCGACAAATTCGCTAATCCATATCAAGCAGCTTCTATGGGCTATATTGATGATGTTATCGAACCTCGCAATACACGTTTCCGTGTAATTCGTGCATTTGAATCGTTGAAAAACAAACGATTAACTAATCCACTTAAAAAACACTCTAATATTCCTTTATAATTATGGTACTATTAGTAAACTGGACAAACGCATTGATTATAACCTTAATAGGTTTTTCTCTTGTGGTTTTGTTATTGATATTATTGGTATTTGTTTTACTTGGCTTTGGTGCTATAATGGTACGCCTAAATGCACCAAAGAAAGAAGAACTTAAACCAGTAGCCGTTGTGCCTACTCCTAATGCTACTGAAGAACCAGTTGATATTACTGGTGAAGAATTGGCAGCTATAGCTATGGCTATTCAGTTAAGTAAGGAAACTGTTCACGACGTGGAACCTAAAGTCCTAACTATAGTGTCGAATCCAAATTCGGCTTGGGCTTCTAAAACATTTGGTATAAATAATTTAATTCGTTAAATCGAAAAATAAAGTAAAATGAAAAATTTTAAATTTACAATAAATGGTAATGTTTACGAAGTAGGTGTAGAGGCTGCAGAAAACGGCAAATCTAACGTAACAGTAAACGGTAAATCATATCAAGTAGAGGTGGAAGCAGATGTAATGCAAGCTACTGCAGTTCGTCGTCCTGTTGCGACTCCTAGTGCAGCTTCTAAGTCAGTGTCTGGAGTGATGAAATCTCCACTTCCTGGTAAGGTGTTAAAAGTATTAGTATCAGAAGGACAAGTTGTTAAACGTGGCGATACACTTATGGTTATTGAATCTATGAAAATGGAAAATAACATTGCTGCACAAAAAGACGGAGTGGTACGTAAAATTATGGTTGCTGCAGAACAAAACATTCTTCAAGGTGATGCGTTATTAGAATTTGAATCTGTAGGTCAAGAACCAGAACCTGCTCCAGCTCCTAAAGCTGAGTCTAAAGCTGCTCCAGCACCAGCTCCAAAACCTGCTGCAGGTGCAAAATCTGTGGTTAGCCCACTTCCTGGTAACGTAGTTAGCGTAGCTGTAAAAGTAGGTGACGCAGTGAAACGTGGTCAAGCAGTTATGGTTATTGAATCTATGAAAATGGAAAATAATATCCCTGCTCCTCGTGACGGAAAAGTAACAGCTGTGCATGTGGCTGCTGGTAATAGTGTTATGCAAGGTGATGCATTAATAGATATTGAATAAGGAGATTATCTATGAAAAATGTAATAAAATATTTAGTAACCTTCTTAATAGCATGTGTATCATTTGGTAACGTGGCATTTGCACAAGATACGGTGGCAAACTACGACGACCAAATTATGCTTATCTCAGAAGACACAGAAGCTGTCGTAGAGAATGCTCGGGAAGAAGTTGCAGAAACTACAGAAGAAACATTATCTATCTCTGGTAGTTTGGGTGACTTCTTTGGTTCTATGGGTATTTCAAAAATCATTATGGATTGGGGTGCAGGCAACTGGCGCTACTTAGTAATGATAGCAATTGGTTGTTTATTACTATATCTAGCTATAGTAAAACAATTTGAGCCATTGTTGCTGTTGCCTATTGCTATGGGTATGATTCTTACAAATATCCCAGACGCAGGACTTTTCCATAGTGAACTTTTTGCTGGTGGTCACGTACACTGGGCAGAAATGGCAGAAGATGCAGGTTTGCTTGACTATCTATATTTAGGTGTTAAATTGGGTATTTATCCTTGTTTAATCTTTGTTGGTGTAGGGGCAATGACAGATTTCGGTCCACTTCTAGCAAACCCAAAAAGTTTGTTGTTAGGTGCTGCTGCACAAATTGGTATTTTCCTTACCTTCTTAGCAGCTATTGCAATGGGCTTTACTCCAGAACAAGCTGCTTCTATTGGTATTATCGGTGGTGCTGATGGTCCTACTGCTATTTTCTTAACATCTAAATTGGCTCCTGAATTATTAGGTCCTATCGCTGTGGCAGCTTATTCATATATGGCTTTGGTTCCAGTTATTCAGCCTCCTATTATGCGCGCTCTTACCACACAAAAAGAACGTGAAATAGAGATGAAACAACTTCGTACACCTTCTAAAACAGAAAAGATTATCTTCCCTATAGTGGTTATCATTATAGTAAGTTTAATCCTTCCTTCTGCTGCTTCACTTATAGGTTGCTTAATGTTGGGTAACTTAATGAAAGAATGTGGTGTTGTAGATCGTCTTGCAAAAACAGTTCAAAACGAGCTTATGAACATCGTTACTATATTCTTAGGTATTACCGTAGGTGCTACCGCAACAGCAGAAGCTTTCTTAAATGTACAAACCCTTATGATTCTTTGTGTAGGTATCATAGCATTTGGTATGGGTAGTGCAGGTGGTGTACTTCTAGCTAAATTTATGAACTTATTCCTAAAAGAAAAAATCAATCCACTTATTGGATCTGCAGGTGTATCTGCTGTGCCAATGGCGGCTCGTGTGTCTCAAAACGTAGGTCAAGAAGCAAATCCTTCAAACTTCTTATTGATGCACGCTATGGGTCCTAATGTGGCAGGTGTAATTGGTTCTGCAGTAGCTGCAGGTATATTATTAAGTTTCTTAGGATAAAAGAATTGGTAAATACCATATAAAAATCCCGGCTCGGTGAGTCGGGATTTTTGTTGTTATAAGATTGAGAAAATATCTTATGGATTTATACCAATAATCTATTGTTTTCTACTTTTAGAACTTTGCCAGGATAGGTTTCTAGAAGCCCCAAGTTGTGAGTTGCCATGATTACTGTGGTGTTTTCTTTTTCAGAAATACCTTGAAGTAATTCCAATATGGCGTTGCCAGTGGCTGGGTCTAGGTTTCCTGTAGGTTCGTCTGCTAGAATAAGCTTAGGCTTATTTAAAAGAGCACGAGCTATAACTATACGTTGTTGTTCTCCACCAGAAAGTTCATGTGGCATTTTGTAGCCCTTAGTATTCATTCCTACCTCATTAAGAACTTCTTCTATGCGTTTGTTCATTGCATCTTTGTCTTTCCAATCAGTGGCTTTAAGCACGAAAAGAAGATTTTCATAAACAGTGCGGTCCATTAGTAGTTGAAAGTCTTGGAATATAATACCGATCTTTCTGCGTAGAAATGGAATGTCTTTTTGGGTTATTTTATTTAGGTCAAAATCGAATACTTGTCCCTCTCCGTCTGTGATAGGAAGCTCTGCATATATGGTTTTCAATAAACTACTTTTACCAGAACCTACTGTACCAATAAGATAATAAAACTCCCCTGTAGATATTTCAAGAGAAACATCTTTTAGGACTACTTGCTCTTTTTGGCAAATTTCTACACCGCTATATTTAATAAGTGTATTATTGGTTTGGGTACTCATCTTTGGTTACTTTATGACGTTTCTTTAAGTCTTCTGCTAAGTCTTCTATACGAAGTCCTTTTGATGTAAGTAGCACTATCAAGTGATATAAAAGGTCAGAAGATTCGTAGATAAGGCGGCTATTGTTGTTTGCCATAGCTTCGATAACAGTTTCAACAGCTTCTTCACCCACTTTTTGAGACATTTTAGCCACGCCTTTTTGGAATAAAGATGTGGTATAAGAACCCTCTGGCATTTCTTCGTGACGTTTGTTGATAAAATCTTGAAGAGTGCTTAGGAAAAGGATAGGGTTTTCTTTATTCACTTCGTTGAAACAAGTGTCTGCGCCAGTGTGGCAAACAGGACCTACTGGGTTCACTTTAATAAGTAGTGTATCGTTGTCGCAGTCTTCTTTAATAGAAACTACGTTTAGGAAATTACCACTTGTTTCGCCTTTGGTCCATAGACAGTTGCGTGAACGGCTATAGAAGCAAACTTTATTAGTTTCGATAGTTTTGTCTAGAGATTCTTTATTCATATAACCAAGCATCAAAACTTTGTTTGTAACAGCGTCTTGAATAATGGCAGGAATAAGTCCTCCTTGTTTTTCAAAATCTAAATTCATCTTACTGGGATATTGTTGTTTTTCAAATATTCTTTTAATTCTTTGATATTGATTTCACCGAAGTGGAATACACTTGCTGCTAGAGCTGCGTCTGCTTTACCAATTAGGAATGCATCTTTGAAGTGTTCCATTGTGCCAGCACCACCAGATGCAATCACTGGGATGTTTAGGCTTTCGTGAAGTGCTGCAAGAGCTTCATTGGGATAACCAGTTTTCACGCCGTCGTGGCTCATACTTGTGAAAAGGATTTCTCCTGCACCACGTTCTTGTGCTTCTACTGCCCATTCTACAAGTTTGCGTTCGGTAGGAATACGGCCACCGTTTAGGTAGCAAATCCATTCGTTGTTTTCAAATTGAGCGTCAATTGCCACAACACAAACTTGTGAACCAAAGTTTTTGGCTATGTCGTTGATTAATTGAGGATTTCTTAATGCTGCAGAGTTGATAGAAACTTTATCTGCTCCTGCGTTAAGTAATCTTTCCACGTCTGCCAATTCGCCGATGCCACCACCTACAGTGAATGGAATGCTAGTGCTAGCTGCAACACGTTTCACTACATCAACAAATGTTTTTCTGCCCTCATGAGAAGCAGTAATATCTAAGAATACCAATTCGTCAGCGCCAGCTTCGCTATACATAGCTGCCATTTCTACTGGGTCGCCAGCATGACGGAAATTTACAAAATTTACACCTTTTACTGTCTTGCCGTCTTTCACATCTAGGCAAGGGATAATTCTTTTTGCTAACATATTTCTATTAATTAGGAATTTTGCGATTTAGTGAGAGGAGAATAAATTCATTTATTATCCCGAACGTGAGCAAAATCGCCGTTAGGCAATTAGGAGTTAGGAGTTTTTTGTGCTCCACATTTCTAACTCTTTTAATGAAATTTTGCCTTCGTATATTGCTTTGCCAAAGATAACAGCAGGAACTCCTGCTTCATCTAGTTTTATTATGTCTTGCATACAGCTTACGCCACCGCTGGCAATAAGCCAAAGTGATGGATAGCTCTCTAAAATCTCTTTATATAGTGCGGAAGATGGACCTTGAAGCATGCCATCTTTGGCTATATCTGTACAAATTACTTTATTTACACCTTTGTTAATATAATTTCCCAAGAAATCTATAAGTTCACAATCTGTACTTTCTAGCCAGCCTGTTACCGCTATTTTTTTATCTTTTGCGTCGGCACCCAAAATAATTTTGTCTGCACCGTATGTTTTAATCCATGACTCAAATATAGTAGGATTCTTCACAGCTATACTTCCGCCTGTTACCATACTAGCTCCACTTTCAAATGCTATGCGTAAATCTTCATCTGTCTTTAGTCCACCGCCGAAGTCTATAACTAGATTTGTGTTATTGGCAATTTTTTCTAGTACCTTATAATTCACTATGTGCTGGGCTTTTGCTCCGTCTAAATCCACTAAGTGAAGACGCTTAATACCGTGGTCTTCAAAACTTTTTGCCACTTCTAGTGGGTTTTCATTGTATGTTTTTTTGCTGTTGTAATCACCTTGTGAAAGGCGTACGCATTTACCATCTATAATGTCTATGGCAGGGATTAGTTCTATCATAGGTTAATGAAATTTTCTAAAATTTTGGTTCCTACATCGCCACTCTTTTCTGGGTGAAACTGAGTAGCATAAAAATTATCCTTATGTAGGGCACTAGTAAATTTGTCTATATAATCTGTTGTTGCTATAGCATATTCACATAGTGGAACATAATAACTATGAACAAAATATGCGTGATTGCCCTCTGTAACTCCTCTCATCAAGTCAGATTTAAGGCTTTCTACTTGATTCCAACCCATGTGAGGGATTTTTTCTTTGTTACGTTGTACAAATTTTTTAACCTCAATATCAAAAATGCCTAAGCAATCTACATTTCCCTCTTCTGAATGCTTACACATAAGTTGCATTCCTAAGCAAATACCCAATACAGGTTGTGTAAGGCTTTTAATCAAGGTGTCTAATCCTCTTTCCTTAAGGTATTTCATAGTAGTTTCTGCCTCGCCAACACCTGGAAATATAACTTTATCAGCTTTTTGGATTAGCTCTTTATCATCTGTAACAACAGGGTCAATGCCTATTCGGCGTAGTGCGTGTACTACACTATGAATATTTCCTGCGTTATATTTAATTACAACTACCATCGGTCTATTATCCGAATACTATAGTTTTATTTTTGTAAACTAAGATTTTTCTTTCTATATGTTTTTCTACACCACGAGAAAGGACTACTTTTTCTAGGTCTTGACCTTTGCGAATAAGATTGTCAATGCTGTCTTTGTGTGAGATACGTGCTACGTCTTGTTTAATAATAGGACCAGCATCTAGCTCTTCTGTTACGTAGTGAGAAGTGGCACCAATGATTTTAACACCACGTTCATAAGCTGCGTGATATGGTTTTGCTCCCACAAACGCAGGAAGGAAAGAGTGGTGAATATTGATGATATTATTTGGATATGCTTTAATAAATTCAGGAGAAATTATCTGCATATATTTGGCTAGTACAGAGAATGTTATATTGTACTCTTTAAGGAGTGCCATTTCTTTTGCCTCTTGTTCTTCTTTGTTCTCCTTAGTAATAGGGAAGTAATAATAAGGAATATTAAATTTTTTAGCCACATGTTCCAAGTCTGGGTGATTACTTATGATAAGTGGAATTTCTACATTCCAATCGCCAGCTTCGTAGTGAGCCAAAAGGTCATACATACAGTGAGCTTGTTTAGAAACAAATAATGCCATGCGAGGTTTTTGGTTTTGAAAATGTATTTGGAATTCCATTTCATATTTAATCGCTAGCAATGTTTGGAAATACTCATTTATCTTATCAGTAGGTATTAAGAAATTGTCAAGTTCCCATTCCACACGCATAAAGAAGATTTTTTCTGCCTTGTCCACGTGTTGGTCTAGGTAAATGATGTTACCTTTGTTGATATTTATAAACTCTGTTACTGCCGCAATAATACCTTGTTTGTCTGGGCAGTGAAGTAAAAGTACTGCTGTATTTTTGTTTGTATTCTTCATTATTACTTTATAGAACAAATTTAATTTGCAAAAATACATTTTTTTTTTCAAACATTCTGATAAAATTCTTATATTTACGAAAAAAAATAGAATTATGTATGCACCTTCAGAACTTATTTTAAATGCAGATGGTTCAGTTTTTCATTTGCATTTATTACCAGAACAAATTTCTGATAAAATAATATTGGTAGGAGACCAAAATAGGGTAGATTTAGTATCTTCTTATTTTGATTTCATAGAATGTCGTGTAGAAAACAGAGAATTTAGAACTGTAACAGGTATATACAAAGGAAAACGCCTCACTGTACTTTCCACAGGTATTGGTACTGATAATATTGATATTGTGCTTACCGAGCTTGATGCTTTGGTAAATATCGATTTGGCAAAGCGAGAAGACAAGGCAGAAAGAACTTCGCTTTCGCTTGTTAGAATTGGTACTTCTGGAGGTCTTCAAGAGTTTGTGCCAGAAGGTACTTTTGTTGCGTCTGAATATTCGCTTGGTTTTGATGGATTGTTGAATTATTATGCTGATAGTGAAAAGGTTATCTGTGAAGATTTTAGCGAAGCATTTATTGCCCAAACAGGATATTCTTCTAAATTTGCCTATCCATACGTGGTAAAAGACTCTGAAGAACTGCTAGATAGTATAGCACAAGATGATATGGTGCGTGGTATTACTATTTCTGCACCAGGATTTTATGGACCGCAAGGTAGAGCAATAAGATTGCCACTAGCAGATGCCGATTTAAACAATAAGATTATAGGTTTTGATTACAAAGGTCATAAAGTAACCAACTTTGAAATGGAAGGTTCTGCCATAGCAGGTCTGTCTGCAATGCTAGGTCACAAAGCCCTTACTATCTGCCTTATCATCGCAAATCGCTTCGGCAAACGCTTCATCGGCGACTACAAACCCTACATGCAGAAACTCATAGAAACAGTATTGGAGAGGATATAAAAAGATGACCTTGAATTACATCTTTTATTCAACTCCTTAGAAGAAAAAGAGGCTACTAAAATTATTTTTAGCAGCCTTTTTTATGTAGAGTTAGTTGATTATTTTTTTATTCTTTGTGTAAAGTCTGACCAATCTTCAACTTTAAATGCTCTGATGTCTCGAACTGATGCTTTGAACCAATCTATTTCTCTAAGTGTACTCATTGCGTCGTAAACTAGTCCTAGACCATCATTTTCTGTATCTGAGAGATAAACACTTCCTTGTGTCCAGTGAAAACCAACCTTTGTTAAAACTTTAGATATTTCTGCATATGCGTTGTTGTATGGTTCTCCATAAGTTTTCTTTAGGGTGGCGATATCCATGTCAAATGCAATTGCGTACATAATTAAACCAATTTAAAGTAATTTTCTTTATTGAAATAGATAATCTGGTTTTTTAATGCTTTAGCATATACTACAAGTCCATTAAAAGGATTGTTGTCTAGGTCGTCCACAATGCCTTCTATCCATTGGTCTTCACCTGTCAACTCAGGAGATATCATTACTTTTGAACCGATTTGGAAAGGATTAGTACTCATAATAATTAGATTTTGCTTAATAAATGTAGTCAGTTTCGTTTTTACTAGTTTTCTTTCCATAATTTAAAAGAATTAATATATTAAAAGTTCAACAAAGTTACTCTTTGTTTTATTGATTTCCAAATTTCTTGTTATGTTTTTGATAGATTAGTTTTTTCGCTCTAAGAATTTTTTTTCTAAATGGATTGTAATAAATAGATAAAATAATGTATATTTGCTTTACAAATAAAAATTATTATAAACACAAAAAAAAGAACCAACTTAACATATTGTGATTTAATCGTTTACTGATTATTCTGAGTGGCTCCAGAACCTAGGAAATTTTGAATGCTCTACGTAAGAATAAGCCTTTTTAATAATAGAATCAAAATTCTGTAAATCTATTACGTAGCCACTTAGTTCAGGGCTTATATAGATAGGTGTGTTAATTATTAAATCTGATGATAATAAGATTAAGAAATTAAAGGTAATAAACCAAACGACCCGCAAAGTTTGAGTATTGTTAAGAGACTTGGCGGGTATTAGTGATGCAAGGACTTTACTTTGCCGAGTTTCTTTTGGCGTTCCCATTCGGCTCGCCTTTTCTCATAGTCGGCATATTGTTTTTCTAAATAATTATCTGCCATAGCATAAAAGTTAGGAGTTGAATTTTTCCAATACCATTTTCGCGTATTCAATAGCTCCGTGAAGCGAAAGATCACGATAGTTGCCACATTGAATGGCATTGGCAGCAGGCACTTCTGTAGAGTTTATAACCTTTTTAAGTGCATTTATTAATGCTTTTTGTATAGTTTCAACTTCTACATCGCCCCATACTATAAAGTAAAAACCTGTTCTACAACCCATAGGAGATAGGTCTATTACATTTTCTACCTCTTCTCTTAAATATCCTGCTAACAGATGTTCCAATGCGTGCAGAGCCGCAGTAGGAATAGCCGCCTCATTGGGTTGCATAAAACGTAAATCAAATTTACTAACTTTATCACCCTTTTCACCTGTTAATAAACCACATTTTCTCACAAAAGGTGCTTTTACCTTTGTGTGATCCATTGTAAAACTTTCTACTTTTACCATAATTATTAATTAATTAGGAATTAGGAATTAGGAATTCCTAATTATTTATTTTAATTTTAAATTACAAAGATATGATAATCATTGTAATTGAGGAATTTCTAGGAATGTGAAGTTCGAGCAACTGGAGTTTACTAACGTAAATGAGGATTGCGAGAACAAGCAATGACGCCGAAATTACCAATTACAATGGTTATCACTAAAATCTTATACTATATGTTGCTACAATCTGATTCCTCACAGTACGCATTCCAATAGGTTCAAAATTATCTATATTAAATTGGCTTCCATCATATTTGGTATATGAAGGGGAATAAGGATAATAATCTGCATTATTAACCTGCCAAATATATGCTAAATCTATGGCATGTCTTCCTATTCTATAACCGATACCTGCTGTAACATTGTATGAATCTTTTTCATTGTAATAATCTGTATCAGTTCTCATATCGTTGTAATAATAACCTCTGCTCAAGTTTTCGCCTGCGGCAGTAGTGGTATAACCAGCTCCAAGTCTTAGAGATAGATCGCTAACTGGTTTGATTTCTATACCAGCACGCAAAATGTGACGGTCTAGTAGGTCATTACTGTATTGTTCTTTGATTAGTCCATCATTGCCATTTATGGCTGATGTATTTTCATACTGATAATCGATACCGATAAAACCATATCTACCCAACACGAAACCTAAACTACCAATAGCCTTCAATGGACCTGTAAATTTAGTTTCGCCTTTCACATTGTATGGGGTTTCAATATCTCCATATTGTTTATTACCGCCTAAGTCATACACGCTGTAAATACATCTAGAGGTGGAAATGTCGTCTATAGCATAAACGGTAGGAGTATGGAAGGCTCCACCAATGCGTAACCAACTAGTAGGTTTTATAATAAGACCTATTTTGTAAGTAAAACCAATGGCGTCTAGTGCGTATGTGTTGATTAAACTATATGTGCTGCCGTCTGCAAATGTTTCTTGCATTGTGGTGTGTCGTGAGTATGAAGCATAATCACACTCAAATGTCATACCCCAAAAGATTAAATTGCTAAAGTTTCCTGCTAGACTTAATGCAAAGTCATTTGAGAATCCTTTTTCTTGAAATTTAAGGTATTTGCTTACAGTACCTTTGCCAGACCAATCGTATAATGATTGGTAAACATCATCTTTTAATAGATATTTGGTATCTGTTAGGTATGAGTCAAAAGCTAGTACAGACCCCCATGGAATGGAGTTGTTACTATATGCAGGATTTGTGTCTGTATATTCTTCTGTAAGTGACCCTACAGGTATTCCATCTGTCATGGCTGCTATCCATTGCGTATATGAATGTGGTTGGTAACCATGGTAATAACCTACTCTTTCAAATTTCTTAGACTGGTTATATGCTACACCTAAATTGAAGTTTAGCAGACCCTTTTCTCTTTCATAATTCCATGTTCCAACGTATGCCATGTGTTGTAGATTTGCATTGGTTTCGGTTTCATAACCAGATGTTGGGTTGCTTGCATCTGATAAAGTAGTGTTTGCCCAATCAACATTTAAAGAAACTGTAAATTCTGAGGATTTATAAATACCTATACCAGCAGGGTTATAAAAGATAGTGGAAGCGTCACCACCTAAAGCTCCCATTGCTCCGCCTACAGACATGAAACGAGCTGTACCATTCAGTTCATTACTAGACGCTATAAGTGCGTCATAAACACTTTGAGTTTGTGCAGTTGCATTAAAGCATGCCGCACAAACTGCTAATAAACATAATATGTTCTTTTTCATTGTTGTTTAATGTCTTTGTTATTATCTGCGTCCACCTCTCATTGTGGCACCACCGCTACTGCGTGAAAAACCTCCACTACTTCTAGATGGGGTGGAACTTCCACTGTTAAAACTAGCATTACGTCTATTGCCGCTATTTACATTACTAGAACTTCTATTGCTAGAAGAACTACTACTTCTGTTTACATTTCCAGAATTGCCTCTTCTTGTGGCATTTGTATTAACTCTACTAGTGCCAGAATTTGAAGGACGATTCACGTTGGTATTACTATTGGTAGCTGGTTTAGATGAAGGAGCTACACTGTTAGATGAACGTGTGTTATTATTATTTCGTGTATTTACATTTGTATTACGTCCTGGTGTTCCAGCATTGTTTCCACTTCTAGTGTTTCCACCTGCATTATAGTTTCTACTGTGTGCATCTACTGTTCCTTTAGGACCATGATGTGGTCCATGATGTGGATCGTGGTCTGGACCAGGGTGATGTGGTGGATGATGTGGATGATGAGGTGGATAATATCCAGGGTAATATGGGTGATATGGATATGGTCTATATGGTGTATATGGATAATATCCAGGATATGGGTGATACCAGAATGGGTCATACCAAGGGTCGTACCAAGGATCATACCAAAAACTTCCCCAAGTGTACCAAGAGTTATAATACCATGGTCTATACCAATTTGAATAACCCAAATTTACATAAATATTTGTAGAAGAATTATCTTTTTCCTCTTCTTCATCATAATTATAAATGTAAACATATTCTGGGTCTTCAATAGTGATAGCTGTAGGATCATAGTATTTTACTATTTCTTTGGTGTATTGATAATCCTCTCCCAAGTCCAATTCGTTAGAATTAGTTGTTTGACTTTGACCTACTCTGTTATATTCATCTATACTTCTACTAATATTGCTACTGGAGCTAGTTGTGGTCTTTTTTGAGCTTTTGGTATATGAACTAGAATCATATATGTCGTCATATTGTGCAAAAGCACAAATAGAAAAGCTTATTGCTAATAAAAAAATCCAAATTCGTTTCATAGCATATAAATTTAGTTGTATCTTTACGTCCTCATATTAGGATATACGGAACAAAGATAGTAATTAATTAAGTTGTATTATTTATTTTTTAGTTAAAAACATTTTATGAACTATATAAAATTATCTATAAATGTGGCAGATATGCCAGAATATATGGCAGATGTCTTAACGTACGAGCTAGGTGAAATTGGTTTTAGTACATTTGAAACAGAAAATGACACACTAATAGCTTATACCAAACAGACCGATTTTAATGAAGAAAGTTTAAAAGAAGTAGCAGAAAGTCAAAGTTTGTCTTATGATTTATTTTTGGTGGAGGAAGTAGAAGATAAAGATTGGAACGAGGAATGGGAAAAGAATTATTTCCAACCTATTGTGGTAGATGGTGGAGAGAGTAAATGTGTGATTCACAGTTCCTTTCATACCGATGTGCCAAAGGCTGACTATGAAATAGTGATAAATCCTAAAATGTCTTTTGGAACAGGGCATCATGAAACCACTAGTTCTATGCTTAGGTGGATTTTGACAGATTCTATGCAGGGGAAATCTGTTTTAGATATGGGTTGTGGTACTGCTGTGCTTGGAATTTTGGCTAAAATGCGTGGGGCAGATACTGTAATGGGTGTGGATATAGATGAGTGGTGTAAGGAAAATGCCACAGAAAGTGTAGCATTGAATAATGTAGAAATGGAAATTAAACTTGGCGATGCTTCTATTTTACCTACAGATGAGGTGTTTGATGTTATACTTGCCAATATCAATAGAAACATACTGCTTGCCGATATGGATAAGTATGTGAATAGTTTGAAAAAAGGTGGAAATCTATATATGAGTGGTTTTTATACAGAAGATATTCCTGTAATTAGAGAAAAAGCAGAGTCTTTGGGACTTAATTTTGAGGATTTTAAAGAAAAAAATAACTGGGTAGCAGTAAAATTTGTAAAATAATTAGCAGATAATTTTTATAATCCAACAATTTACCTTATCTTTGCACCGCTTTTCAGATAAATGGCGGGATAGCTCAGTTGGTTAGAGCGTCGGATTCATAACCCGGAGGTCACGAGTTCAATTCTCGTTCCCGCTACAAAAAAAACGAACAATCGTAAGATTGTTCGTTTTCTTTTGTTACAGGGTTTTGTTGATTTTGGTAATTAGACTTCTTGTTGCGGACATTGCACGCAATATCCCTACAATTTTGTTTAACTCCTAACTCCTAAAATTACTCGCTTCGCTCGTGATTTCTGGCTGCACTATTCCCTGACGGTCATCAACACGTCGGGATAACCCAAGCAAGCTTGGTTCTCCACTCGTTTGCACAGAAATTCCTAATTCCTAATTACTTTACTCCAGTGTATTCCCTATAAATCTTATTATACTCCTTGCTCTCTAAGTATTTGGCAAGCCATGAATTGAGTGAATCGAGTAGGAGAGGACAATCTGGGTGTACACACCAAGAATAGTTTTGAGTGAAACTTATGGCAGTGTTCATATCAAGTTTTGAAAACTCTTTATTTTCTTTGATTAATACCCTAGCCACAAATTCATCACAGACTGTGTAGTCTATGTCTCTGTTTACGAGCATATTAAATAAATCTGTAGGTCTAGCATTGGCAACTTCTTTGATATGAATGCTATCTCCTATTTCTTTTGAAAGGTTTTCTATGCGTTGTCTATAAAAAGTTCCAGGTTGGAGATAAACTTCTTTGTCTGCCAAACCTAATTGGTTTCTAATAAACTCAACACTATCTTTGGGATTGTATTTTCTTTGGATAAGCATTTGTCTGCTTGTAAAAACAGGAATGCTATAATTTATCTTATCTCGCATGGTATTATAAATGGGTATATGCCATGCTAGAATATCTACTTCATGATTTAGGAGTTTATTAATAGCTTCTGTTAGGTTTGTTTCGCTTATAAGTTCTACGTTTTTTATATTCATAGCTTTGGCAAAACTATCAATCATAAGAACTTGTAACCCTGCTATACTATCTACATCTATTACCTTGTAACTCATGGAGTTGGGTTCCACGATTACGCGGAGTTTATTTTGGTCTTGGATATATTCTAGGTCGTATGGCTTGTGTTTCTGGAGGTAATCTTGACTAAATAATATGAATGAAATTACAGTAAGAGCTATGATAAGGCAACCTCCTACAATGAAGAAGTGTTTCCTTTTGGACATCTTATTTAATAATTTCTCATCCATAATTAATCATAGAAGTTCCAAGATAAACCAAACTTGAACATAATAGGGTTGAGTGGATAACCTGGAACAGTGAAGTGTGTAGGGTCCATCCATGCTGCTGATAGGTTATAACACATTAAATATACTCTAAATTGTTTCAAGTGTAGATTTACGTATGCATTCATCAAAGGATAGTTGCCTACCTTTATACTTTTTTCTGGATCTGGGTCTTGTATGTAAAACACTCCTGTAGCAGGCATATATCTGTGGGCGTAATATGCAGTATTATATCTGCAATCTACGCCTATTTGAACAGTTAGAATATCATCCTTTAAGAAACTATGTCTAAAATAGAAGTTGGAATAAGCAGAAATCATAGGCAGTGGGAGAATAGTTGGTTCATTTACATGTTGGAATGAAATCTTATTTTCCCAGTGAAGTAGCCATGCAGAAAGATTTAGTTGCAAATCTGCACTTATAATTTGAATGAAATGTTCATTGTCTTGGGTTGGCATGGCATTTTCATTAAAGTAAATATAGTTCTTTAAACCTTGCCAGCCTGCACCTATTTTTACATCACAGTATTTGTATGGAATGCCAACTTCTCCATATCCTCTAGCCGACCAAGTATTGTTAAAATGGTTTTCCCATATGTAGTGGTTGGAATAATAGTGCTCTGTAAAATAACTTGGATTTGTGGTTTTGATATGACCTAATGCAGATATATTTAAGTTTAAATCATCTTTTAACCTAATTTTTGTACTAAAATCCCCTGCTACATCAAATGCTAAACGATTGTCCCTGCCCAAAACTAATACTTTACCTAAAACTCCATATTGTATGTTGCCTTTTCTTTTAAAGATTTCTCCACCTACAGCTACAAGTGCTTGATTATTAACACGGCATAAAGTGTCTAGTGCATGGGCTAATACAGAATCCTTGTTTGGTTTATAAATAGTATCCATCACTTGAAGCCTATTTTGTTCAAAGTCGGCTTCAACGAATGCTCTGATACCAAATTTCATCCAATCTTTGTAACCTTCGTTAAATGTAATTGATACTACATTTTTGAAGAAGTGTTGAGAGCATGAGTCTTTTGTATCAACATCTGAATAGTAGTTTTTTTCATAAAAACCATTAGTTAGACTTCTTTCGTAATATTTTTTTCTGCTATATTCGTATTTTGTGGTATAGCCAATGGTCATAAGGGGAATAAATTCAGATTTCTCAGAATCTCTAGCGTCTTTTTTATCGTATCCAATATTATATTGTTGGTTTACCCAAAAATAAAAAGATTTATACTCAGACCATGAATTCTGTAGTTTAACTAACATGGTGTTTGGCTCTAGTTCTTCATTGTATAATGAACTATCATTGGCTAAACCTCCATTTTCAAATTGCTTATAATTGTTTAATCCTGCAATGAAATATATAGAGTATTTATTTCCTCTATAACTTCCGTTTATGTATCCGTTGAGGTCATCAGTAGATTGCTTGTCGTACGAACCTCTACCATATTTATAATCTGCAAAAATACCAAAGTTGAGTTTGCTGGTTGCGTTTATTGATAGTCCTGCAGTTAAATGGTCTTCTTCTTGATCTGTTAGACCTCCAGAAGTGTATGTAATATTACTGTAAGGACGTTTGGTGTTATAGAATAGGGCTTCACTAGGACCTATGTATTGATCATAAAATGTATGTTTAAAGAGGAAATCACCAGTAAAATCTGTTTCTTTTCTATCGTAAAATATAGCGGACTGACTAGGTAGTCCTAAGTTTCCCAACCATTCACTCGCTATGGTGTTTCTATATACAGGGGTAGTAAATTCTTGAAAGTTTAGTGTTGCTGTATCTGGAGAACATTGGGTTTCATCAGAGAAATCTTCTGATACTTTCCATGCAATAGTACCATCACCAGCCTTGGCAGGCTTGCGCATAAAGAAATTTTCTTTTTTAGTGGAATCAGCGTTGGTTATAGCCTCAGAATTTCCCGAAGTAAGTACTATATTTTTTTGACCAAAAACTAATTTTGCACTAAAAAGAAGTATAATGAGTATGTATGCTCTAAATTTCACTATGCAAATTTACAACTAAATTTTTAAATACGTGTCATAAGTGTAGGAAGAATAGATGCTTTCCAACTGCTGAAATCTCCTTTGATGATATGTGATCTGGCTTCTTGGGTTAGCCATACATAAAATGCAAGGTTATGTATAGATGCTATCTGCATTCCCAAAAGTTCGCCAGTCATGATAAGGTGACGTAGGTATGCTTTACTATAAACTCTATCCACAATACTTGCTCCGTCTGGGTCGATAGGAGAAAAATCATTAGCCCATTTTTTATTGTGCATATTCATGGTGCCATTTTTGGTAAATAGCATTCCGTTTCTTCCGTTTCTGGTAGGCATAACACAGTCAAACATATCCACACCACGTTCAATGCCTTCCAAAAGGTTGGCTGGAGTGCCTACACCCATTAGGTAACGTGGTTTGTCTTTTGGTAGAATGGCGTTTACCACTTCTATCATTTCATACATTTTTTCTGTTGGTTCGCCTACGGCAAGACCGCCTATAGCGTTTCCTTCACATTCTTGTGATGCTATAAATTCTGCAGATTGTTTGCGTAATTCTGGATATACACAACCTTGGACAATAGGGAAGAATGTCTGGTTATAACCATATATAGGTTCTGTGTTTTTGAAGTGTTCCCAACCTCTTTTTAGCCATCTATGTGTCATTTCCATAGATTTTTTTGCATAATCGTATGGAGCATTACCTGGTGTGCATTCATCTAGTGCCATCATTATGTCTGCACCTATAATACGTTGGGTTTCAACTACATTTTCTGGTGTAAAAAGATGTTTGGAACCATCTATGTGTGAACTGAATGTAACACCTTCTTCTTTGAGTTTTCTAGTACCAGAAAGTGAGAATACTTGGAAACCACCACTATCGGTTAGGATTGGTTTGTCCCATGAGTTAAATTTGTGCAGACCGCCTGCTTGTTTGAGAATCTCTAGACCAGGACGTAGGTATAAATGATATGTATTGCCCAAAATGATTTGTGCCTTAATGTCTTCTCTAAGTTCGTGAGCATGAACACCTTTTACTGAACCTACTGTGCCTACAGGCATAAAAATAGGGGTAAGGATTTCACCATGGTCTGTGGTGATTTTACCTGCACGAGCATTGGTCTTGGGGTCTGTATATTGTAAATCAAACTTCATAGTCAAACATATTTTCTTCTAGTGTAATCACTTCTATTTGGTTTATCTTTTCTGCACAGAATGGGCATTGTACTTTTACATAATTTTCTGTAAATCCGCACATTATACCGTTTTTGTTGGTGGATTCCCACAATACTTTTCTTTTTGTTCCCACTTGTGAAGTATAAAATATTTTTAGTTTTTCTTCTGATAGTGGTAACATAATCTGCATTCTGCGTTTTTTTTCTGATTCTTCTACTTTATATGGAATTTTTAGTGCCAGAGTGCCTGCTCTTTCTGAATATGGAAATACATGAAGTTGTGAAACAGGCAAACTGCTAATAAAGTTTTTTGACTCTTCAAAAAGTTCTTCTGTTTCGCCTCTCATGCCCACTATCATATCTACTCCGATAAATGCGTCTGGCATGAGTTCTTTTATTTTAAGTACTTTATCTTTGAAGAGTTTTGAATCATAATGTCTTCTCATTAGTTTTAAAACTTCGTCACTGCCACATTGTAGAGGGATATGAAAGTGTGGTGCAAATCTCTGTGATTTTGCCACAAATTCTATGATTTCGTCGGTGAGAAGGTCTGGCTCTATAGATGAGATTCTAATTCTTTCTATGCCTGTGACTTCATCTAATGTTTTGACTAGGTCAATGAATTTTTCACCTGTGCTTTTCCCAAAATCACCTATATTTACTCCTGTTAATATGATTTCTTTTCCGCCATCACGGGCAATATTTTTTGCCATGCAGACTATCTCTTCTATGCTTCCGTTTCTGCTTCTGCCTCTGGCAAATGGTATGGCACAATAACTGCAAAAATAATCACAACCGTCTTGAACTTTTAGGAAATGACGTGTGCGGTCTTCGTGAGAATAACAACCATAAAATGGTGTCATTTTTTTTGTTTGGCTCACCACTGGTGTGGTGTCTTTTATTTTTAATTTTTCGGGTATAATAAATTTGTCATTGGCTCCCAAAACTAAATCTACCCCTGGAATATTAGCAAGTTTTTCTGAGGCTAATTGTGCGTAGCAGCCTGTAACTATCAAAAAAGCATTAGGATTTTCTCTAACTATTCTTTTAATAGCATTGCGACATTTTTTGTCGGCATTGTCTGTAACGGTGCAGGTATTAACTATGCAGACATCTGCCTTTTCATTGGCTTTTGCCTTGGTAAAACCATTTTCTATAAGCGTTTTGCCTATAGAAGATGATTCTGCAAAGTTCAACTTGCAACCTAGTGTATAAAACTTGAATGTGTTCATAGTTAGGAGTTAGGGGTTAGGAGTTAGGAGTTCCCCTAACTTCGTAAATCCTGCTTTAATCAAATTTATGTTTTTTCTTGGTTTTGTATATACGATAACGTATGTAATTACAGTGGAAATCATTCCTATGAGTGAACCGAATAGGACATCTGCCAAAAAATGTTGTGAAAGATATATTCTAGAAAATCCTGTTAGGAATGCAAATATTATTAAGAAAATCTGCCAATATCTATAGCGATATGGCAAAATGGCTGCTATCCCTGCCAAAAATACGAATACACATGATGTGTGTCCGCTAGGATATGAATTGAAGGCATTCCATAATTCCACTCCTTCTACTGTGGGTGGCAAATCTATGCCCAACTGTGTAAAAAGTGTGTAAGGACGAGGGTGGCAGAGTGTGTGTTTAAAAATCTGTGTGATTAGTGAACAAATCCCTTGTCCTAAAAGTAGGAAAAAACCATCTTTTAGGTTGAATAAAATGATAATTCCTATTATATAAAATGGCAGATTTCCACCAAACTCGGTTATATATTTAAAAAATGTATCTAACAATGGTGTGTGAAAGGAATTTAGTTCTATGTGAGTTTCTACTTGACCGCCTGTAAAACTATATACTACGCCAATAGCCCAAAGACATAAGAAACTAATCCATAAAATGATATTTTCCTTATAGTATTTAGATAAAATATTGTTCATTCTGCAAATATAGTGATTTTTATCGTTTGGGTTGGCTAGGATATGATAAAATATGTATAGTTACTCCCACTGCTATAGCAAATAATAATGCTCTTACCCACCATAATGAAACAAAGAAAATAGCAGAAATGCTTGTTGTTAGCCAAAGCATACTAATAGAATAAACTTTTATACGTAATGGTATGCATTTGTTTTCTTGAAAATTCTTTATGTATGGTCCCAAATGTTTGCTTTCGAGTAGGCGTTTGTGCCAAGCTGGAGCACTTTTTAGGTAACAAAATGCTGTTAGCAACAAAAATGGGGTGGTGGGGAGAATAGGTAAAGCTATTCCTATAATACCCAATATAAGTGAAATCGTACCTACGATGCGTAGAATTATTTTTATCATTACTTGTTGTATGAATAATTGGAGTGCAAAATTAATTATAATTTCATTATCTTTGCTATTGCTATGGATAAATTTGTTCCTCATAAAATAGATGCTGAAAATTCATTTGAGAGTGAATTTTTGGGTGATGTAAAGGCTGGTTTCCCCTCTCCTGCAGAGGATATGCGTGAAAGACTAGACTTGATAAAGTTATTGGTTAGACATAAAGCTTCCACTTTTTTCTTTAGGGTTAGTGGGGTATCTATGGTAGATGCAGCTATGGACGAAGGTGATATAATCATTGTAGATCGTGCTGTAGAACCATACAATAATTGTAAGGCTGTATGTTATGTAGATGGTGAATATACGGTAAAAAGGGTGGAAATCTATGAAAATGGAGTTAGGCTGATGCCTGCCAATGAAAATAATCTGGCATATAAACCTATAGAGGTTACTTCTGATAATAATTTTATTATTTGGGGTGTGGTTACTTATGTTATAAAAAAGATGTAAAGAATGTTTGCCTTGGCAGATTGTAATAACTTTTTTGTCTCTTGTGAAAGGGTGTTTCGTCCCGATTTACAAGGGAAACCTGTCATTGTTTTGTCAAATAATGATGGGTGTGCTGTGGCACGTAGTAATGAAGCTAAGGCATTGGGAATAAAAATGGGTGATCCGTTTTTTAAGATTAGAGATATAGTGGAAAAACACAAGGTGGCAGTGTTTTCTGGAAATATGGCACTTTATGGAGATATGTCGCAGCGTGTGCGTTGGGTTTTGGAGGGTTTTGCTCCTAGTATAGAGGTCTATTCTATAGATGAGGCGTTTTTGGACCTTAGAGGTGTGACTAATATAGATTTTGATGAATATGCAAAACGGATTTCTGCTAGTTGTTGGAAACTGACTTCTATTCCTGTTTCTGTAGGTATTGCCCCTACCAAAACTCTAGCAAAGATTGCTTCAAAACTTTGCAAGCAATATCCCAGGCTGCGTGGTGGTTGTTATATGCATCGTGAAGAAGATATAGAAAAGGTATTGCGTAAGTTTTCTATAGAAGATGTTTGGGGAATAGGTCGTAGAACTGTGCCTAAACTTAAACTTCGTGGAGTAAATACTGCGTATGATTTTACTCGGTTGTCTGAATCTGTGGTGAGAATGTTGTTAGGAATTGCAGGAGTGAGAACTTGGAAAGAGTTGCAAGGCGTGCCTTGTATAGAATTTGAAGATGGATTTGAGGCGAAACAGTCTATATGTGTTTCTAGAAGCTTTTCTTCCGAAATTTATGATTCGAGAGAACTGCAAGAACAGGTGGCAAACTTTGCTTCTTCATTGGCAGAAAAACTCAGAAAACAGAAATCAGTTGCAGCGGGAATGCTGGTATTCGCCAGAACTAATCGTTTCAAAGAGACTGAGCCTCAGATGTATGCTAATGCTCTAGTCCCTTTCCTTACTCCAACATCTGACGAAAGAACTATAATTTCGCACGCCATAAAGGTTACTAAAGAAATGTTCAAAGATGGTTATGGGTATAAAAAAGCAGGAGTAATAGCCAACAGGGTAGTTTCTGAAGATAATGTGATGTATGCTTTGTTTGAAGATACAGAGAATATTGCTCGTGAGCATAGAATAACATCGGTTTTGGATTCTATAAATAAAACCTTTGGGAAGGGCACTATCAGACTAGCCGCCCAAGGCAATGGCATAATTAAATCCTCCAGCGAAAACCAATCTCCTCACTACACCACCCTCTGGAGCGATATCCCAACCGTTTCGGTGAAA
Source organism: Paludibacteraceae bacterium (assembly GCA_017517845.1). Taxonomy (GTDB): domain Bacteria; phylum Bacteroidota; class Bacteroidia; order Bacteroidales; family Paludibacteraceae; genus Enterocola. The sequence goes on from JAFWXW010000028.1 coordinate 75,626, forward strand.
TAAAAAAGGTTCGTCTTAACCTATCATATAATATACAAAAATGGTACTTTTTCTTTATTTTATGATAGGTTGAGTAAATAGAAACAAGTTTTTCAACTTGTACACTTGCATGGTCACTTGCATGGTCATGAGCACTTATAGGCAAAGTAATACGGATAAAGTTATCTGTAAACTTGAAACAATCTTCACCATAGGCATCTGCTGTCAAACACACCTTCAAACAAACTCATTTCTCGCTTAGCGATGCTTAATCTGTTTGCCAACACTCGCCAATCCTTAACTGCCACTACCACCTCGTTGATGATACCCTTTGCGACCTCAAGTGTGAGCATATACTCCTCACAAGATTTGAGCAAAATAGACAAATCAGCCTTGTTAGTTTTGCTATTGATTAGCAAACTTTGATGGTCATTCAGCGTTGGGTTCATATCGTATGCAGGCGATAGCGTCCACCCTTTTGCTGTGAGCAGAAAACCGTGATTACGGAAATGGTCGTCGCTGTTGCCAACGCATATATTGAAAGCAACTCGGCGGAATAACTCTCGCAAGTTCGCATCAACATCGGTACAACCGCTAATGATGAAATCAACAATATCGATATATCCGTGTCCCGTTGTCGCATTATCTCCATCATTCAGCCCAAGCTGTGTCATTGCAGATGCAAAATGAATTCTTCTGCCCGCATCAGTTCTATCAAAACGACGAGAAAGGAGCGTGTGATGCTTGTCGTTAATTTCAAGTACCTTTGTTTCGGCAGCGTTGATGCCAGCATTTTTGGCTAATATATGGCAGAAATGCTCCCATAGGCCTGCATCATAATCATCCTTCAATGATGGAAACTTTGCAACATATATACTACGGTCCGTATCTACAACATTTGCTTTGGGACGTGCACCACCGAGCGAAGAACCCAGCTGCACAAGCTGGGCAATCCATCGTTTTTCGGGGAGGGTATTAGCCTCCTCACTTTTCTCAATTTCCTTACTTGCGGCAATAAGTTCTCGCAAGTCGGTCAACGGTGGAATACGCAAAGAGTTGTCCGCGTTTATAAACTCTCCATCAGGAGTTTCTTTGAAACGGAACCCGCCCATACGGGAAAAGTCATCAATGCCAGTCAAAAAGTCAAATGATGAAAGTCGGCGAATAGGACGATTCTCCTCTTGTGCCATTATCTGCTCACGACGGAGAAGAAGAGCGCGTCCCCATCTATCAGGCAATGCATCTGCAAAACAACCGAAAATATCTTTATTTGGATGGATATATTGTATCCCGGGGTAGTTGTTAAGGTCTTCGCTTAGGGTAATGGCATTGTACTTTTTTATCCAACTATCGGCAAACTTAAAGCTATAACTGTCCGAACCACGAAGTGATTCGTAGCCCAATTCTCCAATCAGCTCAATCTCCTTGAGCCAATCAAAATCAGCATATACATACAATTTCTTCATCGCACATTACTCCTTTTTAGATGCTCTTTCACGCTGTGGTAAGTTCATATCCTGCAACGCCCTGCCGAGTTCGTCATCTTTTGCCAATGAGAGAATATCATCATCGAGTTGTAGGGCATACAACACACGCAGATAGATGCCAATCGCAACTGTCGGTGCACCTTTTTCTATGCGTGACACGGTCAGCGGAGAACAAGTAGCACGTTCTGACACCTGTGCAACGCTCAAATTACGACGCAAGCGGGCAATTTTTATTTGCTCACCAACAACCTGCATTTTCTGCTCCAATTTTCGGGGTAATTTAGTCCCCATTGTACTCTTTGTCATAAGCGTAACATATCATATAATATGCAAATATAATACTTTTTCTTTATTTTATGATAGGTTGATGGTAAATTTGTGGGTCTGATTAGTTGGTGACAGTAGGGTAAAATAAAAAAATCCCGATTTTCTGTGAAAATCAGGATTTTAAGTTTTTGTGGTGCCACCAGGAATCGAACCGGGGACATAAGGATTTTCAGTCCTTTGCTCTACCAACTGAG
>JAFWXW010000029.1 GCA_017517845.1 Paludibacteraceae bacterium
GCCAGGATCAAACTCTTCGTTGTATATATATTTTATTTGTTTTTTACTCTGACTTAGGTTACCTGTTATAGTTCTCTATAAAATAAGAAAACTGACGGTTGCTATTTTTTTCCTTAACCTTGTTTTGGTTGTATATTGTTCAATCTATCAAAGAACTTTTTGCATTTCATAATTTATAACACAACTGCAATTCGCTTTTGCAAGTGCTCCACTTGTTATCGAAACGGATTGCAAAGATAAAGCAAGATTTTTTAACCACCAAATTTTTACGAAAAATTTTTCAAAAAAATTTAGAAGCGGTTAAACTTCTAATTTATCAATCTTACTAAGCTTTTGTTGTGCTGACCACTCTTGGTCGAAAAGCGAGTGCAAAGGTAGAGGATTTTACCATACGCTCCAAATATTTTGACTACTTTTTTACAAAAATTTTTTACTACATAATCAAAACTACCTGATAATCTGCAATTTATAGTTTTAACAAAACTTCGTGAATATAAAGTAAAAAGCGCCAGACGTATAATCTGACGCATTTATTTATTTTTCAAACACCCTTTCACACTTTCGATATATGCAAAAGAGTTATTTAAATTATTCCTTAGAAGGTTGCATTGTTATACTAAGAACTTCTCCATATGAATACACTTCACCTACTTTTGCGACACCCCTAACATAATAAGTCACGCCGGGCTTTACACCCTCACCCATTGTCAATTCCAATGAAGTCTTATAATTAATCGCTAAAGTACTGCCCATACAAGTCTCAAACGTAAGTGAAGAATCAGTAGAAATAATATAACCTAAATCACAAGCACTAATTCCATCTTTTGAATCAGCTTTTACGGTAACTGATAACATAGAACCTGGCCCTTCTTCTACCTTTATAGTTGTAACGTTTAGAGAACCTTTTGTTTGAAAAGCTACTTCATTGCCATATGCAATACTATATTCATTTTGAATAAAAGCTCTAACATAGTAAGTTGTACCTGGAACTAGATTCTTTAGCACTGTATCAAAAGAATAATCATAATCATCCTCATTAACATTCATAGATACCACCTCGTCAGATTTTGTTGGCATAGGCACCACACTATAACAGAAACCACATTTATCAATATTTTGACTATTCATATTACAATCTGCACTAAGTCTAACGCTAGACGATGTAATATTTTTTGGTTTATTAGTAGTAACTTCAGTTACATCTACACGAGGTCCGTTCCAATTACAAGAATATAGACCTAAACACAAGGTTATTATACTGAATATTTTTATTATATTTTTCATCTTTATTTTTTCTTGATATCTTTAAAACAATAACCTACACCTATTTTGGCATACCAATCTCCACCGACATATAAATTCATATTACACATGAAACCTACAGATAATGATACTCCTTTATATTGACCAATTAAACCCAATTCCACATTAGCCATGTGTCCATTATCTTCATAACGAGACCATTTACCATCTGTAGTCTCACAGAACACTCCTTGATACGAATAACCAGCACCAGCATAAGCATACAAAGGAATACCTAAACAAACCATTATACCAGCAGAAGCAGAAAAATGTGTATATTCTTTATTTCCATTATAATATGGATAACCCTCATAGTAACCTTTACTTGAATCTACTTGTCCATAAGAACTACAGGTATAATCTCCAGAGAAACGATAATTAAAATTGGTCATTGCATTCACATAGAAACCAACTTTACTTACACGAGCGTATGTTAAACCAAAAGAATGATTTGGTAAATTAGAAAACGCTCCATTCACAAGCACAAAATTATTCCATCCATCTATCATCTCCTTAATGGCTTGCTTTTTAAGATTTTTTTGCTCCTCATCTTGAAACAAAGCCTCCATCTTTTCTTGATTGGCCTTCTCTAAAGATTGGCTAATTGCTTGCGCTTCTGTTTCGCTCAACACAGTTCTAGCATATTGTGCATAACCTACCGAACAAGAACATAAAGTAAACAAAAGCACACAGATAGTCTTACTACTCATATCTCGTTATTTAATTTCAACTAAAGGAACGTTTATAAACCACTCATCATTTTTTGTTGCGCTTCTGTAATTTTTGTATTTTGCAGGATATGCGCTCACTGTTATTACTAGTTGATTATTCATATCAGTTTGAACATCTACTAGAGGAGCCACTAGCACATCAGCACCATGAGTTTTCATTGCATTATTCATAACTAAACTTTTTTCTTTTTCAACTAAGCTCTGTAGTTCACTATCAGACAAGTCTGAAACCTTTACACCAAGACGTTCAGAATAAGTTATTTTCTCTTGTTGAACATCCAAATCTGCCACTACAGGTACTGCGTGAACAGATTGTGTAGGTTGTTCCACACGATACTCAGAATAAGAATAGGTTTTCTTTGCTGAACAAGCAGTCATAAGAACAGACAAAACTATGCCTGCACAAATAAAAATCTTTTTCATCATAGTTTAAAATTTATTAATGTATTGAGTAAAATTATTTCAATTTGTTAAGAGATCGCAAAATTACTACTTAATATTCATAGAAAACAACCAATACATTGCCCATATTGGGCGAGATGCCCAATATGGGCAATATGTAGATTAAAGAAGTTCTGAGTAGTATTTAAAGAAATCAACACCCAAGGCTTGTGATATTAGAAGTAGTTGATGAGTGTCAATTACATCTTTAAGGAAGATTTTGTTTACGGTACGTGTATTTACATTGATTTCCTTGGCAAACCAAGCATTTGTTTTGCCTTGTCTGCGAAGTTCATCTCTAATAATGGAACCAATATGGATTGTAGAACTCATCTGCGTATTGATTTAAGATTAAAATAAAACGCGGACCCAACCATATCTCTATCTCAAGGTCCTAGGAAAACCCGCAATGCAAGACAAGTCAAGTCCACGTAGAAATACGCAGACACTTATCTGACTTATTCTTATGCATTGACATTCAAAATTTCCTAGGTTTTGAGAGTACTTAGAATAATCAGTAAATGATTATAAAAACGTTATATGTTAGGTTTTTGTTTTCTGTTTCTTCTTATAATTCTGTTTATGTTAATGTCACTACGACAAATATAATACAATTTCTACAAAAATAACAACACAAATGAGACTTCTTTAGTGTTTAACAAGTTTCAATACTGAAATCTCTGGTCTCATACCAAGGCGAAAAGGGATACCCACATACCCGATGCCTCTAGAAATGAATAAATATTGATCTGGATAAGAACCAGAAGTAGGACTATCTGTATATAGTCCGTCCCAATCCTTATACATAAACTGTGCAGGCGAGAATTTTACCGTTCCACAATCTATTCCCATTTGAGCCCCATGAGTATGTCCTGAACAAGTCAATTTTATATTATGGAAACTCAAAACTTCATTACGCCAATGCGAGGGGTCATGTGTCATAAGAATAGCTGGTAAATTTTCCACTCCTAACATTGCTTGAGGCAAATCTGCATAACAAGGGAATGGTTCTTCACCACAATTTTCTGTTCCCACTATCGCAATGCTATCCATTCCATTAGTCAATATTCTATTCTCATTTAACAACAAATCAAAACCTAAGTCGCGATACAACTTTTTCACAGCATTCATATTTTCAATGCTATCTTGTTCAGAAGCCCAATTATAATATTTGCCATAATCATGATTGCCAAGTACAGCATATTTTCCTATTTTAGCTTCCAACTTATTCATTATCCCCAATGCTGGTAAACCTTCATCGGCTTTAATATTTACCAAATCACCAGTTAAGAAAACAATATCGGGATTCTGTTCATTACAGAGTTCTACCATTATTTCTAAATATTCCTCTAAACCATCTATATTTCCTAAATGTACATCTGTAATCTGAAGAATCTTCAATCCATCATAAGACTCAGGCCAATTCTGAATCTCCACCTGAGTCTCTCTTACCATTATATTCTTTCTTTCACAAACACCAATAAGAAGAATTATAAATACCAAAATAGAAAATCCTACACCAAGACTATTGAGCCATTTAATTTTTTTCCCTTTATATTTTTCTATAAGTAAATATATTCCTTTAAATAAAAACAAAATATCCACTGGCAACATACATATTATAAATGTCATATTCATAATGCACATTGTCATGGAATCTATAGGAATAACTTTCATCATCATTAACCCATAGAAAATCATAAATATACTAGGAATAACTAATAAAAGCCACTTTAATAGTTTTTTACCATTCCTAAACAAAGTATAAAACAAACCTGGTCCGTAGGTTAGTATTACAAGGAAAATAAACATTAAAAAAAATCTCATAATCTTATGTGTTAATACAAAAAATGGGCGAGACTTATCTCACCCATTTTTCTTTATCTGGAATAATTTTATTCTGCAGATTCTGCTGCTGGAGCAGCTTCTACTGGAGCAGCTTCTACTACTTCAGCAGATGCTTTTTTAGAAGAACGACGTGTTCTAGCTTTTTTCTTAGGAGCAGCATCTTTAAGTAGGTTTTCATTATAGTCAACTAACTCAATGAAGCACATTTGAGCAGCGTCACCTAAACGGAAACCAGTTTTTAGGATACGTGTATAACCACCTGGACGATCACCTATACGTTGAGCGATTTCACCGAATAATAAGCTAACAGCTTCTTTATTTTGAAGTTGAGAGAAAACAATACGGCGAGAAGCAGTAGTATCTTCTTTAGCTTTGGTGATAAGTGGTTCTACAAATTTACGTAATGCTTTAGCCTTTGCTAAAGTGGTAGTAATTTTCTTATGTTCAATAAGAGAAACTGCCATATTTGATAACATAGAATCTCTGTGAGCAGTTTTTCTACCTAAGTGATTGAATTTTTTATTATGTCTCATCGTTATTACTCTTTATCTAATTTATATTTTGAAATATCCATGCCGAATGATAGATTTAAACTTTCTAGTTTTTCATCTAATTCGACTAAAGATTTTTTACCAAAGTTACGGAACTTCAATAAATCATTACGATTGAACGATACTAGTTCAGCTAGAGTTTCTACTTCTGCAGATTTTAAGCAGTTCAATGCACGTACAGAAAGATCTAAATCTACTAATTTAGTTTTCAATAATTGGCGCATATGAAGTGCATCTTCATCGAAGTCTTCTTCTCCATCTAAATTATCTAAATCAATAGTAATTTTTTCATCAGAGAACAACATAAAGTGGTGAATCAAAATCTTAGCAGCTTCTTTTAAAGCTTCTTTTGGATGAATAGAACCATCAGTATCAATTTCAATGGTTAATTTTTCATAGTCTGTTTTTTGTTCAACACGGAAGTTCTCAGAAGCATACTTCACGTTAACTATTGGAGTATAGATTGAATCAATTGGAATTACGTCCACTCCTTGATTTGGAAGTCTATTTTCTTCTGCAGGAACATAACCACGACCCTTATTAATAGTTAATTCCATACGAACGCGAGTTGTAGGCTCTAAAGTACAGATTAATAAATCTGGATTTAAAACTTCAAAATTCTTCAACTGCTTTCCTATATTACCAGCCTTAAATGTGGTTGTATCTGTTATGTCAATAACTACAGTTTCTGTGTCTGCACCATCTATAATTTGTTTAAAACGAACTTGTTTAAGTGCCAAAATGATGTTAGTTACATCTTCTGTTACACCAGGGATAGTAGCAAACTCATGTTCTACACCATCTATTTTAATAGAGGTGATGGCAAAGCCTTCTAATGATGAAAGCAAAATGCGGCGAAGAGCATTACCGATAGTAACACCAAAGCCTGGTTCCAATGGACGGAATTCAAATTTTCCGTGGAACGCATTTGCTTCAAGCATGATGACTTGCTCTGGTTTTTGAAATGGTAATAAAGGCATAATTCAAAATTAATTTTTAGAGTAAAGTTCGACGATTAATTGTTCCTTGATGTTTTCAGGAATGTCAGCTCTTTCTGGCAAATGTAAGAATTTACCAGCCATAGAAGCTGAATCGAATTCTATCCAAGCGTATTTGCTGTGATTGAAACCGCTAAGTGCGTCTGCAATAACTTCTAAAGATTTAGATTTTTCGCGTACACCTACAACATCACCTGGTTTAACTTGATAAGAAGGAATATTAACCACTTGACCATTTACTACAATGTGTTTGTGACTTACAAGTTGGCGAGCAGCAGAACGAGTGCGAGCTAATCCTAAACGGAATACAACGTTGTCTAAACGAGATTCTAGAAGTTGTAAAAGCACTTCACCTGTAATACCTTTTGTACGAGTAGCTTTATCAAACAAGTTAGAGAATTGTTTTTCTAAAACACCGTATGTAAATTTCGCTTTTTGTTTTTCTTTTAACTGAATACCATATTCAGATGTTTTTCTCTTACGAGAGTTTCCGTGTTGGCCTGGAGGATAATTTTTCTTAGACAACACTTTATCAGCTCCGAAAATAGGTTCACCAAATTTACGAGCTATTCTTGTTTTAGGTCCAATATATCTTGCCATTTTCTTTAAATTTAATGTTGTAAATTAATATTATACTCTTCTTCTCTTTGGAGGACGACAACCATTGTGTGGTAGTGGAGTAACGTCAATGATTTCAGTTACTTCAATTCCTGCACCATGGATAGTTCTGATAGCAGATTCACGTCCGTTACCTGGACCTTTAACGTATGCTTTAACTTTACGTAAACCAAGATCGTAAGCTACTTTTGCACAATCTTGAGCAGCCATTTGTGCTGCATAAGGGGTGTTCTTTTTAGAACCACGGAAGCCCATTTTACCAGCTGATGACCAAGAGATAACTTGACCTTCTGCATTGGTAATGGTCACAATAATATTATTGAAAGACGAATAAACGTGTGCTTGACCTGTTCCGTCTATTTTTACTACTCTTTTTTTGGTAGCAGCAGTTTTCTTTGCCATGTTTTCTTAGTTTTTAACGGATTTGACAAATTAATTATTTAGTTGCTTTTTTCTTGTTAGCAACAGTTTTCTTTTTACCCTTGCGAGTACGAGCGTTGTTTTTAGTACTTTGACCACGTAATGGTAAACCAATACGGTGACGAATACCACGATAACAACCTATATCCATCAAGCGTTTGATGTTAAGTTGTACTTCAGAGCGTAAATCGCCCTCTACTTTGAACTGTGCACCAATGATATCACGGATTTTAGATGCTTGATCATCTGTCCAGTCTTTTACCTTGATGTCTTTGTCAATTCCAGCTTCAGCTAATATCTTATTAGCACTGCTTCTTCCTATTCCGTAGATATAGGTTAAACCTATTTCACCTCTTTTATTTTGAGGTAAATCTACTCCTGCAATTCTTATAGCCATAAACTATTTATAATTATTTAAAAAATTAACCTTGACGTTGTTTTTCTTTAGGATTCTTTTTATTAATTACGTAAAGACGTCCTTTTCTTCTAACGATTTGACATTCGTCAGAACGTTTTTTAATTGATGCTTTGACTTTCATGCTATATATTTATTTAGTTATTTATATCTAAATGAAATACGTCCCTTTGTTAAATCATAAGGTGACATTTCCACTTTAACTTTATCTCCAGGTAAAATACGAATATAATGCATACGCATTTTTCCAGAGATATGTGCGGTAATTTCATGACCATTTTCCAACTCTACACGGAACATTGCATTAGAAAGTGCTTCTACAATAGTTCCATCTTGTTCTATAGCTGCTTGTTTTGCCATTTATTTATTATTTAAAACTTCTTCTATATAATCGAATGTTGATAATATCTCAGCCTTACCCTTACGAATAGCAATTGTGTGTTCAAAGTGAGCAGAAGGTTTTCTATCTATTGTGCGGATAGTCCAACCATCTTTCTCCTGAACCACATCTCTGTTACCCATATTAATCATAGGTTCAATAGCAATAACCATACCTTCTTTAAGTAGTACGCCTTGACCTCTTTTACCAAAATTAGGCACTTCTGGGTCTTCATGAAGGTTTCTACCAACCCCATGACCCACAAGTTTACGTACGACAGAAAACCCTGCTGCTTGGCAGTGTTTCTGTATGGCATAACCGATATCACCTATACGATTTCCGTGTTGTGCCGAATCAATCCCCAAAGATAGTGATTCTTTTGTAATTTTCAGCAATTTTTTAACTTTTTCGTCAACTTCACCTACACAAAATGTATAAGCTGAGTCTCCATAGTATCCATTAAGCACTGTTCCGCAATCCACAGAAACTATATCACCCTCTTTAAGAGCATAGTTTGAAGGAATGCCATGAACAACTTGATCATTTACTGAAACACATAAGGTATTGGGGAATCCACCATAACCTAAGAAACCTGGAACAGCACCGTTAGAACGGATAAAATCTTCAGCTATTTTGTCTAATTCTAAAGTAGTAACACCTACTCTAATATGTTTAGCCACTTCAGCTAAAGTTTTACCCACTAACTGATTGCTTGCTCTAAGTAGAGCTATTTCTTCTGGCGTCTTAAGATAAATCATATTCAAATTAATATGCAGCTAAAGAGCCGTGTCTTCCTTTAATTTTACCGCTTTCCATTAAGCCGTCATAATGACGCATCAACAAATGACTCTCTATTTATTGTAATGTATCTAACACAACACCCACCATAATTAACAATGATGTACCACCAAAGAATTGAGCGAATGAAGTACTAATACCTAACAACCCTGCAAAAGCAGGCATAATAGCCACAATACCTAAGAAAATAGAACCTGGTAAAGTAATACGTGACATTACAGTATCTAAATACTCTGCAGTCTTTTTACCTGGTTTTACTCCTGGTATGAAACCATTATTTAATTTCAAATGTTCAGCCATTTGAGTTGGGTTAATTGTAACCGCTGTATAGAAATATGTAAATGCAATGATTAACAAGAAGAACACTAGGTTATACCAGAAACCATTAACATCCATCATAGCAAGTGCAAAGTTGCTTACTTCACCATCTGCTGTAAACAGACCTGCCACAGAAGCAGGAATAAACATGATAGCTTGAGCAAAGATGATAGGCATAACACCTGCAGCATTTACCTTTAATGGAATAAATTGATAAACGCCACCATATTGTCTATTACCTATAACTTGTTTTGCATATTGCACTGGGATTCTACGAGTACCTTGTACCAAAAGGATAGAACCACATATAACTAACAACAAGAATACAAGTTCAGCTAAGAACATTACTAAACCACCTGCTGCATCTGTAAGACGTGAACTAAATTCACCTACTAATGCTTGAGGCAGACGAGCGATGATACCAACAAGGATGATGAAAGATACACCATTACCAATACCTCTCTCTGTAATTCTTTCGCCTAACCAAAGCACAAACATACTACCAGCAGCTAGGATAACGATAGAAGAGAACATGAAGAATGCACCTTCTGGAACTACTGATCCTAATTGCATACGTAGGTTTGCTAAATATGCTGCACCTTGTACGATTAAAACTACAACAGTTAAATAACGAGTGATTTGGTTAAGTTTATTACGACCACTTTCACCGTCTTGTTGTAATTTTCTAAAATAAGGAATCGCCATACCTAACAATTGCACCACGATAGAAGCTGTGATATAAGGCATAATACCTAGTGCAAAAATAGAGGCATTTGAGAATGCACCCCCAGAGAACATATCTAACAACATCATTAGACCACCTTCTGTTTGTTGAGTAAGGTTTGCTAACTGAGTTGTGTCAATGCCAGGAAGTGCCACAAATGACCCAAATCTGTATATCACAACCAAAAGGAATGTGATAGCTAGACGAGAGCGTAACTCCTCTATTTTAAAAATGTTTTGTATGGTTTGAATGAATTTTTTCATACAAATTAATAGATTATAATGTTACAGCAGTACCACCTGCTTTTTCTATAGCTTCAATTGCAGCTTTAGAGAAAGCATGAGCAGATACTTCTAATTTTGCAGTTAATTCACCTTTTGCAAGGATTTTAACTAGACGTTTAGAAGAAACAAAGCCAGCTTCAACTAAATCACTTACAGAAATTTTAGTAAGTTGTTTAGAGTCTGCTAATTCTTGTAAAGTTGCTAAAGAAATAGCTTTGTATTCTACACGATTGATATTTTTGAAGCCAAATTTAGGCAAACGACGTTGCATAGGCATTTGACCACCTTCAAAACCAATCTTTCTTGAGTAACCAGAACGTGACTTAGCACCTTTGTGACCACGGGTAGAAGTACCACCTAAGCCAGAACCAGGACCACGACCTATTCTCTTACGTATTTTTACAGAACCTTCTGCAGGTTTCAAATTACTTAAATCCATTTTCTTTTAATTTAAAGCGTTAACAAAAAGAATTATTCTACCACTTGAACTAGGTGTTTTACTTTACGCACCATACCCAAAACTTGAGGAGTAGCTTCTTTTTCTACCACTGCATTCAATTTTCTCAAGCCAAGCGCATCTAAAGTCAATTTTTGATCTTTAGGAGCAGAAATACGGCTTTTAACTTGTTTAATTTTTATTGTTGCCATAGTCGTATTTATTTACCTGTGAATACTTTTTCTAATGAAACACCACGATTTTGAGCCACAGTGTAAGCATCTCTTAATTCAGATAAAGCTTTGATAGTAGCTTTAACTAAGTTATGAGGGTTAGAAGAACCTTTAGACTTAGCTAACACGTCAGTAATACCAACGCTTTCTAGAACAGCACGCATCGCACCACCAGCTTTAACACCAGTACCAGTTGTTGCAGGTTTAATGAAAACTTCTGAACCACTGAAACGAGCTACTTGTTCGTGAGGGATAGTTCCTTTTAATACAGGAACTTTAATTAGGTTCTTTTTAGCCATTTCTACGCCTTTAGCAATGGCAGTGGTTACTTCACCAGCTTTGCCTAAGCCCCAACCTACTAAGCCATCTTCGTTACCTACAACAACGATAGCTGCAAAGGTAAAGGTACGACCACCTTTTGTAACCTTAGTAACACGATTAATTGCTACTAATCTATCTTTTAACTCACTTTCGTTCGTTAATCTAACTGTATTGTTTTTTCCTGCCATAATACTTAGAATTTAAGTCCTGCTTTACGAGCGGCTTCCGCCAATTCTTTAACTCTACCATGATATAGGAAACCATTACGGTCGAATACCACAGTTTCGATACCTGCTGCAATAGCTTTTTTAGCGATTAATTCACCTACTTTTGCAGATTTTTCAGATTTAGTCATTTTTTCTTTAATTGCTAAAGATGATTCAGCAACTAAAGTTTTACCACCATTTGCTGCGGTATCGTCTATAATTTGCACGTAGATCTGGCTGTTGCTTTTGAACACTGACATACGTGGCTTTTGGGCTGTTCCAGAGATTTTTCCGCGAACACCAGCCTTAATTTTCAATCTTCTTGCTATTTTATCAATCATGATTCTACGTATTTAATTATTTAGCACCAGCAGACTTGCCAGCTTTTCTACGAATATATTCACCAACAAACTTAATACCTTTACCTTTGTATGGTTCTGGTTTACGGAATGAACGAATCTTAGCACAAACTTGACCTAAAAGTTGTTTGTCACAGCTTTCTAGGATTACAAGTGGGTTTTGGTTTCTTTCACTCTTAGTTTCAACCTTAACTTCAGCAGGTAATTTTAGGTAGATAGCGTGAGTATAACCTAAAGAGAATTCAATAACTTGACCTTGGTTAGAAACACGATAACCTACACCTACAAGTTCTAATGTTTTTTGGTATCCTTTAGACACACCTATAACCATGTTATTTACTAACACACGGTATAGGCCATGCATAGCTTTTGATTGTTTTTCGTCGTTAGGACGAGTAAGAACTACTTCATTACCATTAACTTCTACTTTAATGATAGGATTTACTACTTGTTTTAGTTCTCCCTTTGGACCTTTTACGACTACTTCGTTTCCAGCACCTACAGTAACTGTAACACCTGCTGGTATATTGATAGGTAATTTTCCAATTCTTGACATTTCTTTATCCTCCTATTAATAAACGTAACACAATACTTCACCGCCAACGTTAAGTTCGCGAGCTTCTTTATCTGTCATTACACCTTTAGAGGTAGAAATGATTGCAATACCCAAACCGTTTAATACACGTGGGAGATCTTTATGGCTTGCATATTTACGCAAACCTGGAGTAGATACGCGCACCAATTTTTTGATGGCATTTACTTTATTAGCTTTGTCATATTTCAAAGCTATTTTGATAGTTCCTTGAGGACCATCTTCTTCGAACTTATAATTCAAGATATAACCTTGTTCAAACAAGATCTTGGTAAGTTCTTTCTTCAAATTTGACGCAGGCACTTCAACTACTTTGTGACCAGCCTGAATTGCGTTGCGTAAACGCGTCAAATAATCTGCTATTGGATCTGTCATAAAATTATAAATTAAATTAATCAGGACTACCCTGACAATATTTAGTTAATAAATCTTTTTTTACCAGCTTGCTTTTTTAACTCCTGGGATTAAGCCTTTAGATGCCATTTCACGGAATTGAATACGTGAAATACCGAATAAACGCATATATCCTTTTGGACGACCTGTTAATTTGCAACGGTTGTGTAATCTTACCGGAGATGCATTTTTAGGAATGCTTTGTAAAGCCTCATAATTACCTTCTGCCTTGTATTGTTCACGTTTAGCAGCATATTTGGCAACTAATTTTGCTCTCTTCACCTCACGGGCTTTCATTGATTCTTTTGCCATATTCCGTATTATTTTTTAAATGGTAAACCAAATGCTTTCAATAATGCAAATGCTTCTTCATCAGTTTTGGCAGAAGTTACGAATGTAATGTTCATACCCATGATTTTAGAAACTGCATCAATATTGATTTCTGGGAAAATAATTTGCTCTTGGATACCGAAGGTATAGTTACCTCTACCATCCATTTTGCTATTAATTCCTTTGAAGTCACGAATACGAGGTAGAGCCACGCGTACTAATTTTTCTAGGAATTCGTACATTTGGTCACGACGTAATGTTACAGAAACGCCGATAGGCATTTTTTTACGCAATTTGAAGTTAGAAATATCTTTCTTTGAATAAGTAGCAACTGCTTTTTGACCAGAAATAGCTGTCATTTCGTTGATTGCAATTTCGATGATTTTTTTATCTGCAACTGCTTGACCTAAACCTTGGTTTAGAACGATTTTTTCTAACACAGGAATTTGCATGGTTGATTTGTAACCAAATTCCTTCATTAAAGCGGGAGCAATACGCTCTGCATATTCTTTCTTTAAACTAGCGGTATTCATTATTTAATTTCCTCCCCTGTAGTTTTTGCGTAACGTACTAATTTTCCATCTACTAATTTACGACCAATACGAGTAGGTTTTTTATTTTTATCTACTGGATTTAGGTTAGAAATATGAATAGATGCTTCTTTCTTTACGATGCCACCTTGTGGACTTTTTGCGTTAGGTTTGGTGTGTTTAGCCACCATATTAACACCTTCTACGATAGCACGTTGTTTTTCAACTTGAACTTCTAAAACGCGAGCAATTTGACCTTTATCTTTACCTGCGTTTACGTAAACGGTGTCACCTTTCTTAATGTGTAATTTTGCCATTCTCTATCAAATTTACTTAATTAAAGAACTTCTGGTGCTAATGAAACAATTTTCATGTTAGTGGCACGTAATTCTCTGGCAACTGGACCGAAGATACGGCTACCTCTCATTTCGCCTGCACCATTTAACAATACACACGCATTGTCATCGAAGCGAATATAAGAACCGTCTGGACGTCTAATTTCCTTTTTGGTACGTACAACTACTGCCTTTGAAACGGCACCTTTTTTAGTATCACTTGAGGGGATTACCGATTTTACTGCTACAACAATTATGTCCCCCACTGTGGCATAGCGCTTGCCGGTACCACCTAGTACACGGATGCAAAGCACTTCTTTTGCGCCACTGTTGTCAGCTACGGTAAGTCTAGATTCTTGCTGTATCATTTTTACTTAGCTTTTTCGATTATTTCTACTAATCTCCATCTTTTAAGCTTGCTTAAAGGACGAGTTTCCATTATTCTTACCGTATCGCCAATACCACATTCGTTGTTTTCATCATGAACATGATATTTTTTAGTTTTATTTACGAATTTACCGTAAATTGGATGTTTTTCTTTCCATTTAACTGCAACAGTTATGGTTTTATCCATTTTGTTGCTCGATACGATGCCTTGTCTTTCTTTTCTTAGATTTCTCATATCAGACTGCATTTATTATTTGTTTATTTCTCTTTGACGTAGCTCGGTTTCGATACGAGCAATAGTTTTACGTGTTTCACGAATTTTGCCTGGATTTTCAAGCGGAGAAATAGCATGGCTCAACTTCATTTTTGATAAAGATGCCTTTTCTGTTTCGAGTCTTTCTATAAGCTCTTTGTCTAATAAATTTTTAATTTCTGCTGTTTTCATACTATTTACGCGTTTTCAGATTCAAAATCGTAATCTCTTCTTACAACAAATTTTGTTGTGATTGGAAGTTTTTGAGCAGCTAGACGTAATGCTTCTTTTGCTACTGCAAATGGCACGCCTTCTACTTCAAATAACATACGTCCTGGAGTTACAGGAGCTACGTAGCCTTCTGGGTTACCTTTACCTTTACCCATACGTACGTCAGCTGGTTTTTTAGTAATTGGTTTATCTGGGAATATACGTACCCACACTTGACCTTGACGTTGCATATATCTGGTTACCGCGATACGAGCAGCCTCGATTTGACGGCCAGTTATCCATTTGGATTGTAAAGCTTTTATCCCGAAAGATCCAAAGGCCAATTGGTTACCACGACCGGCATTGCCTTTCATAGTACCTTTCTGAGGTCTTCTGAACTTAGTCTTTTTAGGTTGTAACATAATTTCTTTGAATTAACAGTTTATTTTTTTCTCTTTTTAAAGCCCTTGCCTGAATTGAAACCAGCACCGTGGTTATCTTTGGCAGCAGCGTATTGTGGAGTAAGGTCTTTTTTACCGTAAACTTCGCCACGGCAGATCCAAACCTTAATACCAATAAGACCTACTTTTGTAAGAGCTTCGCATTGTGCATAGTCGATGTCTGCGCGGAATGTGTGAAGAGGAGTTCTTCCTTCTTTATACATTTCTGAACGAGCCATTTCTGCACCATTTAAACGACCAGATACTTGAACTTTGATACCTTCTGCTCCTGCACGCATTGTAGAAGAAATAGCATTCTTAACTGCACGACGATAAGCGAACTTACCTTCGATTTGACGAGCGATTTGGTTACCAACGATTTCAGCGTCTAATTCTGGTTTCTTAATTTCAAAGATGTTAATTTGTACGTCTTTATCGGTGATTTTCTTTAACTCTTCTTTTAGTTTATCAACTTCTTGACCGCCTTTACCGATGATCATACCTGGACGTGATGTACATACAGTGATTGTGGTCAATTTAAGTGTACGTTCTATGATAATACGAGAAACATTAGCTTTTGCTAAACGAGCATTCAAATATTTTCTGATTTTAGAATCCTCTAAGATAGTATCACCATAATCTTTACGGCCGATCCAGTTTGAATCCCAGCCTTTAATGATTCCTAAACGGTTTGCGATTGGATTAACTTTTTGTCCCATACTATCAATTATTTAGCATCGTTATTGTTCATACTATCAACACATATTGTAACGTGGTTTGAACGTTTACGGATACGATATCCACGACCTTGTGGAGCTGGACGTAAGCGTTTAAGTGTTCTACCTGCGTCTACATAAACAGCACTTACGAATAAGTTACCGTCTTCTGCTTTTTGCTGAGTTTTTTGTTCCCAGTTAGCTATTGCTGAACGAAGAAGTTTTTCTAAACGACCAGCTGCTTCCTTAGTAGAAAATTTCAGCATACCAAGCGCTTTGTGTACTTCTACACCTCTAATCATGTCAGCGACAAGACGCATTTTACGAGGTGATGTAGGCACATCATTTAGCTTGGCAAAGTAAACAGACTTTCTAGCCTCTTTACGATTGTCTGATGATTGTCTTTTTCTAACACCCATATCTAATTATTTTATTTTCTGTTACCACTGTGGCCTTTGAAGGTTCTAGTTGGAGCGAATTCTCCTAATTTGTGGCCTACCATATTTTCTGTAACATAAACTGGAATGAATTTATTTCCATTGTGTACAGCAATAGTGTGACCAACGAAGTCTGGAGAAATCATAGAAGCTCTTGACCAAGTTTTGACTACTGATTTTTTATTTGCCTCATTCATTGCGATAACTTTCTTTTCAAGTTTTACGCAAATAAAAGGTCCTTTTTTTAATGAACGACTCATGTTACTTCTCTTAAATTATCAAATTACTTTTTCTTTCTCTCGATAATGTATCTGCTTGAAGCTTTTTTAGGAGCACGTGTCTTATAGCCTTTAGCTAATAAGCCTTTACGTGATCTTGGGTGACCACCAGATTGACGGCCTTCACCACCACCCATTGGGTGATCCACTGGGTTCATTACTACACCACGGTTGTGTGGACGACGTCCGAACCAACGTGTACGACCAGCTTTACCAGATTGTTCAAGAGCATGATCTGAATTACCTACAGCACCGATGGTTGCTTTACATGTGCAAAGAATCATACGTGTTTCACCTGAAGGTAATTTGATAATAGCATATTTGCCTTCGCGAGAGGTTAACTGAGCGAAAGTACCTGCAGAACGAACTAAAGCAGCTCCTTGACCAGGTCTTAACTCAATATTGTGGATAACAGTACCTAATGGAATGTTTTGAAGTGGAAGTGAGTTACCTACTTCTGGAGCAGCTTCTGCACCAGAAAGAAGTACTTGACCTACTTCTAGACCATTAGGAGCGAGAATATAGCGTTTTTCGCCATCAGCATAGAATAACAATGCGATACGAGCAGAACGGTTTGGATCGTACTCGATAGTTTTAACGGTTGCAGGGATTCCGTCTTTTTCTCGCTTGAAATCAATTACTCTAAATTTTCTCTTGTGACCGCCACCTAGATAGCGCATGGTCATTTTACCTGCATTGTTACGACCACCTGTTGATTTTTTACCAACTACAAGAGATTTTTCTGGAGCACTTGCAGTAATTGTGTCAAATGTTCCAATAATCTTGTGTCTCTGCCCCGGTGTTGTGGGGTTGAATTTACGTACAGCCATTTTCTTTTATTAAATGTTGCTATAAAAATCAATTGAATCTCCGTCTTTAAGTGTAACTACTGCTTTTTTGTAATCAGAAGTTGCACCTTTAATGATGCCAGACTTGGTGTAGCGAGTTTTGTTTTTACCGCGTACAATTGAAGTATTGACATCTTCTACAGTTACGTTATAAGTAGCTTCTACAGCTTTTTTAATCTGTATTTTGTTGGCATCCTTATTAACTTTAAAAGAATAACGATTAAGTTTTTCTGTAAGTGAGGTTGCCTTTTCGGTAACGATAGGTTTAATTATTATACTCATTACTTATTTCCTCCTTAAGCGTTAAATGATGCTGTTAAATCTGCTACTGCTTTTTCTGTTAATACCATGTATTTAGCATCTAAAATGCTGTATGTATTAACATCTGCTGTTACCATAACACTAGCCTTCGCTAAGTTACGAGCTGACAAATATACGTTTTTATTTGCTTCTGGTAAAACTAAAAGTGATTTTTTATCATCACATTTTAAGTTTTTAAGCATTGCAACGTAATTTTTTGTCTTTGGTGCGTCTAAGTTGAAGTCTTCAACTACTACTAACGCATTTTCTTTTACTTTATAAGAAAGAGCAGATTTACGTGCTAATTGTTTTACTTTTTTGTTAAGTTTAAAGTTGTAATCACGTGGCACTGGACCAAATATGCGACCACCACCTACACGAACAGGTGATTTGATATCACCAGGGCGAGCACCGCCACCACCTTTTTGACGACCTAACTTACGTGTACTACCTGCTATTTCACTTCTTTGTTTAGATTTGTGAGTACCTTGGCGGTTGTTTGCCATGTATTGTTTCACATCTAAGTAAATAGCGTGATCGTTAGGTTCAATTCCGAAGATAGATTCATCTAATGAAATCTTCTTACCGGTGTCTTTTCCTTCGATGTTATATATACTTAGTTCCATTATTTATTTACTATTACGATTGAACCTTTTGCTCCTGGAACAGAACCTTTAATTAAAATAAGGTTGTTTTCAGGAATCAATTTTAAAATCTCAAGGTTTTCAACGGTAACGCGTGCATTGCCTGTTTGGCCTGCCATACGCATTCCTTTAAACACTTTTGCTGGGTAAGAACAAGCACCGATAGAACCTGGAGCTCTTAAACGGTTATGTTGACCGTGAGTAGATTGACCTACACCACCGAAACCATGACGTTTAACAACACCTTGGAAACCTTTACCTTTAGAGGTACCGATTACATCTACCCAAGAGGTATCAGCGAACATATCTACAGTGAATACATCACCTACTTTGATTTCGCCTTCAAATCCTTTGAACTCAACCAAGTGGCGTTGTGGAGCTACACCTACTTTCTTGAAAAGACCTGCTTCTGCTTTATTAGTATTCTTTTCTGATTTTTCAGAAAAACCTAATTGAATTGCTTCATAACCGTCTTTTTCAAGGGTTTTGATTTGGGTAACAACACAAGGACCAGCTTCGATAACAGTGCATGGTACATTTTTACCATCAGCACTGAAAACGGAAGTCATTCCGATTTTTTTTCCTATTAATCCTGGCATTTCAATGTATTATTAAATGATTTATAAAATATAATTTATTACGCTTTAATTTCAACTTGTACACCACTTGGCAATTCTAATTTCATTAGAGCGTCGATGGTTTTAGATGTTGAATTGTGAATGTCAATAAGACGTTTGTAAGAGAACAATTGGAATTGTTCACGAGATTTCTTATTAACGAAAGTTGAACGGTTTACAGTGAAATAACGTTTGTGAGTTGGTAATGGAATTGGACCACTTACTACTGCACCTGTTGCTTTTACTGTTTTAACGATTTTTTCAGCAGATTTATCTACTAAATTGAAATCGTAAGATCTAAGTTTGATTCTAATTTTTGGTGTCATTTTTTTATTATTTTATAAGAGAGAGGGTTAAGAATCATTTACTAACCCTCTACTCGGTTAATTTATTATAGTAAATCTACTCTACCTTTTGCTTCAGTTAATACTGCTTTTGCAATTTGTGTAGAAACCTCAGCATAGTGAGAGAATTCCATAGAAGAGGTTGCACGACCTGATGTGATAGTACGTAAAGCTGTTACATAACCGAACATTTCAGCTAATGGAACTTTTGCTTTAACAATACGTGCACCAGAACGGCTAGTTTCCATACCTTCTACTTGACCACGACGTTTGTTTAAGTCACCGATAACATCACCCATGTTTTCTTCTGGAGTAACTACTTCTACTTTCATGATAGGTTCTAGAAGAACTGGTTTAGCTTTTGCACAAGCGTTTTTGAATGCTATCTGAGCACAAATTTCGTATGATAATTGGTCAGAGTCCACTGGGTGATAAGAACCATCCACAACTACTACTTTAAGGCGGTTAACTGGATAACCTGCTAGCACACCATTACGCATAGCTGCTAAGAAACCTTTTTGGATAGAAGGGATAAATTCTTTTGGAATGTTACCACCTTTAACTTCGTCGATAAATTGAAGTTCGCCTTGGAAATCTTCGTCAGCTGGACCAACTTTAAGTACCATATCAGCGAATTTACCACGACCACCTGATTGTTTTTTGTAAACTTCACGAATATCAACTGTGTTGGTGATAGCTTCTTTGTAAGATACTTGAGGACGACCTTGGTTACATTCAACTTTGAACTCACGTTTTAGACGGTCGATAATAATTTCTAGGTGTAACTCACCCATACCGCTAATGATAGTTTGACCAGATTGTTCGTCTGTTTTAACGGTGAAGGTTGGGTCTTCTTCTGCAAGTTTAGCAAGACCATTACCTAATTTATCTAAGTCTTTTTGAGTTTTTGGTTCAATTGCGATACCAATAACTGGATCTGGGAAGTCGATAGATTCAAGTGTCATTGGCATATCTTCGCTACATAATGTATCACCTGTACGAATATCTTTAAAACCAACACCTGCACCTATATCACCTGCAGAAATAGTTTCTACTGGGTTTTGTTTATTTGAGTGCATTTGGAAGATACGTGAAATACGTTCTTTTTTGCCTGAACGAGAGTTCCATACGTATGAACCTGCGTCGATTTTACCTGAGTAAACACGGAAGAAACATAGACGACCTACATAAGGGTCTGTAGCAATTTTAAATGCTAATGCACATAGAGGTTCATCTTCATTTGGATGACGTACTATTTTTACATTTTCATCATCAGCTGCGTGACCAACGATTTCTTCTGTATCCATTGGAGAAGGTAAGTATGCACAAACTGCATCTAGCATAGTTTGAACACCTTTGTTTTTGAATGAAGAACCACAAATCATTGGAGTCATAGACATGCTTAATGTACCTTTACGGATAGCACGTTTAATTTCGTCTTCTGTGATTGATTCTGGATCTTCAAAATATTTTTCCATTAACTCATCATCAAATTCAGCTACAGCGTCTAACATTTTTGCACGCCATTCTTCTGCTTCTGATACTAAGTCTGCTGGGATATCTTCTACTGAATATTCAGCTCCCATAGTTTCGCTATTCCAAATGATAGCTTTCATTTTTACTAGGTCAACTACACCTTTGAATGTTTCTTCTGCTCCGATTGGAATTTGAATAGCAACTGGGTTAGCACCTAGAACTTCTTTTACTTGACGAACTACGTCATAGAAGTCTGCACCTGAACGGTCCATTTTATTTACATAACCGATACGAGGTACGCTATATTTATCAGCTTGACGCCAAACTGTTTCTGATTGTGGTTCTACACCGTCTACAGCACAGAATGCAGCCACAGCACCGTCAAGAATACGAAGTGAACGTTCTACTTCTACTGTAAAGTCAACGTGCCCTGGGGTGTCAATCAAGTTGATTTTATATTTGTCATTTTTATAATTCCAGAATGTGGTAGTTGCTGCTGAAGTAATAGTAATACCACGTTCTTGTTCTTGTTCCATCCAGTCCATAGTAGCTGCACCGTCGTGAACTTCACCGATTTTGTGTGTCAAACCAGTGTAGAATAAGATACGTTCTGATGTGGTAGTTTTACCAGCATCAATGTGCGCCATAATACCAATGTTTCTGGTGTATTTTAAATCTGCTTTTGCCATTTTTCTCTGTCTTTAAAAATTAGAAACGGAAGTGAGCGAATGCACGGTTAGCTTCTGCCATCTTATGCATATCTTCTTTACGTTTGTAAGCAGCACCTTGCATATTATAAGCGTCAACGATTTCAGCTGCTAGTTTATCAGCCATAGTTTTTCCGCCTCTTTTACGAGAGTACTGGATTAAATTTTTCATTGAAATAGATTCTTTACGTTCTGGACGTATTTCTGTAGGAACTTGGAAAGTAGCACCACCGATACGACGAGATTTAACCTCAACTTGTGGAGTGATGTTTTCTAAAGCTTTTTTCCAAATTTCAAGAGCTGGCTTATCTTCATTAGCCATTTTGCCTTTAACGACTTCTAAGGCAGAGTAGAAAATAGTATAGGCGATAGTTTTTTTACCATCATACATTAGGTGGTTAACAAATTTACTAACCATAACATCGCCGAAAACTGGATCTGGTAATACGACCCTTTTCTTAGGTTTAGCTTTTCTCATTGTTTTTTAAATTTTCCGTTTTGGGTTGCCTTTCGTCTTCAACTAATTCCGCTGAATTAATTTACTCAACCTAGTCCCGAAGGACTCAAACCAAAACAGTATTAATAACTGTTATTCTTTAATTATTTTTTGCCTTTTGCGGCTGGCGCTTGACCTGGTTTTGGACGTTTAGCACCGTATTTTGAACGACGTTGTGTACGACTTGCTACACCTGCAGTATCTAAAGTACCACGAACGATGTGATAACGTACACCTGGAAGGTCTTTAACACGACCACCACGAATCATTACGATAGAGTGTTCTTGTAGGTTGTGTCCTTCTCCTGGAATGTAAGAGTTAACTTCTTTTTGATTAGTTAAACGAACACGTGCCACTTTACGTAATGCCGAATTTGGTTTTTTAGGAGTTGTTGTGTAAACCCTTACACAAACACCACGACGTTGAGGACATGCGTCCAATGCAGGAGCAGTACTCTTTTCTGTCAAGGCTGTTCTTCCTTTTCTTACTAATTGTTGAATAGTAGGCATTGTTTAAAAGTTTAGTTTAAAATTGTTTATATTATTTTTGACTCTTTTACACTTTTGGGTTGCAAAGGTACGGAAATAATTTTAAACTACAAACAAAATCGCAAATATTTTCGCTAAAATATTGATTTTTTATTATTTACACACCAACTCCTAATTGCCTAACGGCGATTTTGCTCACACTCGCAAAATTCCTAATTCCTAATTACTCATTCCTAATTAAATTACGCTTCCCCCTTAAAGCCCCACGAAGGAATAGTCATAGTCTTTTTATTTTCTGGAAGAACTATTTCACCAAATTGTTGTTCGTATTTATCTATATTTTGTTGCAAAGCATATAATAATCTTTTTGCATGTTCTGCATTCATTATCACTCTTGATTTTACTTTAGATTTAGGCATATTAGGCATAACTCTTATAAAATCAAACACAAACTCACTAGATGAATGTGCTATAACTGCTAGATTTGAATATACTTCTTCTAATTCTGCTGGTATCTCAATATTTAATTGAGGTCTTACTTTTTCGTCTTTCATAATGTAGTCTTTTATATAATTAAGGTGCAAAGTTAATAAAATTTGCGAATATTTCATTATCTTTGTACTCTTAAAGCATATACATCACATTGATGTGAATAAACAACAAATAAACGAATCAACTACAAATGAGCAAGAAAACTCAGAAAATATGGGACGAAATTTATAAAAATGGATTATTTATAATTTCTATAGTGGTAATTATCCTTTTGTTACCTTCTACATCTTTAGACCCTTTCCAGTTTGAGATAGGCAAACCTTGGCAGAATGATTTATTAACCGCTCCTTATGATTTTCCTATCTATAAAACTTCTAATGAATTGGATATAGAAAGAAAAAGGATAGAAACTTCTGCGTCGTATTTTGAATATGATTCCACTGTCTATTATTCTGAAATAGAAAACTTAACTAATCTAGAAAACAAACTAAGAAGCGAATATACCATTACTAAAGATGACTCTATTTCTTTAAGATATACTAAAATGAAACTTAAAGAAATCTATAGAAGAGGTATTATTTCTGTTAATGATTTGAAAATAGCTACTGCATATAAGGATAGCAGTATTATGCTAAAACAGAATAAAATCACTGCTCCTAGTTCTGTAAAACTTCTTTACACGCCTTCTTCTGCTATGAATGAGATTAGAAAGGATTTTCCTAGTAATCTTAATGCAAATTGGCTAACAAATTGGAAAATAGAATCATATATTACTCCTAATGTTTTTTATGATGCTACTACCACCAATCTTATCAAAACCGAAAGGATAAATAATATTTCTATTTCTGAGGGTATGATTCAGATAGGTGAGAGAATCATAGACCGTGGTGATATTGTTACTGAGGAGAAGGCTAAAATATTAAATTCTCTTACCAAAGAAAAAGAAATTAAGCAGGGACAAACATTTAATGAGCGTTCTAAACTTTTGATAGGTCGTTCATTAATCATCTTATGCTTAATGATTCTATTCTATGTTTATTTGAGATTGTTTAGAAAACAGTTTTATAATAGTAAAAGGATTGTAACTCTTTTATTAATGATGATAGTAGGTTTCTGTGTAGCTACTTCACTTATAATCACACATACCTCGGCTTCATTGGTTTATGTAATTCCTTTTGCTCTGTTACCTATTATTATTAGTACGTTTTTTGATACTCGTACTGCACTTTATGCTAATTATATTACCATTTTTATTTCATCTCTAGTGGTTCCTTCTCCGTTTGAGTTCGTATTGCTTCAGGCTACTGCTGGTATGGTAACTATTAGTTCATTAAGAGACCTTTCTCAACGTTCACAATTAATAAGAACTGCAATAATAATATTCTTTACTTATTGTCTGTTCTTCTTGGGGTATGGTTTAACTTCTGACTCTAGTATATTTGAAGTAAACTGGATAACTTTTGTTTTCTTCCTTATCAATGGAATTTTGTTATTATTTGCATATCCTTTCATTTATATAATAGAGCAAATTTTTGGATTTATTTCTAATGTTAGACTTATAGAATTGAGTGATATAAACACTCCACTGATGAGAAAACTCTCTGAGACTGCACCTGGTACTTTCCAACATTGTACACAAGTTTCTAATCTGGCTGTTGAGATAGCTAATAAAATAGGTGCTAACCCATTGCTTGCTAGAGTTGGGGCTTTGTATCATGATGTGGGTAAAATTAATAGTCCTGCTTTCTTTATTGAAAATCAGGCTAAGGGTATCAATCCTCATGACAAGTTAAATTCTGAGGAGAGTTCTATGATTATTACCAATCATGTGAAGGATGGAGTGAAGATAGGTAAAGAATATGGTTTGCCCAAAAGTATTATTGAGTTTATAGAGACTCATCATGGTAGAAGTGTCACTAGATATTTCTACAATAAATATGTTAATGATCACCCCGATGAAGAGGTTGATATTAACAAATTCACATATATGGGTCCAAATCCTTATACTAAGGAGCAAGCAATAGTGATGATTTGTGATGCTGTAGAGGCTGCTTCTAGAAGTTTGCCTGAGTATAATGATGAAAGCATCAATAAATTGGTGGACAAAATAGTGGATACTCAAGTACTAGAACATTATTTGGATAGAGCACCTATTACACTTAAAGAACTTGGGGAGGCCAAAAATATTTTAAAAGAGAAATTAAAAAACATTTATCATACTAGGATTGCATATCCAGAATTAAAGAAATAGCTATGAAAAAATTTATATTGTATTTTACGGGATTGTTTTTTTCCGCGAGTGTGTTTTCATATACTCCTACTCCTTTTAACTTTCATAACTATAGTGTTAAACACGAAAGAACAACACTTCCAACTAGTTATGATTCTAGGGATTATGACATCATACTTCCTGCAAAAGACCAAGGTAGAACAAATTGTTGTTGGGCTTATACTGCTTGCCACGTAGCTCAAGCTAAATTCTATAAAGAAAACTCTAAAAGTGGAGATTTAGCACCTATCGTTTATGTAAATTGTGCAAAAGATTTAGGTTTTAATTATGTGGATGTAAATTCTGGTGGCAATGAAGGTATTGCTAATGCAATGAATTGTATGCTTAAAACTCCAGTATATCAAAATAGAGTTCCTGAACTAACTATCAATACTACTGAATGTCCTAATTATACAAAAGATGATATTCATAAATACATTTTAAGTAGTAGTGACCTTCCTGAAAATGATGCTATAGCTATTAAGAAGGCTATTATGGAACATGGTTCTGTCTTTTCTTCTGTCTATTATAATGATAACTATTATAGTAAATCCAATAATTTCTATGAATATACAGGAGAAAACGAACCAAATCACGCCATTAGTATTATAGGTTGGGATGACAATAAACAGGCATGGTTAGTCAAGAATACATGGGGGACTTATTGGGGTGATGAAGGCTGTTTTTGGGTAAGTTATGATGATAGTCAGATTTCAAAAAAATGTACTTCATGGAACGAATTTGTAGATACAGAAGATATTGATGAAGTTTATACTTATTCTAAATCTAACTGTACTGGAAGTATGGGATATGAAAAACCTAATATTCCTCTTTCTATTTTGGTAGCATACGAGATAAAAGAGGGAGAAAGTTTAGAATACATTTCTACCTTTATAGTAAATCCTGATACTAAAATACAAATAGCTATTAGTTATGATGGCGAAAATGAACCTATATATACATGGGAATCTGAAAATATAAAGTACACTGGTATGTACTTGCATAAATTAAATGAAGAGATTGTTTCTAACGGAGAGGCTATATTAGTGGAGATATGCTATACCTCTCCTTATAAATATGCTGTGCCTACTGAGCAATCTATTGAAAATTATAATGATATTATCCTATATGACAACCAATGGATTAGTTTAAATGGAGGATGGGTTCCTGTTGGAAAAGAGTCTGAATACTATAGATATAATTTTGTGGTATATGTATATACTAAAAAACAAAATAGTACAGATATAGAAGAAAATTCTGCTCTTAATAATAAGGTAGTGTTCTCTGATGGTAAGATAAATCCTGAAATATGGGAATCTGCTATACAAGCCACTATTTTTGATGTAAGTGGAAGAAATTATGGTACTATTAAACCTGGTGGGAATATCCCTACTTTAAATAAAGGTTATTACGTACTTATTATAGATATGAAAGATGATACTTTCGTTGTAGAAAAGTTTAATATTTTTTAAATATAGCAGTGCTATTGCACTTTAATATCTTAGAATTATGAATATAATAGAACATGTGGGAAGATACTCATTGCTTATGCAAAGGGTTTTTAAGTTTCCTCAAAGATGGCGTTTGCTAGGGAAGCAATACATCAAAGAAGTGGAGAAATTAGGTATTGATTCTCTTGGAATTATTATCATTATTTCTTTCTTTATTGGTGCTGTTATTACTATGCAAATGGTACTAAACACAGAGAATCCACTATTGCCTGGATATGTGACTGGATTAACAACTAGAGACACCCTACTTCTAGAATTTTCATCTACTATCCTATGTCTAATATTGGCAGGGAAGGTTGGTTCTAACATTGCGTCAGAAATAGGTACTATGCGTATTACTGAGCAGATTGATGCCTTGAAGATTATGGGGGTTAATGCTCCTAATTATCTTATTTTACCAAAGATTTTGGCTTTTGTTACCATTATGCCAGTACTAGTTATATTTAGTATGTTTGTGGGTATTCTAGGTGGATATTTAATCTCATTCTCTGGTATTATCTCTCCTGCTAAATATGTAATGGGTATTCAGTATGCATTTGAGCCTTTTTATGTAACTTACTCTATTATTAAATCACTTTTCTTTGCATTTGTAATTTCTTCTGTATCTTCTTACTATGGTTACTATGCGTATGGTGGTGCTTTGGATGTGGGTAAGGCAAGTACTAATGCTGTGGTTAATAGTAGTATTATAATCTTACTACTTAATGTATTATTAACTGATATTTTATTGGTATGATAGAAGTTCGTAACGTATATAAATCATTTAATGGTAAAGAAGTATTAAAGGATATTTCTTTTACCTTTGAGGCTGGTAAGACCAATCTTATCATTGGTCAAAGCGGTTCTGGTAAGACTGTTTTGATGAAAAGTGTGATAGGTATCCACCAAGTGGATAGAGGTCAAATACTTTATAATGGAAGAGATTTTACTAAAATGTCTAATAAAGAAGTATCTCTTTTGAGACAAGAGATTGGTATGCTTTTCCAAGGTTCTGCCCTATTTGACTCTATGACTGTGGCAGAAAATGTGCGTTTCCCTCTAGAAATGTTTTCTAATAAATCTAGAAAAGAATGGGAAAAGAGAGTAGCGTTCTGTTTGGAGCGTGTGGGACTTTCTCATGCTGCTAATTTGTTCCCTTCTGAGATAAGTGGTGGTATGCAAAAACGTGCTGCTATTGCTCGTGCTATAGTGCTTGAACCTACTTACCTTTTCTGTGACGAACCAAACTCTGGTTTGGACCCAAAAACATCACTTACTATAGACCAACTAATCCAAGAAATTACTCGTGAAAATAATATCACTACTGTGGTGAATACTCACGATATGAACTCTGTGATGGAGATAGGTGATAATATTCTTTTCATTCATAAAGGTGAAAAAGGTTGGGAAGGAAGTAAAGATACTATTTTTGATTCTAATAATGAGAATCTAGATAACCTAGTATTTGCTTCTGAACTATTTAAAAAAGTAAAAGAAAATCAGATTAAACAAAAATGAAAATAGTTTCTTATAACGTAAACGGTATTAGAGCTGCTATAGGCAAAGGATTAGTTTCTTGGCTTGCAGAAACAGATATAGATGTACTTTGTCTGCAAGAAACTAAAGCACAAGCAGACCAGATAGATAGTAAGTCTTTTGAGGCTTTAGGTTATCACTGTTACTATACTTGTGCAGAAAAGAAGGGCTATAGTGGTGTGGCTATTTTTACAAAAAGGGAGCCAGATAATGTAGTTTATGGAATGGGAAATCCTAAATATGACTGCGAAGGCAGAGTGATTAGAGCCGATTATGGTGATTTTACTCTTATCTGCGTTTACATTCCTTCTGGTACTTCTGGAGAAGAACGTCAAGCATTTAAAATGGAGTTTCTAGCAGATTTTAAAGTTTTTATAGACGAATTAAGACAGGAAAGACCTAATATTCTCGTTTGTGGAGACTATAATATAGCTCACACTCCTATAGATATAAATCACCCAGAAAGACAAAGGGGGGTGTCTGGTTTCCTTCCAGAAGAACGTGATTGGGTAACTGAGTTTTTGGGAAGTGGAATGATAGATACTTTTAGAGTTTTTGACCAACGTGCTGAGCAATATAGTTGGTGGAGTTATAGATTTAACTCTAGAAGTAGGAATGCTGGTTGGAGAATAGATTACCACATGGTATCTGAGCCACTAAGAGATAAGCTTACTAATGCAGATATTTGGCAACACGTGGTTCATTCAGACCACTGTCCAATATTTGTAGAACTGACGCTCTAGTTAGGAGTTAGGAGTTAGGAGTTGAGTGTTAAATTGAGATTATTATGGGATTAATTACAAGTATATTTAAACAAAGAAAACCTCGTCAATTTAACCTAAAACCAAGGTATTATGACGAGCATAAAGAAAGACTACAACAGTCTGAGGATAGAGTGCGTAAAGAATTGGAAATGGAATTAGAGAATAAAAGAAAGCACTCATATGAGGACGCTATTCGTGGCAAATTTAAAGGTGCCATAGAAGATAGTAGGGAAAAGAAAAATCATAAAGTAAAGATAGGAATAATGATAAGCACCATTATAGCTATTGTTTACATTATTTTTAACTATGTCTGAAAATATAATACACATATTACCTGAAGTAGTATCTAATCAGATTGCTGCAGGAGAGGTGGTACAACGCCCATCTTCTGTGGTTAAGGAACTTGTGGAGAACTCTATAGACGCAGGGGCTACCAAGATAGATATTTACATTAAAGAAGCTGGCAGAACTTCCATTAGAATCATTGACAATGGTAAAGGTATGTCTGCAGATGATGCGGTGATGGCATTCCAACCTCACGCCACATCTAAGATTGCCGATGTAAATGACCTATTTTCTCTTTCCACTATGGGTTTTAGAGGAGAAGCCTTGGCTTCTATCTCTGCGGTGGCATTTGTAGAGGTAAGAACCAAAAGAGAAGAAGACACACTAGGCACACGAGTGGAATATACCGCAGCCGACCTAGTTTGCCAAGAGTGTATTCAGTGTCCTAAAGGTACAGATATTACAGTGAGGGACATATTTTATAATGTACCTGCACGCAGAAAATTCCTTAAACCTAATGATACTGAATTTAGGCATATAGTTTCTGTATTTGAACAAATCACACTTGCACACCCGCAGATAAGTTTTACATTAGTTCATAATGATAAGACAGTGTTTAATCTGCCAAAAGAAAACAGATTGCAACGCATTTGTTCACTATTTGGGACTAAATGGAACCAAAAGCTCCTACCTATATCTATAGAAACAACATTGGGTAAAATTTCTGGATATATAGGCACACCAGAAGCTGCAATGAAGAGAAATTGCCCTCAATTTTTCTTTGTAAACAATAGGTATATCCAACATCCATACTTCCATAAGGCAATTAGTATGTCATACGATAAATTACTTATGCCAGATGTGAAGCCTGCTTACTTTGTCTTTTTTGAGATGGAAGCAGATAAGATAGATGTGAATATTCACCCAACTAAAACAGATGTTAAGTTTGAAGATGAAAAATCAATCTTCCCTATCCTATCTGCTACTGTGAAAGAAGCATTGGGTAAATCCAACTCTGTACCTAGTATAGACTTTGACCAAGATGACGCTCCAGAGATTCCTGCCTTTACTGGCAAACAGATGGAATATGTGGCTCCGCCAAAGGTAAGTTATAATCCAAATTATAATCCTTTCAACACCCACTCTGAGAGAACATATACCTCCAATAAACCTACTCAAAACTGGGAAAGTTTGTATGCTGTAACAAAAGAAGTGAAGCAGGTAAATGAACCAAAAATGGAGAGTGCGTGGGCAAATCTAGAGATTGTGGAAGATTTCAGTGCAGTTCCTATGATTCAAACAGAAAATAAATACATAGTATTTCCTGTTAGTGGTGGCATTAAGGTGGTAGATCAATACAGAGCTAGTCTTCAAATAAATTATGAACAGACTCTAAAGGAACTAGAATTACTTGAGGTACATAGTAGTCCATTACTATTTCCAGAGGCTGTGGAACTTGATGTAAAAGAAGACCTCATCTTCAATGAGATAAAAGAAGAGTTGGAAGAGGTAGGTTTTACATTTACAACATTCGGCAAACAAACATATCAGATAACTGCTGTACCAAACAGCATGAGCAATATTAGTGCAGAAGCATTATTGGAAGAATTTATATCTATGTGTGTCGATGAAAAAGATGTAAAAACAGAAATAAAGAAGAACCTAGCCATAAAAATAGCAGAAAAGAATGCTACTAAAGGCGGTGTTATTTTGAATGAAACACAGATGAGAAGTATTATAGAAAGACTCTCCAAATGTGAAAGTCAAGTTTATACTACTCAAGGCAAGAAAATATCAGTGATAATAAATAATAACGAAATAGAAAATAAATTTTTATGATGAAAGAAGTAAGAGTGCGTTTTGCACCAAGTCCTACAGGTGCTCTACATATAGGTGGAGTACGTACAGCACTTTATAATTATTTGTTCGCTAAACAAAACGGTGGTAAAATGATTCTACGTATAGAAGATACAGACTCTACACGTTTTGTACCTGGAGCTGAAAAATATATTATTGAGTCACTAGAATGGTTGGGAATACGTTTTGATGAAGGTATAGAAAATGGAGTGGCAACCTGCAGACAAAGCGAGAGAAGAGATATTTACAGAAAATATGTAAAAGAACTTTTGGACAAAGATTTAGCATACATAGCCTTTGATACTCCTCAAGAACTTGAGGCTAAACGTGCAGAAATAGCAAACTTCCAATATGACGCCAAAACTCGTATGATGATGAACAACTCACTTACACTTGGCAAAGAAGCTACCGATGCAAAAATAGCTGCAGGCGAAAACTATGTAGTGAGAATTAAGATAGAACCAGGAGAAGATATTATAGTTAATGATATGATTCGCGGCGAAGTAAAAATTAATTCTTCTATCCTAGATGATAAAGTGCTTTATAAATCTGCAGATGACCTGCCTACATATCACTTGGCTAATATAGTAGATGACCACTTAATGGAAATATCACATGTAATACGTGGTGAAGAATGGTTACCTTCCGCCCCTCTTCATGTGTTACTTTATAAATACTTTGGTTGGGAAAGACCAGAGTTTGCTCACCTACCTCTTTTGCTTAAGCCCGACGGCAATGGTAAATTAAGCAAACGTGATGGCGACAGACTAGGTTTCCCTGTATTCCCACTAGACTGGGTAGATCCTAAAACTGGTGATAAATCTTCTGGTTATAGAGAAGCTGGTTACTTCCCAGAAGCTGTAGTAAACTTCCTAGCACTTCTAGGTTGGCATGGTGAATCTGATAAAGAATTCTTCACAATGGAAGAACTGATTCAGGAGTTCTCATTGGCACGTGTAAGTAAAAGTGGTGCAAAGTTTGATTATGAAAAAGGTAAATGGTTTAACCACGAATATCTGCAAAAGAAATCTGACACAGAACTAGCACAAGCATTTATGCCAATTCTTGAAGAAAAAGGAATTAAGGTGGAAGTAGAAAAAGTGGAAAAAGTAGTAGCATTGACCAAGGCTCGTTGTAATTTTGTAAAGGACCTATGGGCTAATACTGATTATTTCTTCATTGCTCCTACCGAATATGATGAAAAAACTCGTTCTAAACGTTGGAAAGAAAACTCACCTCAAGACATGAAAGAACTAGTAGAATTTATTTCTACATTAGAGGATTTCTCTGCTCACAATGCAGAGCAAGCTGTGATGCAATGGATAGCTGATAATGGTAAACATACTGGTCAAGTTATGAATGCGTTCCGCTTATGTGTGGTGGGTGAAGGCAAAGGTCCTCACATGTTTGACATTACAGAATTTATAGGCAAAGAGGAAACTATTAGAAGAGTTAATGTTGCAATAGAAGCGTTAGGTTAAATAGAAACGGACATTGCACGCAATGTCCCTACTCTTTAAATCAACGTATAATTGTTAGAATGAAAAAACTGTTTATTATATTATTTTCGTTGTTGTTATGCTTTAATGCCTTGGCTCTGCCAAGGAAGAAAAAGAAGGAAATCATAAAAGATACTATTCCTGCAGAGGTTGTTAAGGCATTGGATCCTGTTTACAAATCCCCTAAGAGAGAATTCAGAGGCGTATGGATGCACACCATATATAATGGAGTGTATCCTACTCTATCTTCTGACGAATGGAAAGAGTATATAAGAAAACAACTAGATGAATACCAAAAACTAGGAATAAATGTGGTTCTATTTCAGGTGAGACCAGAGGCAGATGCCTTTTATGAGTCTGAATATGAGCCATGGAGTAGATTCCTAACAGGTGAGCAAGGAAAAAGACCTGAACCATTTTTTGACCCATTGCATTTTATGACAGAAGAGTGTCATAAACGTTGTATGGAACTCCATGCGTGGGTAAATCCATATAGGGCTAATGCCAATAAATCTAAAAACAGACTTGTGTGGCATCATATCTACTATGAAAAACGATATATGTTCTTCTCATACGGAAATCAACTTCTGTTTAATCCTGGAGTTCCTGACAGTAGAGAATTTATTATTAAGGTTATAGCAGATATAGTAAACAGATATGATATAGACGGTATTCATTTAGATGATTATTTCTATCCTTATCCTATAAAAGGATTAAAACTCCCTGACAATGAAACCTTTAAGAAGTATGGGCTAAACAAAGGTTACAAACTAGGTGAAATAGATAATTGGCGTAGGGATAATGTAAACAAGTTGGTAGAATCATTATCTGATACCATAAAAGCCATTAAACCGTATGTGAAATTGGGTATAAGTCCATTTGGGATTTATAGAAACAAAGCTCAAGATGAAAATGGAAGTGAAACCAATGGACTTAGTAATTATGATAATCTCTATGCAGATACACAACTATGGTTAAATAATGGTTGGTTGGATTATATCATTCCTCAACTTTATTGGGAAGTGGGTCACCCTGCAGCAGATTACACTACTCTTTTCTATTGGTGGAAAGAAAGTAAGCCAGAACACACTCAAATGTATATTGGTCAAGATGTTGGGCGAAGCCAAAATCAGATTTATAGAAAGTTGAAACCAACTAGAGAGGAAGATGCTATAGGTGGAAACTGTTTTTGGAGTGGCGATATGCTTCTAGAGAATAAAAACTCATATATGGATACTCTAAAAACTGAGTATTTCAAACATCATGCCATAGCACCAAACTTTCCAAAACTTTATCATAAGTCACCTAAAAAAGTGGAAAATGTGCGTTTGGACCTTATGGGTGATGCTCCTAAATTGTGTTGGGATTCTGATAATTCTACAAATAATCTGAACAAGGCATGGTATTATATAGTATATGCTGTGAAATATAATGCTCCATTCATAGATCAGTATGACCCAACTAAGATAATTTATGTGGGAACGGAAAATGAATATATCATTCCAGAAGAGATTAATCCGCTGCACTATAAATATGTAGTCACTGCTGTGAGCAGAATGCAAAATGAGAGCGAAATCTCCGAGGTCTGCAAACACGAAGAATAGTTAGGAATTTCTATGCAAACGAGTGGAGAACCAAGCTTGCTTGAGTTATCCCGAGTGCAGCCAGAAATCACGAGCGGAGCGAGTAATTTTAGGAGTTAGGAGTTTGTGAAGTTTAACATTATACATATCAACGAGTGTGATTCCACCAATGCTTATCTGCAGAGGGAAATTGTAGAAGCAAACCCTGTAGAAGGCACTGTAATTTCCACTTATTTTCAAACAAAAGGACGCGGTCAATTAACTAACGTTTGGGAAGCAGAAAAGGGAAGAACATTCTTTGTAGTATATTACTACGCCCTACCAACCTACCTATTAAGCAACAATTCCTTATATCACAAGCCATATCCGTGGCTATCGTAGATGTGCTTAATTCATATACCGATGGTTTCTGCATAAAATGGCCAAACGACATATACTACAAAGAAGACAAGATAGCAGGCATTCTTATAGAAAATAACCTCACTTCTGCAGGAATAAGTACATGTATTATAGGTTTAGGGCTGAATGTAAATCAAAAGACATTTAA
The DNA here is from genome assembly GCA_017517845.1 of Paludibacteraceae bacterium. Lineage (GTDB taxonomy): Bacteria > Bacteroidota > Bacteroidia > Bacteroidales > Paludibacteraceae > Enterocola. Next base: position 34,526 of record JAFWXW010000029.1, read on the forward strand.
AAGCGATGCTCCAAACCCCATATCACTGTTTAACATTATAGGCAAAGAAACTTCTGTACCAGAACTTTTACAAAGTATATTAGATAGATTTAATAAAGTCTATTCACTTGTATATTCCAACGTAGAACTTCTTAGAGAAAACTATTTCACCAATCTACTTTTCAATGGTCAGATGAGAGAATATGCAGATGAAAATGGCTTCTTCTACGGCAAGATTGTGGATGTGGAAAACGACGGACACCTGATAATTGAAGACATAGAGGGTGAAAGAAGAAGGTATGCGTTTAAGGAAGTGGTATTTCAGTTAGGAGTTAGGAGTTAGGAGTTAGGAGTTAGGAGTTAGGAATTAGGAGTGAGGAATTTTTCAAGTAGCGAGAGCAATGATAAGCTTGCTTAAGCATTGCCGAGTCACGAAGAAAAATCACGAGCGTAGCGAGTAATGTTCACACCTGTTAGGAATTAGTTTAGCCTCCAAACGCGAGTGAAAGGAAACTGAGTTTTACATTTGGGATTTGCTGTAAGCATTTGAGACAGGCAATAGCAGTGGAACCTGTAGTAAGAACATCGTCTATAAGAAGAATGTGTTTCCCCTCAAACCCTTCATTAGCTGCAAGAGAAAATAGTCCCTCTGCATTTTTCCAACGTTCTTCCTTATTTTTATGAGTTTGAGTTTCGTTGAAACGAGTTCGTTTTAGAAGTTCTGGGAAGATTGGTAAACCAACCACCTCTTGTATTCCTTTTGCAATCTCCTCAGACTGATTATACCCCCTTATTTTTTGTTTTTTTTGGTGTAAAGGCACAGGAACTATAGCATCAATATCTGCAAAGAAATCTGGAATCTCTTGAGACATCACTTCTCCCATTTGCCTAGCAAACTTATACTTCCCTTTGTACTTAATGTGATGAAGAATATTTTGAACCGATGTTTCCTTCTCAAAATGACACCATGAGAATGCCTTTTGTAGATGTACTCTCCCAAGAAAAATATCCATAACTTTATTGTCTGAGAAATTATGAGTCTGTGATTTAGGCAGAGTATATAAACATGTTAAACAGATATTTTCCTCCCCTTCCATAAGCACCCTGTTGCAGCACACACATAACTTGGGATAAACCAAATCTAGTAAAGAATTAAGAATTGGGAATTTCATAAGATTATTTATTATTTAATAGTTCTCTTTAATTTACCTTTATCGTATGAATATGCTATGGTTATGAACCAGATACTGTCTAGAGATTTCATTATAAAACTAACCATAAAATACATTAATAATGTCAAGTAAATATCATTTAAATATATACCTAAAAGTAAGGCTATAGTTTTTAATATTATTTGTGTTACCTCAAAGAAGAGTAAGCCTTCTTGTTTTTTGAAAAGTTCTGGTAAGAAATCTATAACATTAGAAATAGAAAAAGCTAATAACCATGGGAGCATTAAACGAATATATTCGCCAGAGGTACGCCATTCTTCTCCTAAGATTATAGCTGTTAAGTCTGGAAGTATAAAGTATAATAGTGCAAATGAAGGAATACCTAACATAAGCACAGATGCAATGTATTTTGTTATAACAGGCAATATTTTTTCTTCATTCCAAACCTTTTCTGAAACAAAACGGAACATTATCTTATAAAGAGACCCACAAGCCACATTAATAGGCGTATGTGCCAATACCAACCCCATGGAATAAAGTCCTATTTCTGTCATGCCAAAGTTTGCAGAAAGCAAGAATATTGGCAATGACTTTGCCAATAGGTTTATGGTTTTCCTACTTAATGAATATTTTGGAAACTTGATATATTCACGTGCTATAGCGATAGTAGAATCCCATGTTGGACGAGTGCCAAGAGATGAGAAAAGTTTATCTCGTTGCTGAGCAAATAAAAGTACTAGTAGCAAAATAATTACAGAACCAGATACTGCAGAAATAATAAGACCTGCAGTACTCCAACCTAGATTTCCTAAAAGAATTTTTAATCCTACATTATAAAGGGCAAGCAGAATTAAGTAAATAGAGATATACTTAAATAGTTTCTTTCTAATAATAAGACTATCGCAGATATTCCAAATAGCCGTAGCTGCCACATAAATAGGCATAAGGTAATACCAATCGGCAAGGTCGGCAGAACCAAATAGAGATGCTATTTCTGCCGAGAATGGAACAGTTATTAGTACTAGAGCAGAAACCAAAGTTACGCAAGAAAGACAAACTGCCAAAACAGAGGGAAGGTATTTTTCGTTTTTGTGAAACACCAACACATTTTGGTATTCGGCATTGGCAAGAAGCACCAAAATAGCAAATATGGAAACAAATAGATTGAGTGTACCCATCTCATCGGGAAGATAGATGCGAGAGATGATTGGGTATGCCGCCAATGTAATTATCTGAGCAAGAATATTCCCGCTCAGTAGCACACTAGTGTTTCTCACAATACGCGATTGCAGAAATCTGTTGATATATTTGTTTTTTATTTGCATTGCTCGCCTACGGCTCGGTTGCACCACCCTACGGGGGTGCCCTTTTTTATTTTCATTTAATACAGGCGTTGCGCTAACGCTTAACACCTGCCTACAACTTAAGAGTTACCCCTTACAGGGGTAATAAGTACACAAATTTAATAAATTAAAATAAAAAAGAAAAGCGTTTGAGGAAAAATCCTCAAACGCTTTGTAAATGTATTTTGTTTTGTAAGGCGGACATAGCACGCTATGTCCCTACACCTTTATCTCTTAAGAGTTACTTTTAAAGGAGGGTATTCTAGGCTTTAAAACTCCTAACTCCTAATTCCTAACTCCTAACTTTTATCCCAAGAAGGAGATTAAAATACCCGCAGCAACCGCAGAACCAATCACACCAGCCACGTTAGACGACATACAGTAGTTTAACACGTGGTTTTTAGGATCATATTTAAGAGCGATGTCGTTAGCTACACGAGAAGCCATTGGCACAGCACTTAAACCAGTAGCACCAATAAGTGGATTGATTTTCTTTTTGCTGAATAAGTTCATTAACTTAACCAACAAAATACCACCAAAAATTGAGAAACCGAATGCTAAGAAACCACCAGCAACGATTCCTAAGGTTTGCCAATTAAGGAAAGCATCTACAGTCATGGTAGCACCTACAGATAGACCTAAGAAAATGGTAGCAGCATTCATGATGCCGTTTGAAGCAGTTTCAAACAAGCGAGAAGTGTTTGCACCAATTTCTTTGATAAGGTTACCAAACATAAGCATACCTACTAGAGATACAGCATCTGGCACAATGATAGCCACGATAGTTGTAACAGCAATAGGGAAAATAATCTTAAGAGCTCTCATGTTTTTGAACTCAGTTTTTGAAGGATAAAGTTTGTCTTGTTCCTTCATGTTGATCATAAGTTCTTTTTTGGAGCAAGTAAGTTTTACCACTAGTGGAATAATCACTGGCACCAATGCCATATATGAATAGGCTGCAATGGCAATAGGAGCTAGCAAGTGTGGAGCAAGTTTAAGGGTGGTAAAGATAGCAGTAGGACCGTCGGCACCACCAATGATTGCTAGTGAACCTGCTTCTTGAAGTGTAAAGAATTGAGAAGCCACTAGAAGTACTGCAAAAATACCAAATTGAGCACCTGCACCAAAGATAGCAAGTTTAAGGTTACGTAGCATAGGACCAAAGTCTGTCAAAGCACCTACACCCATAAAGATGATAGGAGGAAGCAGACCAGATTTGATTAATGCGTAGTAAATAAGGTTCATAATGCCTAAGTCGTGTGCAATCTCTGGAAGAGACATTTCGTACACGTTTTTAGCAACCATTACACCATCTTTCATGTAGTGAACTAGGCCTTCACCATCGGCACCAAGCACACCCATACCACCGCCTGGGAAGTTTGCGATAAGCACACCAAAAGCGATTGGCACTAGAAGTAGTGGTTCAAATTCCTTCTTAATACCTAAGTAAAGAAGGACGAAAGCTAAGGCGTACATAATAAGGAAGCGAGGATCTTCCACAATGGCGCCTATGGCTGTCATGTCATAAATTTTATTTAATATTTCTCCCATAGTTCTTATCCTTTGATTTTCATCAATACGTCATCTTCTGATACTGCAGCACCTGCATTAAAGCAGATTTCTGTAATAACACCGTCGCATTCAGCAGCAATTGCGTTGAAGGTTTTCATAGCCTCGATGTAGCAAACAGTTTGACCTGCTTTCACTACGTCGCCTACTTTCACTGCAGGTTCGCCTTGTGCTTTTACAAGGTAGAATTTACCTTCAAGTGGAGCAGCAAGTTCTTTACCTTCGCCTGTTCCAGCAGCAACGGCAGCAGGAGCAGCAGAAGCGGCAGGCATTGCACCAGCTTCACCAACAGTTACTTTGTAAGAGACACCGTTTACTTGTACTTCTACCGTTTGAGGAAGAGAAGCACCACCAGCAGCAGCTTTAGCTTCTTTCTTCTTAGCTAAATCTGCTTCGAAGTCTGCTTTAGCTTGACCAGATTTGTATAGACGATATTGTTGTGGGTGCATAGCAAGTTCGAATAGTTCTTCATCATCTTCGCCAAGTTCCCAACCATTTTCTTCCATTTCTTTACGGAAGCCGTCTAATGCATCTGGATAAGAATCTTGTGGATTACCAGTGAAGAATTCACGACCTTGTTGTTTTGCTTTTTCGATAAGTTCTGGAGCGATAGGACCAGGAAGACGACCAGATTTGCCAAGAAGCATATCCCAAATATCGTCTGCAATCATGCTCCAACGTTCACGACCTTTTTCCATTTGGATAACGTTCATTTGAGCCATGTTTTTAACATATTGGCTAAATGGAGTTACAAGTGGTGGATAACCCATCTTAGGCCATACGTATGCTACCTCGTTGAACAACTTGATAAGCATTTGGTCTTGGGTCATTTCTGGTTTGCCGTTTTTAGCAAAATATTTGTTTAGGCTATCTAGAGCATCGTTTAGGTCGTTCATTAAACTACCCATCATACCGCCAGGAAGACCAGGACCGATAAGAAGAGAGTTCATTTGACGATTACGAGCAGGGATGTAATAACCTAAGAAGTCGTCCATCATAGCTTGTACTTGAGTACGTACTTCCATGTAAGCTTCCATATTGATTTCTGGCACGTCGAAGCCAGCATCTTTTAGCATAGCTTGAACAGCTAACACGTCTGCGTGACCTGTACCCCAAGAAAGTGGTTCCATACCAACATCTACATAGTCGCAACCTGCTTTACAAACCTCAAGGATAGAAGCCATGCTGAAACCAGGACCAGCGTGTGAGTGATATTGAATAGGAAGTTCTGGATATTTAGCTTTGATGTTTTTAACGATTTCGCCAAGTGATGCTGGACGACCGATACCAGCCATGTCTTTCAAACAGATTTCATCAGCACCAGCTTCGATAAGTTCAAACGCCATTTTGGTATAATATTCTACTGTGTGAAGTGGAGAGAATGTTATACACAAACAACATTGAGAAATCATTCCACCATCATGAGCATATTTAATAGAAGGAATGATATTACGTGTATCGTTAAGACCACAGAATGTACGTGCAATGTCTGTACCTTGTTTTTTCTTAACTTTGTAGAATAATTGACGAACGTCTGCTGGAACAGGGTTCATACGTAAACCGTTAAGAGCACGGTCTAGCATGTGAGTTTGGATACCAGCTTCGTGGAAAGGTTTTGTCCACTCACGAACAGCTTTATTTGGGTTTTCACCGTAAAGTAGGTTTACTTGTTCAAAACCACCACCGTTGGTTTCAACACGAGCAAAACAGCCCATTTTAACGATAGCAGGAGCTACTTTTACCAATTGGTCAACACGTGGTACATATTTACCAGCCGATTGCCACATATCTCTAAATAGTAGAGAAAACTTAACTTGTCTTTTCTTTGCCATAGTTTAAAGTTTTATATTTTTTCAATTTTTTGTGCTTGTTTTTTACCACCACTTATTGCCATAATAGCTTTGTTGATGGCTTCTTGAATATTTTGGTCAACAGCTTGCACTGCTGCAGCCGCTTTTGCCACTGGTTTAACTTCTTCTGGGAAGAATTTATTCACTGTTTTTATTAAAAGCGTACCTAACGCAATAATAATTAAAAGTACAGTAAACACTGTAAGCATACCAATGGTCATTAGAAGTAGAGCCTCGGTAAATTTGTCCCAATTGGACAACTCTGCTACTGTTGCTTGTAATAAAATTAGGTTCATTTTTTATATTGTTTAATGTTTAGTTATAATGTTGAATTTTTAATGTTAAATGGAAAAGAATATTTTGTAAAATATTCGGTATTCTTGCATAAATATGCAATATTTCTGTATAAAAATGCAAATTTTAGGCAAAGATACGAATTTTTAACGAAAAAAATGCAATTTTTTTCGTTAAAAAGTGAGGAGTGAGGAGTGAGGAGTTAATTCCTCATTCCTAATTCCTAATTATTATGTATTATCGAGTAAGAAGGACTTTGACACTTACTCCCACCTCAGAATTTAGTGTAGGATATGAGGTAGAAACTACAGGAGTACGCATTTGTAAGTCATAGAATAGACTGAAGTTTATGCGTTCACTGAATACATAGTTTGCAGCAAACTTGAAGGTGGTTACTAAATCACCTGCTGTGGCTTGAGATTCGTTAAGTTCTATCTTACGAACTAGAGTTTTGGCATCCTTTAATGAGAAATCGGCGCGAAGTGTTAGGTCGTTCTTCACTTGTTTAGAAGACTTCGCTGTCTTCATATTGAACTTTAAGTCACTAAACTTATAACCTATACCCACTACATACTCATTATTGGAAGATTCTACTATTTGGTTACTTGCTAGATTAAGTCCCATGTTTCTACCACGACGCCATTCTGCCTTGAATGTTAGACTGTTTTTCAAGTTCATATCCAAGCCTACTAGTGGACTAAACTGCTCATTAAGAGTGAGATTACCCAAAGAGTAGCGACTAGAAGGAAGGAAACCATCAGACAGAACATCTTCTACATAACCGAAGTCATCACCTTCTACAGAGGTAAATGTCTGGTCTGAGGTGAAAGAACCTATTTGGTATTTACAGGTATAACCATGAGTAATGTTTATGCTTCTAAAATGCTCTTTTACCCATGGGATTCTATTAAGAGCAGTGATAGTGACTTGCCAGTTTGGTAGGAATGACCAGAATTTAGGAACTGATTTTGTATCCACTTTATTCACATCTCTACCTGCGTATGCAGCAAGGAATGCAGGAACAAGCACATCATCAGAATTTAGGGCATAACCAGTGTTTGGACCATATTGGTTTTCCAATCTTTTCTTAATGGTATTTCTGTAGTTTAAGAAATTATTAAATAGTTCATCGGTAAATACCCCTCCTCTTACACTAGTAAATGCTGTACCTATTGCCACATAACTCATAGATAGGCTACCATCTAGATTTGTTAAGTTGCTACCGCCAGAGAATTGAACACTTCTATTGTTTACATATTGGCGGTCTGCTTGAACATTAATCTTAATACCAGGGAATGGTTCTACTAGGGCTGTTGCTTTAAATGTTTCTGTATGAACAAACTGAGCAGGATTATAAACAGCATCAGAAGTTAATAACCAACCACTAGAAAGAGCTTTGTCTAATATGTCATCTTCTTGAATACCCATTACGAATGCAAATGTAGGAGCTGTTTTACCATTAAATTCGCTCATACCTAAGCCCTGTACAGAAGGTAGATAACCAGGAAGTGTGGTTCCATCTGTTTGAGCATAGTTGAATGATACATTTCTCACTAGCATTGCAATGCGGGCTAGCACATCTACAAAAGTCATAGAAGCTGGTTGTGGTCCACCAGAAATAACGGTCAATTCTACTTCTGCACCTTTTGTGGCAATAACCTTAATACTATTAGCATCTACCACCTTATGTTTAAGTTTATATGACTGACCATTGCTTGAAGCCTTGATTCTTACCTTTTTGTCATTTAAACGGTGACGAACCACCACTGTATCTCCAGCTTGAAGTTTAAGTGTTTGTGTAAACTCTTTCTTCTTTTTTGGTTTAGGAGCATTGGTTGAACCATATTTCTTATTTACATCTTTTAAATAAGAAGACTTATTGTATAAAGATTCAAAATTGAATTTACCATCTGCTTGTATAGTTCCTTTACTTATAGCTGTATTGGCTATCACATCTGTTCCAGACAACCATTGGTAATTACCATCATATTTAATATTACCTTGAATCCAGTTTAGAGCAAGTATTTTGTTGAATGGAATATTCCATGAAGCTGTGAAACGTTGGTTATAATCTTGTGGAGAACCTAAGTGAGAAAGGCTGTTCCATACAGAATCTTTCCACATCTCATATTCATCTGGATATAATTCACTATTCACCCCACCCTCGTTTTCTGTAATAAGAGAATTGTTACTTGTAGTAAGAGTAAGTTTTAGGTTTTTGGTAAGGTCCCAAGCAAAGTCAAACTCATTGCTCCACATAAAGTCTTTTGCAAATGTAGGGTCAATGTCTTGTTCTGGGTTTTCAAAATTTCTTACCACCTGTTCATAATAATTACGAGTAAAGTTGGTCTTGAATGAAATTAATTTTGGAGCATAATAGAATCCAAAATCAGTTAACCAACGCATGTGTTTGTTATTCTGAATAGATTTTATTTTGGCAAATGGTTCGACTGGTTCTGGAGACCAAGAGAATTCATACTGACCATAGGCATTACTATATTGTTCCACCTCACGAGTGGTATTTGGGTCTCGAGACTCTGTTTGAGAATATGAACCACCTATGGTAAAGTTGGCTGGGTCCCATGGGCGTGGACCTTCTTTGCTTGTTATACCCACACGAATTCCTGGCACAGAAAGGCTCTGTGTCATAGTCATATCTTGAGCTACATTGAGGATAGAATCGCGTTGCTGTTTATTTGCAGTAGTTTCTAACGCATCTTTTAACAGAATATCCTTATCTAGTGGATTATATTTAGGATTAATAATCTCATGAGACAGAGAATAACGAACAGGAATTACTGTATTAGCCTTTTCTGGCAATAATTTTCCTAAATCAATACCAGCATTAACATTGTATTGATAATAGTCATCTTGGCGACGTTCTTGAACTTTTTGTTCAATGCCACCATAACCAATGGTTTCTATACGACCTGCAGCATTAAGTGTGATAAAGTCTGATAGTGCAATATCTAGACTTGCACGTGCAGCCACGCCGCCTTGTTCGTCAAAATCTGTCAGAAGTAGTTCATTTACCCAAACCTCAGCACTCTTAACTTCTCTAGAAGCATTTCTAATACCTATCATAAACACTTCTACCTCTCCCAAACTAGGATTACCAATAATGGTAACTCTGTTATTTGGATTTGCAGGGTCTAGTGTAGAGTATTCTGTTAGGTTACTTACAGAAGAATGATTGCGATTTTTTTCCTCATTACGTGCTTTCTTTAAATTTGTAAGAAGTTCTAGAGGAAGTTCTATTTTGTTATCTTCTGGCCAAACAGCCCTACGGTCTGTGGTGGTATTATTAGAATAAATACCTTCTGGAGTTAGAGTCAAAGGAACTTCATATTCATAATAGTTGTTTTGATAATCTGAACCTATACGTATGAATAGTTTCAAATCTCTATCACGTAAGTTGGTATCATCATCTGGAAGAGCTTCTGCATGGACAAACATTTCTAGTTTACCATATTGACGCATATCATAACCACCAAATTTCTTATATACTGCACGAGAATCTTTTGGGTGTAGGTTGTGAACACGAAGCACCATAGACTGCTCGTTTTCTTGACGGACTTGTTGTTGTGAAGGGTCTATTTCACGAGAAACACCAGGAGGCAATACATAGTTTACAGGTTGTTTATCTGCATTTTCTTCTATATTGACAGAAGAAGTTTCAATAATTGTAGCCTCATTGTGATAGCCTTTTTCTATTTCTTTCTGATAGGTTCTCCATTCTCCTTTTACTAGTTCCATACTAGCAAAACGTAAATTTACATCATGAGAGAAACCTGTTAGATACATACGCATAAAACGTATAGACTTGAAACTACGAATGCTACCATAAGAGGTATAATTATCTGCATCACGAAGTGGAATTTTGAACTGATACCATTTTACAGTTCCTGTCTCGCCATTTTTTAGGGTTACAGAAGAGGTTACCATATCTGTGATATAGTTTTGACCTACATTCATATCCTCTGGACGAAGCGACACCTTATACTCAAAGTATTTTTCACTATCACTCAGAGTATTATCTATATTTATATCTTCATAATCTGGTTTATTTGAAGATGCTGTTGTATAAGATTCTGATTCAGAAGTGGTTTGTGAGTTTCCCTCTGTACCATTATAATAACGATAACGTTCCAACACGCCCACCTCTGCATTATCATAATCTGTGCCACGATAATGGTGGAAATTATCACCCGCAGGGTCGTTGAGTGGTGAGAACTTATCTGCCAACATTCTGTTTAAAGCATCTGGAGTAAGTTTTGCTTTTAATTTTTCTAAGAATGTTTTATATGTTTCATTGTTGAACTCTTCTTCTGTAGAAAGACCATTGAGACCTGTATCTTGAGCTTTGCGGGCGTCTTCTGTGGCATCAAAAGCATAAACTACAGACTGTTTTGTAGGTACTTTACCCCAAACGGTATTGACTACAGAGTTTTCTTCTATACCTACAGGTAGTCCATTTTCATAGAATTTACGACCATCTTTTAATATATCCTCAGAAATATCACCGAAGTTAAAATAAAGGTCACCACCAGTCATTGTACCATCGTTATAAACGAATGGGTCCATTACCCAAAACTCTAGGTATTCTATATTATTAGTCTCAAAGTCTGTTGTTTCAAGTTTACGCATCACACCACCCCACTTGGTTGCAGGATTGGTTAGTTTACCATCTGAATCAAAGTTTTCTGCGTATATATTATAAGGTCCACGTTCTGTTGGGTGGAAAGCCAAGTCTAATGTTTGGATATAACTAGACTGACCATATACCAACTCACGATTTGGGAAAATTTCATTTTCTGAAATCTGACGAACAAAGTGATTAGAAAGTTGTTCTTTGTCTTTTCTAATATGGCTAGGTGTGCTAGATGTGGTTTGGTTAAACATATTATCTATGTAGTACCAAGAAAGTAAAGCACGGTTCTTTCCATATTCTATATTATTAACTAGTCCAGACTCTGCAAATCTAGAAGGTGTACTAGCTAGACGCCAATTGGAAGCATATCTAACATCGTATCCTACTGTAGTGGATTCAAAGTCATCTACATAAACTTTTCCTTTTGCACCTCTAGCAGTTCCTGGAATCATGTGAGCAAATTCTGCATCAAACGCCACTGTAGAAGCCTGCTTTAGGTTAAGTATCGGAAGTTTATTTAACCAATCTGTGACAGACTGGAATTGGTCTCTATATGACATATTCAATCCCCAAACAGTATTTGCCACAGGGTCATCACCATAACCAACTTTTTCGGTAAGAGGTTTTTCTGAAAGATACATCACTGTACCACCTACATTGAAGTTGTCTGTAAAGGCATAATCTAAGTGCGTACCAATGAGTGATTTACGTTTCATATTGAACATAGACTGACTCTCCATAGTTACACTAATTGGAGTGCCTAGGTCTATTAGGTCTTGGTTCATAATTGTAACCACACCCATCATGTAATCGACCGTATAATCCACATTTTCTGTAAGTTGAACACCACCTGCGGTAACTTTTACAGAACCTTTTGGAACATTCATGGCATTAAGCCTAATCTCACTGCCAGACGATGCACGATATTCACCCTGTAGATAGAATTTATTCTTTTCGGCAAACTCTTGTGCTGTGGTCAATGTGGAATCATAAAGTTCTTGGTAAACATATTTTTCCACCAAAATAGGATCATTTTCCAACTTTTTGGCTAAATATGAACCGAATGGTTCCACAACAGGGAATATAACTTTGCCATTTTGAGAGATAATAGTATAACCTTCTATAAAGTCAAACATACCATCACCATTTGGTTTTTCATTTTGCTGTGAATCCAAATGGTCTAGGTTCATTACCCATAATAAAGGTTTCTTTGCTATAGGTCCTTCGGTGATATATCTTAGATCTATACCTGTTGAATCGTTTTTGTATAAAATGTTGAGAGTAAATTTATTGCTCTGCACTTGATAAGCCCCTAGGGAATAGATATTTTTCATCATAAGGTCCCAAGTAGGAAGAAGTGGAGACTTATCTGTAGATTTCAATAATTTAAGAGCCAATGGTTTGGTGGTTTCTGTAGATGCTGTACTAAGCTCACCCACTGTATATACCTTACCTTTGTAGGTATATTGGTATGCCACAGCCAACATTTCATCATTGTTAAGGGCAGATTTTAATGAGATATAACCTAATGTTTTATTAAGTGTATAATCTGATGATTCTAGTTTTCTAGCCCCTTCTAGTTTGACAAAGTCTGTTCCAGACTCCATATTCCAATTACGTAGATAGGTATCTACTTCATAAATATCTGGAAGTCCACCTGCAGACTGAACCACTTGTGAGAATAAAGTATTGGCACCATTAGATGGAACTCCTCCATTAGATGTAAATGAAGAATTGTATATACGTTCTGGTTCACCTAAATCTGCAAAACCTACCACATTGGTGGTATTCTGATAGTTTATAGAATTTTTGTTGGTAACCCAAACTTCTATATTGGTAACAGACACTCCAGATGAAATATTAGGTGCATCTTGCATCCATTCGTCATAATGTTCACGGAAGAAATGAGAAAGGAAGTAGTGACGATTTTCATCATATTCATCTATAGAAATCTCAAAATCTGTGGTTTGAGCACCTGTAGTATTAATGGTTTGAGATTCTGATTCTTGTTGGGAAATAACTGCACTTACACTGAGTTTCCCAAATTGTAAGTCTGTCTTGAAACCAAAAAGTGAGGTATTACCTGTAATCAAAGAACCTGTAAGAGGCATACTCACATTACCTGCCTCTAGTTTTTTTACAATATCATCTTCTTTGCCCTCATATTGGAGTTTCAGCATAGATTGGTCAAAGTCAAATGTAGCTTCTGTATTATAATTTAAGCCAAAATTTAACTTATCACCCACCGAACCGCTCACATTAAGTTGTATTTTTTCATCAAAATCAAATGTTGGAGCAGGATTTTGAGAACGTTCGCTTAGTGCAGGGTCTTTTAGTTTCTTAAATTGTAGAGCAAAGATAAGTTCTGCAGAACCTTGTAATTTTAATTGAACACCACCAGGTCCAAAAACTTTGTCTGCAGGACCAATATCAAACTTCATCTCAGTTAATGAAATTTCATGCTTTTTACCTTTTTCTTCACTAACTTTTGTCTTATAATATTCTTGTTGAGACCTTTGGGCTTGATATTCCGCAAACTCATCACTAGTCAAATAGAATGGAGTTCCAAGGTCTTCTTCGCCTACCTTTGATTGGAAATAATACCTATCTGTATCTGGGTCATAGACGACTTCTGTCACCACATTATCTGGAATAGGAATAGACGCAGGAGCAGTATTATCCAGGTCATTATGATTTTCTACGTAGTTTTTAGAAATAGGGAAATGAAGCTGAGAATCTTCCTTATTGGCAATACTATCCCCTGTCGCTTGAGCGAAAACCGCAAACGAAATAGAAAGCATTGCTAATATGTAGAAAAACTTCTTCAAGTTAGGAGTTAGGAGTTAGGAGTTACAACATTTTCAGTGCCTTTTTAATAACTTGTTCTACCTTAAGGTCTGGTTCCTCGGTTAATATTGCAGACACTGCTTTTTGAGTAGCAGAGGCTGCGAAGCCCAACATCATAAGTGCAGACACTGCCTCGTTCTGAATCTCTGTTGAAATAGGAGAAACCTTTGGAGATACAGACGATGTTCCTGCAGAAGCAGATAATTCCAACACCTTATCTTTTAAGTCTAGAATGATACGTTGAGCCGTTTTTGCACCAATACCCTTAACTGCCTTTATTAAATTTACATTGCCAGTTTGGATAGCATCACAAATTTCATATACAGAAAGTGAAGAGAGAACCATACGTGCAGTAGCGGCTCCCACACCTTGAACAGACATTAAAAGAAGGAACATGCTTCTTTCATCTGCAGTGGCAAAACCATAAAGAGTGAAAGAATCTTCACGAATTACCTCATAAAGATATAGTTTTGCATCTGTTTTGTCTTGTATAGCAGTATAAGTGGAAAGGGAAATATTCACTCCAAAACCCACCCCATTTACATCTAAAACAGCGTATGTAGGGGTTAAAGAGGTGATTTCACCATTTATATATTCTAGCATAAAGTAATTACTTTTTTATGAAAAGCACAAAGGTAATAAAAAAACGTTGTATTTATAAAAACACAACGTAGAAATAGTAAAAATATTGTGATAATATCACGATTTTTAATCATAAATACGATAGCAAATATCATCTATCGCACAATATGTAGGAGTATTAAGTCCGTAGTCTCCTATATCAGTGCCACTAAAAGATATTTTCACCTTATGCACATATCTTCCTAGAGTTGTCAAATTTACATAACCCCATGAGTCCAAGATAAATGATTTTCCGTCACGAAAATCTGCTAAATAATAATCTACAGAACCCAACAATTCTCCACAAGCATCATATCCTGTAAATGTAACCTTAAACCAATCTCCATCTTTGTATGCACGGCAAGAGCCAAAACCATCGTCGCCAGTTTTTATAGCCCAATAAGTATATGTAGTATTTGCTATTTTCAAACCCTCTACCATTGTTGGCTCGGGTAGAATAAAGGAAGCATAATTATCCTCACTACCAGAAATAAAATCATTATAATGCACTACAGCAAAATTGCCATCTGGTTTTGCATATGAACTATATTGATTAATTATACCAGTGGTAATGGAATCATTAAGATTTGAAGGATATATACCACCATTTGAATATCCACCATACTCAGAAACCCACTCAGAAGTAAAAATAATATCATCAGACTTAAACACACCAAGTAGTTCTTCATCCAAATAACCAGCCTCTGGCAATGGAATTTCTGAAAAAGTTGCATAACTCTCATAATATGGAGGCTGACAAGCTACCATTATTATAGACATTAACGCTACCGCAATAATTTTTTTCATAATTATACCTCTAAATCTTTATCAATATCATCTAAACGATTATTCCACAAATATTTTTGTGTTTCACGTGCCACTACCCCACTCAGAGCAAGCACTGCCACCAAGTTTGGTATTGCCATAAGGGCATTAGC
The DNA here is from genome assembly GCA_017517845.1 of Paludibacteraceae bacterium. Lineage (GTDB taxonomy): Bacteria > Bacteroidota > Bacteroidia > Bacteroidales > Paludibacteraceae > Enterocola. The sequence continues at coordinate 49,790 of JAFWXW010000029.1, forward strand.
ACAGTCTGAAAAAGCCCAAACCAAATCTAATTGGGCAACTGAACCTATAAAAATACAAATCACCCAAATTATCCTGTAATAAGGAATTGCTTTTTTACCAGCCAGATATTCAAGAGTTTTTTCTGAATAATATGACCAACCCAAAATAGTAGAGAAAACAAATGTAAGCAATGCAATAGTTAGGATTATAGAACCCATCCAGTGCATCTTTCCAAATGCCATACTAGTTAATACTGCTCCATCTGTAAAGTTTATATCTGGATATGCCAACACACTAGAAACTAACACCACACCTGTTAAAGCACAGATGATAACAGTATCCCAAAATGTTGCAGAAGATGCTATAAGTGCCTGACGAACAGCATTATTAGTTTTGGCAGCAGCAGAAACAATAGGAGCAGAACCCATACCAGATTCGTTAGAAAATAGTCCACGTGCAAAACCATAACGCATGGCAAGCATCATACCTCCACCCATGGTTCCACCCAAAACAGCAGAAGTATCAAATGCAGATTTTAAGATAAGTTCTATAGCCTCAAAAACATAGTTATAATTAATGAAAAGTAATACAATACAACCTATCACATAAAAGACTGCCATAAATGGAACTAAATATGTACAAACCTTGGACAAAGACTTCACCCCACCTATAATAATAACTCCCACCAATATAGCCATTACTATACCTGTGATGTATGGAGGGATAGAGAGATTTTCATTGAGAAGTGAAGCCACAGAATTGGCTTGAGTCATATTTCCTATACCAAATGCTGCCGCAATAGTTGCTAGGCAAAAAAATACAGAAAGAAAACGCATCTTCAATACCTTATCTAGCACCACCATTGCCCCACCTATCATGGTTCCGTCCGATGTTTTTTCACGATATTTCACAGCAATAAGAGATTCTGCATATTTGGTAGCTATACCGAAGACACCTGTCATCCAACACCAAAAAACAGCACCTGGTCCACCTAGAGTAATGGCTGTACCCACACCTATAATGTTACCAGTACCCACAGTGGCAGCCATAGACACTGCTAATGCACCAAAATGGCTAATATCTCCACCCGACTCTTTGTCAGACTTTACAGTCAAAGATATTGCCTTAAAGATTTTACGTTGCACACCTTTGGTACGGAAAGTCATAAATATGTGTGTTCCTATTAGTAAAACTAACATAGGAACACCCCATAAAATAGCACTTGCCTCATTTAAGAAAGCACCTATATAGGATTGAATTTCTGCTAACATTTTTTTCTTAAAACGAAGTTAGAACCTAGATATTTCTCACGAACCACAGGATTTTCTGCCAACTCCTCTGCAGAACCCCAAAACATGATTTTACCCTCAAATAGCATATAAGCACGGTCTGTAATACTCAGAGTTTCATGAACATTGTGGTCTGTAATAAGAATTCCTATGTTTTTATCCTTAAGTTTTGCCACTATGTTTTGAATATCTTCCACAGCAATAGGGTCCACGCCCGCAAATGGCTCATCAAGCATAATAAACTTAGGCTCAATTGCCAAACAGCGAGCTATCTCACACCTACGGCGTTCACCACCAGAGAGTTGAGCACCAAGACTCTTACGCACTTTGGTAAGGTGAAATTCCTCTATCAGAGATTCTAATTTTTCTTTTTGATATTCTTTGGAAAAATTAGTCATTTCTAGCACAGAACGAATATTATTCTCCACAGACATATCTCTAAATACAGAAGCCTCTTGAGCCAAATAACCAACACCTATCTGTGCACGACGATAAACAGGATATTTAGAAATATCTAAATCATTAAGAAAGATTTTTCCCTCATTAGGCTTAACTAAACCAGTAGTCATATAGAAAGTAGTAGTTTTACCAGCACCATTAGGTCCTAGTAGTCCCACTATTTCGCCCTGAGTCACATTAATAGAAACGTCATTCACCACAGTACGTTTACCATAACGTTTCACTAAATGCTCCGTACGGAGAATCATCTTTTCTTCTGCCATATATTAAATAAAATTTTCGTTATCTTCGAGCATACTAACATCATTAACAAACTGACGAATACGTTGTTCATCAGTAGCTTTGCACACTAGTAATGCATTATCAGATTCTACTATAATATATCCTTCAAGACCTTGAACCACAGCAAGTTTACATTCTGGAAGAACTATAATATTATCGTTACTATCGTATGTTAAACTCTTACATTTCAAGATTACATTGCCATTTTCGTCGCCTTCGGCAATATCTTTAAGGGCACCCCAAGTACCCATATCAGACCAACCATAGTCACCAGAAAGCATATAGACTTCACGAGCATGCTCCATAATACCATAGTCAATAGAGATATTTTGGCAAGTAGGGAAAATTTCATCTATAAATGACTGCTCATTTTCGGTATTCATATTATCCATACCAGACTCAAACTTCTGAGAAATCTCTGGAAGAAATTCTCTGAAAGCAGCATCAATAGTCTTAACACTCCACATAAATACCCCAGAATTCCAGAAAAACTCACCACTATTAACAAAAACTTTTGCTAGTTCCAAGTTTGGTTTTTCGGTAAATGTCTTAACAGGTTTAAAATCCCCCTCTTCATCTACATGAGCTTGAATATAACCATATCCAGTTTCTGGACGATTTGGTTTAATACCCAATGTCAATAAACTATTGTTGTTAGCAACAAAGTTTAAACCACGTTCTATTGCGTTAAGGAATTCCATTTCCTTGGTAATAAGGTGATCGGAAGGAGCCACCACCATATTAGCATTAGGATTAATAGCCTTGATATGACTCATTGCGTAAGCAATACAAGGAGCAGTATTTCTTCTACAAGGTTCTAGAAGAATTTGACTAGGTTTAATTATTGGAAGTTGCTCCATAATCAAATCCTTATAAGCAGCATTACTTACTATAATGATATTAGAAGCAGGAATCACTTTTGCGAAACGGTCAAATGTCATTTGAAGAAGAGAACGACCAGTTCCGAAGAAATCTAGAAATTGTTTAGGTTTATCGTTACGTGAGAATGGCCAAAAACGGCTACCTACACCACCAGCCATAATCACACAAAAATTATTATAATCCATAATTATTTGATTTTATCATTTATTAGTTTGACAAAGGTAAATAAAAGAATTTATGTAAAAAAATTTTCATATCTAAAAAAGAATAATTACCTTTGTCACGCTTTTGAAAAAAAGGCCATCGCCCAGATGGCGGAATCGGTAGACGCGCTGGTCTCAAACACCAGTGGATTCACTTCCATCCCGGTTCGACCCCGGGTCTGGGTACCAAAAAGACTGATAATCGCAAGGTTATCAGTCTTTTTTTGTTTTTATTTAAACAAATCATCAAGTTTCACCTCAGACTGAATTGTATTCCAATAAGCATTGTGCCTCACTCCAAAAGAGGTTACAAAGGTTATATGCACAGATTTTTTAGTTTTAGTCTGCTCCTTAAAAATCTCTCTTCTCTCACGTAGCCATGCATCATAATCTTGTGTTATTACATATTCACTATTAGAATATTTCATCTCACACAAGTTTATTATACCATCCTTTCTATCTATTACCAAGTCTATCTGAACTCCTTTATTTTCTCCTTCCGCTACTCTTTGATAAACAGAACACTCCGTTGAAACACCACTTATACCTAAAGCCGTTTTTATCTGCGGAATATGCCACAAACACAATCTTTCAAAGGCAAGACCCGCCCAGTTATGATGAATAGGAGAATCTACATTGTAAGTCCAAAATCTATCCTCGTGCGATTTATTTTCTTGCACAAACTTCAGATAAAACAATGTGAAATTGTCTATTAATCGATAAGTTAACTCATTTCTACGTTTGCCAAAATTATTGTATGATTTTATAAAACCACTCTGCTCTAATTCTATCAGCATACGTTTAAATACCGTATTATTAGATAGTTTTGTCGCTTTAAGAATTTCTTCCCTACTCATTCCAGATTTTTTACTTCCCAAAGCCTTAATAATAGCTATATAATTTTCTGGGCGTTTGAAAATAGAAGCATAAAGTGCCTCAAATTCATTCTTAAATGGTGCATTATCATAGAAAAACAACCTATCTATATTTTGCGACAGACTCTCACCCTTTCGTAGAAAACTCCAATAATATGGCACTCCCCCCATAATCATATAAGCCTCAGCAATATCTTTCCTAGAAAATTCAATATTAGAGGCCTTTAAATACTCCTCACATACGCCAAGAGAAAATGGTAATAATTTTATCTGTTCTGTAACACGATTGTATAATCCACCCGTATTATTAATAATATTGTCCATTACCCACGACGTAGAACTACAACATGTAATTAACACTATGTCTTCTCTAGCACTAGCAAAACTATTCCAAAAATATTCCAACGCACTTAAAAAGTCGCTTTGCTTAGTATCCAACCAAGAAAGTTCGTCAAGGAATATCACTTTTTTATTTTTGCTTTGTGTTTTATCTATCAACACAGACAACAAATTGAATGCTTCAAACCAATCATTAGGTTTCTTATTATCCTTGTCCAATCCGTATGTTAACAAAGAATTATAAAACTGTTTCAACTGAACAGATTTACCCACCTTCGCTACACCTGTATGGAAGAAAGTAAAATAAGGTTGTAGCGTCTGTCTTATCAAATAAGTTTTCCCCACACGCCTACGACCATAAACCACACAAAATTGACTTTCGGTTTTTTCCAACAAACCTAACAATATGGATTGCTCATTATCTCTACCTATTAACATATACCTATTTTTTTTGGTAAAGATATGAATTCTATTTTAATTGGCAAATATTATTAAGGCAAAAGTGTGAAAACCTACCCATTTTTGAGGAGCATTTCACACTTTTGGAGCGATTTTACAAGGAAAAGTGTGAAAATGTAGCAATTTTCAGGTAGCATTTCACACTTTTGAGAATGTTCAATATATTTTGGAAATACCTGTTTTTTATTTTTAGCGTTATTTGTTAATTAATTTAACATTTAACGCTATTTTTTTGTCCATTTTCTTTTAACATTTTCTCCTTTTTTATCCCCTATTTTCCACCCAATTTTTTGTCCAAATCAATCGGTCGTTTGATTGGAACAACTTGTTCCAATTAGGAATTAGGAGTTAGGAATTCTTGTGCAAACGAGAGGAGAACCAAGCTTGCTTGAGTTATCCCGAGTGCAGCCAAGAATCATGAGGTGCGAAGCACTGAATAA
>JAFWXW010000030.1 GCA_017517845.1 Paludibacteraceae bacterium
CATCGCCCATACCCAATAGCGATGCGAGCTCACCGCAGTAAATATAGCAGTAGTCACGAGCTGCATCTGTAATTACACAGCAGGCATTTGTTACTGTTACAATATTCCCTACTACAGTTTTGCAAGACTCAACTTCTCTATCTTCAAGCATCTCTTCTTCAAGGTGTTGCATTGCATATATCTGTTCAAGTTCTTTTCGTAAAATATCCATATTCCGACATTTTTATAGCGTTCTTTGCAAATATAAGAAATTAAAGTAATTTTGCAAAAAATTAACACTACAAGACACAGTATGAAATTAAGATTTACATTAATAACTTGCTTTATTTTTCTTTTGAATGGTTGTATGCTAGAGCCTGAGAACTCAAACATTCCAAATACAAGAGTTAGTTTTTATCTAGATATTTCTATTTCTGGAGTAGACAACCACCTTGCAGATGGTCTTTTAGGCAACTCAACAATCTATACTAAGTCAGACCCTTCACAACTTTCTCCTAACGGAAGTTATGGATATAGTGGCGTGGTTGTGGTGAGAGCATACGACAACAATCTTTACGCTTTTGATATTTGTTGCACATATGAAGCAAACAGAGATATTGCTTTAATTGACGATGGTTTCTTTTTAAAATGCCCAAAATGTGGTCTTCCTTTGAAATAGGCAATGGGACAGGACTTGTAAATAAGGGTCCAGCCACTCAACGCCTAAAAAAATACTACACAACTCAAAATTCTAGCCAAAAAGTACGGATTTACAATTAATTTTTCGTAACTTTGAACGAATTTTTGGTTTTATGAAAGCAATACAAATCGAGGATTTATTTTTTAAACCATATATCTCGGAGGAAGAAATAAGTAAAAGGGTAAAAGAATTGGGGGAAGTTATTATAAATGAGTACAATAACGTACCACCTATTCTTGTTGCAGTGCTTAATGGTAGTTATGTTTTCGCAGCAGATTTATCTAGAGCACTAAATACTCCTGCCGAAATATACTTTATGAAAGTATCATCATACGATGGGTTGCAAAGCACAGGGGTAATCACAGAAGAATTACCACTAAAAATAGACGTAAAAGGTAAAGACTTGCTTATTGTGGAGGATATAATCGAAACAGGCAACACACTTTATCATCTACAACAAAAATTTATCGAAGAAGGATGCAAAAGTTGTAAAATAGTATCTTTACTTGTGAAAAACGACATACTAAAAGATAGAGTCAAGGTTGATTATGTTGGTTTTGAAATAGAGAACGACTTCGTGGTAGGTTACGGAATGGATTATAATAATAAAGGAAGAAATCTTAAATCAATATACACTATAGTAAAAACTTAATATTATGTTTAATGTTGTAATATTCGGAGCACCAGGCTCTGGTAAAGGTACTCAAAGCGATAAAATCGTAGAAAAATACGGTCTAGTTCACCTTTCAACAGGAGATATACTACGTGCAGAAATAGCCAAAGGTAGTGAAGTTGGAAAAATAGCAGATGGTCTTATTTCAAAGGGGCAATTTGTTCCTGACGATGTAATCATCGCTGTTTTGGAGAATGCTATTAATGAACATCCACAGGCAAAAGGATTCATTTTTGATGGTTTTCCTCGCACTGTGACTCAAGCAGAAGCATTAGATAGTATTCTTAAAAAGAAAAATATTCGTGTTGGTGTAATGTTAAATATTGATGTTGATCAAAACGAACTAGTTAAACGTCTATTAAACAGAGGTAAAACTTCTGGTCGTTCAGACGACAATTTAATCACTATTCAAGAAAGAATTAATGTTTACGAACAAAAAACCATGCCTGTTATCCAATTTTATGACAAGCAAGGTAAGCATGTTCGTATCAAAGGAACTGGCACATTAGATGAAGTTTTCGCTCAAATAGAAGCAGCGATTGACTCTAGAATCAGTTAGGAGTTAGGAGTGAGGAGTGAGGAGTTAGGAGTTATGTCAAATTTTGTAGATTACGTAAAAATATATTGTCGCTCTGGTAAAGGTGGTGCAGGTTCTGTACACCTACATCGTGAGAAGTTCATTACCAAGGGTGGTCCCGACGGCGGCGACGGCGGCCGAGGCGGGCATATTATATTGCGCGGAAATTCTAATTATTGGACATTACTTCACTTAAAATATGCCCGCCACGTTTTTGCCGGTGACGGCAAAAACGGCGGGGCTAATAGAAGCTTCGGCAAAGACGGCGAAGATAAAATAATAGAAGTACCTTGTGGCACAGTAGTTTATGATGCAGAAACTGGCGAATACCTATGCGATGTCACATCACACGGAGAAGAAGTAGTACTTCTAAAAGGCGGTAGAGGTGGTTTAGGAAACTGGCACTTCCGCACTGCAACACATCAAACTCCACGTTTTGCCCAACCAGGAGAGCCTTGCATAGAAAAAACTGTTGTTATGGAACTTAAAATGCTAGCAGATGTAGGTCTAGTAGGGTTTCCAAACGCAGGAAAATCTACACTACTTTCTGTAGTATCTGCTGCAAAACCAAAAATTGTGAACTATCCTTTCACCACACTTGAACCAAACTTAGGAATTGTAGGTTATCGTGATGGTCGTTCTTTTGTAATGGCAGATATACCTGGCATTATCGAGGGGGCTCACGAAGGTAAAGGCATTGGATTACGTTTCTTACGCCATATAGAGAGAAACTCTGTTCTTCTATTTATGGTTCCTGCAGACTCTGATGATATCAAAGAAGCATACGAGATTTTGCTAAACGAGTTAGAACAATACAACCCAGAACTTCTTAACAAAGGAAGGATTTTAGCTATTACAAAATCTGACCTAATAGATGATGAACTAGAAGAAGGATTGAGTAAAGAGCTACCAGATATTCCTTGCGTATTTATTTCTGCTGTTTCTGGCAAAGGAATAGACAAACTTAAGGATATTCTTTGGGAAGAAATCAATAAAGAACCTGTATATTTTGACTCTACACTTGTTCACAAAGATAAAGATTTTACACGCTCACTTGAAGAAGACGATGACAATTGGGGTGACGATTTTGACTTTGATGATGAGGATTACGATGACAACGCAGGCGGTCATATGATAGAATAATATTCTAAAACTCTCCTTTTTGAATATTATTTAGAGGGATTTAAAAGGAGGGATTTTTAGGCGTCACGAAGTCTGAGAAACCGGAGTGTACTAGCGTACTCGAGGATTTTGAAGACGAGTGCAACGAAAAAAGCACCCTTTTAAATCCCTCTAAACTATAATATTATTTTGGGGAACCTTATCCCACTCAAACTTTTCTAGCAACTCATTTAGAGTTGCTTTTCTATTTTCTGGAATTATACCTGCGTAATAGCCTAGCAGTCCTAATATTTCTTCTGCAGAGTATTTTTTTCTAAGTTCGCCCATATCAAGAGATTTATCTCTTTTAGAGAGTCTTGCACCGCTCTCTGCCGACATTAGGAGTGGAAAATGATAAAATTCTGGCACAGGAAGACCCAATAAATTGTAAAGATAAATTTGTGAAGGAGTTGAATCTAAAAGGTCATTGCCTCGCACCACCTCAGTAATACCCATAGCAGCGTCATCTACCACCACAGCAAGTTGATATGCAAATGTACCATCTATTCTACGTACCACAAAGTCTCCACCCACTTCGTACAAAGATTTAGACTGCTCACCATAAACTCCATCAGTAAAGTTTACGGTCGCATCCCCTACTTTTATTCTATATGCAGGGTTTCTAAGTTTTGAAAGTTCTTTAATTTCCGCTGAAGACAAGTCTCTGCATTTACCAGAGTAAATAGGTCTGCCGTCTGAAGAATGCGGTGCAGAAGCAGCAAGTAAATCTGCACGCTTACAAAAGCAAGGATATATTAAATGTGATAGTTTATCAAACGCTTCTTGATAGATTTTTGCACGCTGGCTCTGATAATAAGGACCATAATCACCCCCTTTACTTCCTCCTTCGTCCCAATCAAGACCTAACCAATTGAGGTCATCTTCTAGCATTTCTGCATATTCCCTTCTGCTACGTTCTGGGTCTAAGTCCTCTATTCTAAGTACCCATTTTCCCCCTTTTGAGTAGGCAGATAAAAACGAGAGCAATGCGCTAAACACATTGCCCAAGTGCATTCTACCAGTAGGAGAAGGTGCAAATCTACCTCTATTTTCTATCTGGTGATTTATCACTGAAGAATATTTGTAGTGGCGTTCCAGAAAAATCCCATTGTTCACGTATCTTGTTTTCCAAGTAGCGTTTGTATGGGTCTTTGACATATTGAGGTAAATTGGCAAAGAATAAAATTGTTGGCACCTGAGTATCAGGAATTTGCATCACATATTTTATCTTAATGTATTTACCTTTGATTGCTGGTGGTGGATAATTGTCTATTAGTGGCAATAGATATTCATTTAGTTTTGGTGTTGGAATCCTGCGACGTCTATTTTCAAACACTCGCATTGTTTCTTCTATTACCTTGAATATATGGTGTTTGGTAAGCGCAGAAGCAAAGATAATTGGAAAATCTGTAAACGGAGCAAAACGAGCACGAATAGCTTCTTCCATTATTTTTACAGATTTGGAACTTCTTTCTTCTACCAAGTCCCACTTATTCACACAAACCACAAGAGATTTTTTGTTTCGTTGGATAAGTGAGAAAATATTTTGATCTTGACCTTCTATACCACGTGTTGCGTCTAGCATCAAGATACATACATCTGAGTTTTCAATAGCTCGAATAGAACGCATTACTGAATAGAACTCAAGGTCTTCATTTACCTTAGATTTCTTTCTAATGCCAGCTGTATCAACAAGATAGAAAGATTTACCGAATTTATTGTATTGAGTATAAATAGAGTCGCGGGTTGTACCTGCTATATCGGTTACAATATTTCTTTCTTCACCAATAAAAGCATTGATAAGTGAAGATTTACCTGCGTTTGGACGTCCTACCACAGCAATACGAGGCAGTGAAGCGTCGAAACCATCGTTGCTAAGCTCGTCTGGAAGCTGTTTTACCACCTCATCTAGCAAGTCACCTGTTCCAAAACCACTAAGTGATGAAATACAGAATGGGTCGCCAAGACCAAGTTTGTAAAACTCTGCAGATGAGTAAATCAAATCATTATTATCTGTTTTATTTACTACTAAAAGAACTGGTTTTTTACTAGTACGAAGCACTTTTGCCACTTCCATATCCAAGTCACAAACACCGCTCTGAACATCTACAAGGAATAGAATTAATTCAGATTCGTCAATGGCTATTTTTACTTGCTGATTTATGGCATCTTCAAAAATATCATCTGAATTTGTTACTAAGCCACCTGTATCCACCACAGAGAATTCCTTTTTACCCCACTCCGCCTTTCCATATTGACGGTCACGTGTGGTGCCTGCTTCTTCACTTACTATTGCTCTGCGAGACTCAGTTAAACGATTAAATAAAGTTGATTTACCTACATTAGGTCTTCCTACAATTGCTACTAATGCCATATTATTGATTATTTAATTGGTAACCAAACATTTTTAATTGTTTATCGCGGTTACGCCAGTCCTTTTCTACTTTAACAAATAATTCTAAGAATACTTTTTTCTGGAAAAATGTTTCAACATCTTTGCGAGCCATCATTCCAACTTTTTTAAGCATTGACCCACTTTTACCTATGATTATAGATTTTTGGGAATCACGTTCCACATAAATTACCGCATTTATGTGTATTAACTTTTTGTCCTCAACAAATTTTTCTACCACCACTTCGGAAGAATATGGAATTTCTTTGTCATAAAGTTCCAATATTTTTTCACGGATAATTTCTGTAACAAAAAATCTGGCAGGACGGTCGGTTAAAGCATCTTTATCAAAATATGCAGGTGATTCTGGTAAAAGTTCCTTTATCTGTGACAAAAGATTATCTACATTAAATTTCTCTTTTGCACAGATTGGGATAATCCTTGCATTTGGCAATACACCTTTCCACTTCTCAACTAAATCTTCCAACTCTTTTTGAGAAGACAGCAAATCTATCTTGTTTATTATCAAGAAAATAGGAGTTTGCATCTTACGCACCTTATCTAGAAAATCTAAATTTTTGTCGTAAGACTCCACTGTATCTGTTACATAAAGAAGCACATCTGCATCTTTGAACGCAGATTCTGATGCCTCTAACATAGATTCTTGAAGTCGATAATTAGGCTTTAATGCTCCTGGGGTATCTGAATAAACTATCTGAAAATCTTCTCCATTCACTATCCCCATAATCCTATGACGTGTGGTCTGAGATTTAGATGTTATAATAGAGATTCTCTCCCCTACCAAAGCGTTCATTAATGTAGATTTACCTACATTTGGATTTCCCACTATATTTACAAAACCTGCTTTATGCATATTAATAAATTTAAACCACAAAGATAGTAAAAAGTTAGGAATTTTTGTGCAAACCGAGTGCAAATAAGTTTACTTATTTTGCCGAGGTGCAGCCAAAAATCACGGACGTAGTCCGTAATTAGGAGTTAGGAGTTTTTTATCTAATCCTTTTACAACGTCCATTGAGAAATATTATCCTGAGACTCAATCTCCTCCTCGACTTCGTCTGGAAGTGAGTGAAAGAAATCTATTCCTGATAGTTTTTCTACTTCGTCTATTGTTGTTACGTAAGTGAGAATTGGTCTATCTCCTGCCTCATTCTTGCAAAGAAACGCAAGGGTGGTCCAATTGGTTTTACCTTTACGTAAAAGTACTTTATAGAAAGCATCGGGAATGGCTATATTATGAGTTTTACCCATATAAAGCGGATCTGATGACACTATTGGTCCTGTAACTACATAAACGCTATCATATTTCCATGTTACATCACGAACAAAAGCCTCTATATCAGCCCAGTTATCTCTATTTAGACTTCTATTTTGAGGACAAATATTAGAGGTATAAAAACTCTCTTTCATTGCTGTTTCATTCCATTTCATAGAAGCTGCAGGTGCCATATGACCACGATCCATCTTATACGGATTATTTGTGTAATCTTCATGTAGTACTGGGTCTGCGACCAATGGGTCTGGCGAAAATTTATTCTCACGTTCAAACTCTCCAGAACATCTTTCTCTAGTCATTAAATATGCCACCCAATTTGGTAAATAAGTCTCCTTATTGTAACCTATAGTTATGGCATAATGATTTAATATTTGTTCGTTCTCATTATTTAACGTAATAGGATTTTCAATATTAACTCCTGCTATGCTAGTAGGTTCATCACCTTTTTTGCACATAGAGATTAGAGAACAAAATCCAACAATGAAAAGCAATAAAAATATTTTATGTTTATTATTCATATTCGTAAATTTTCCGCAAAGTTAATACATTTTTTACATATTCCAATATCTATTTTATAGAATTTTATTTTGTTTTTCAAAATATTTATTATATCTTTGTGAAAATTTTAAGTATGAAAATCTTTACCGAAAAACCACTTATTGAATTCATTGAAAAGCATCCTAAAATGAGAGTAGCAATTCAGGATTGGGCAGACAAAATAAAAAAGGCAGAATGGCTATGTCTAGATGACATTACTACTGATTTTGATAATGTGGAAGTAAAAGATAAACAAACTGCTATTTTTCACTATAATATAGGTGGAAAACTCCTAAACATAAGCATTATGTTTATAGGAAAATTTGTGTACGTAAGGGAGTTAGGAGTGAGGAGTTAGGAGTGAGGAGTTTAAATAAAGTAAAAAACAATATATGAGTAAAATAGAAAATATAGAGCAATACAATTGGGCTGTAAACCGAGTTGAGGAGTTGTTACAAGTAGTTAGTGAAGACTCTGCAGAATACGGTGGCAGAAAAATAGAATTAGAACTTTTGTCTGGTTTGGTCTCTGATTATTCAGAAGAAAATTTCAACATTGGCAAACCAACACTACCAGAGGTAATGAAACTACGCATGGCACAAATGAATTTAACTCAAGGCGGTCTAGCCAAACTCATTGGTGTAAGTCCTTCTCGCGTAAGCGAATACCTAACAGGCAAGTGCGAACCTACCCTAAAAATAGGTCGCGAGATTTGTAGTAAACTTAATATTTCATCTGATATTATTTTAGGGGTATAAAAATATGAACCTACATACATTTTTACAGGAGCAACTTGAAAAAGTTCCTGTGGCGAAAGCTAATTATGAGAAACTAAAACAAATCAAAACCAAAGAGTTTGAGTTTGACGGATATAAAATATACGTGCATTTTAATCCTGCTCGTGCGGTATCGTCATTGGCAAAATTGGATGCAAAAAGCATTGCCGAAAGACCTTGTTTTTTGTGTGCCAAAAACCGCATCGAGGGGCAAACTGCAATTGACTTTAAAGGAAAATATGACATTTGCATCAACCCCTTTCCTATTTGTGATGAACATTTTACCGTAGTATCAAAAAAGCACGAGCCTCAAAACATCATGGGCAAGGTGCGTGATTTTATCGATTTAACAAAAGAATATCCAGATTTTATTGCACTATTCAATGGAGCGAAGTCGGGTGCATCTGCTCCAGACCACATGCATTTTCAATTGGTAAACAAGAATTATTTCCCATACGCCATAGAAACCCAGATGCCTGGAGTGGTTGAAAAAGTAGTACTTATTTCTTCTGATGCAGACGAGTTAGAAAAGCAACTTACAGAGGAAATTATTAAACGCCAACGCGAGGGCGAATTACCCGCCAGCCATGTTAATTTGTTTTGCGAATACAAAAACAACGAATGGGTGGTAACTATTTTTCCACGTATCACACATCGTCCACGACAGTTTTTTAGTGAGGGTGAAGACCGCCTCATGATGAGCCCCGGTGCCATAGACATGACTGGGCACCTCATCGCCGCCCGCGAAGAAGACTTTGAAAAAATCACAAAAGAGGTGATTGTTGATATATTCTCTCAGATATCCGGAGAAAAGTGAAACAGATTGTTTCAGAAATATAAATATCTGAAAATAAATAAAATAAAAAAATGCACCAATTGGTGCAGGAATTAGATGGTTACAAATAAAATGAGCACAATACGAGTTGGGATATATACTAGAAAAGAAATTCGAGCGGTATTTCATGGGGAGTACAAGCATGGCGAGGAAGTGGTTTGCGGAGAAAAAATAATCTGCGAGGCTGGTTGGTATGTGCCATTGTCTGAAGATTGCAGTTTTTCGCTAATGGATGTGACTATTGGCATAGATTTTCATTGGGAAAGAAATGAGACTCAGACATTTAAGGGCAGTTTGGAGGTGATGAAGGCAAAAAAAGGAGAACTTACTGCGGTAAATGTGTTGGATATTGAAGATTATTTGCAAAGCGTTATTTCGTCCGAAATGAGTGCTACCTCGCACATGGAATTGCTAAAGGCTCATGCTGTTATATCACGTAGTTGGGCACTTTGCAAGATTCAGCGTTCGCTTAAGGGGAGTGCTTTTGCGTGCCACGAAAGCGAGGGCAAACGCATTTGTTGGTACGGTAGCGAACCTCACGAAGGTTTTGATGTGTGTGCAGACGACCACTGCCAACGCTACCAAGGCTTACGTGCCAAAGACCACAAAAATGCCATCAAGGCGGTGAACGAAACTAAAGGAGAAGTTTTATGTCAGTTAGGAGTTAGGAGTGAGGAGTTAGGAGTTAAGGAATATGTTATTTGCGATGCCAGATTTTACAAGTGTTGCGGAGGTGTTACTGAGCAGTTTGAGACTTGTTGGGAGGATACACACTTTGATTATTTGGTGAAAGTGGAAGACTTTACAAAAGAAAGGAGAAATGACCTCACCACCGAAGAGGGGGCTAGAGAGTGGATTTTGTCTTCACCAGAGGCATTTTGTAATACAAACGACAAACAGATTTTAAGTCAAGTACTCAATGATTATGACCAAGAAACCATTGATTTTTACCGTTGGAAAGTGGTTTACAGCCAAGATGAACTAACAGCATTGGTAGTTCGCCACGCACCACAATTAGGCAAAATTATCGACTTAATCCCCCTAAAACGAGGCGTTTCTGGCAGAATTTACGAACTAAAAATAGTGGGAGAAAACGATAGTATTATCATTGGGAAAGAATTAGAGATACGCAAATGGCTATCAAACAGCCACTTATACAGTTCTGCCTTTGTCATAGAAAAAGACAGTAACACCTTCACCTTGCACGGAGCAGGTTGGGGTCACGGCGTAGGACTTTGCCAGATTGGTGCTGCCGTTATGGCAACAAAGGGTTACACATACAAAGAAATTTTAGCACATTATTATCCAAATACTGAAATCAAATTAGGAATTAGGAATTAATATGCAAACGAGAGCAGAGTTAAACTTGTTTGAACTATGCCGAGTGAAGCCATTAATCGCCGTTAGGCAATTAGGAATAAATTAGCAATCAATAAAACAACTAAACGACTAAACATGAATACTAAAAACCCTTGGTCGTGGATTCCCACACTGTATTTTGCCGAAGGTCTGCCCTACGTTTTGGTAATGACCGTATCGGTTATTATGTATAAAAATTTGGGCATATCCAACGCCGAAATAGCTTTTTACACCAGCTGGCTGTACTTGCCCTGGGTGATTAAACCTTTTTGGTCGCCTTTTGTAGATTTACTTAAAACCAAACGTTGGTGGATTACAAGCATGCAACTGCTTATAGGTGCAGGTTTGGCTGGCATTGCATTTTTTCTGCCTACCACGTTCTTTTTCCAAGCTACGTTAGCAGTATTTTGGCTCATGGCATTTAGTTCTGCTACGCACGATATTGCCGCCGATGGTTTTTACATGTTGGCACTAAACGAATCGGAACAATCGCTTTTTGTAGGCATTAGAAATATTTTTTACCGCATAGCCACCATTACTGGGCAAGGGCTGCTGATTGTACTGGCTGGAATGCTTGAAAAATGGACGGGCAACATTCCCTACGCCTGGAGTTTGGTATTCTTTGTATGTGCAGGTTTGTTTATTGCCATCGGTTTGTATCATAGTTACCAATTACCTAAACCTACTACCGACAAAGGAGCATCACTAGGCAGTTTGGGCAACCTATTCAAGACTTT
Organism: Paludibacteraceae bacterium; assembly: GCA_017517845.1. Taxonomy (GTDB): domain Bacteria; phylum Bacteroidota; class Bacteroidia; order Bacteroidales; family Paludibacteraceae; genus Enterocola. The sequence continues at coordinate 11,024 of JAFWXW010000030.1, forward strand.
CTTCCAAAAGAAAGGCATTGTGCTATCGTTAGCCTTTATTCTACTTTATCGATTAGGCGAAGCCCAATTAGCAAAACTTGCCTCTCCCTTTTTACTAGATAGCCCCGAAATGGGCGGCCTAAACCTAAGCACCGAACAAGTCGGTATTATTTATGGCACCATTGGAGTGATTGCCTTGCTGTTAGGTGGAATTGTAGGGGGCATTGTAGCAAGCAAACACGGACTAAAGAAATGGCTTTGGTATATGGTGGCAGCCATGAATTTGCCAAATCTTGTTTATGTATATTTGGCGTTTGTACAACCAGAAAACTTTTGGGTAATTAGTAGCTGCGTTGCCATTGAACAATTGGGTTACGGATTTGGTTTTACTGCCTTTATGTTATACCTTATTTACGTGGCTCAAGGACCATATCAAACCGCTCACTACGCCATTTGTACTGGTTTTATGGCATTGGGTATGATGCTTCCTGGTATGATAGCAGGCTGGCTACAAGAAATGATGGGTTACGATTGGTTCTTTATTTGGGTATGCCTATGTACCATTCCAGGCATTATCCTTGCTGGTTTCTTGCCCATTCCAGAAGACTTTGGAAAGAAGAAATAAAAAAATCAAAAAAGGCTGTAACACCACATTATGAAAGTTACAGCCTTAGAATATATATATAAATAAACCTTTATTTCTTGATAAATTTTACATATTGTTGGTCAATACGTAATATATAAGTACCTGATGGTAGCGATGTTACATTTAGTTCCACACCTTTTTCTTGAAGTAAGGTTTTACCTGCTAGATTATAAACTTCCAAAAGAGTTCCTTCATCTACTCCTTGAATATAAAGGGTATTGACTACAGGATTGGGATAAACGTAAACAGAAGAAATTTCCATTTCATCTATACCAGTTTCGGTTTCTGCAAAAAGTATTTTCTTATAACCAGCAAACTCTTCACCGTCTTTGTTTACCACTGTCATAGATGCTCCATTACTGTCAGCAACAATATTTATACGTTTTACATCTGCAAGCACATAAGAGGTATTATCATCATCGGCAGACACAGCTATAAATTTTGACACTTCTGCAGCATATACATAACTCGCTACTAATAATGCGATTAACGAAAGAAATAATTTAATTTTCATAATACTATGTTTTTATTTTACATTCATAACAGGACGAATGGTTGTGCCATAATAGCGATAATCATTGTTATAGTCAATACCATTTACATTAAAATCTAACTCATTGGCCATATCAGAAGATTTATCATTAAGTGAATTTATCCAATAATAACCATTATCATTAGTAGCAGAAGGTGCAATCATTTCAAAATAACCTGATGCTGGTAAGAATATACTATTTCCGTTTGTTTTTGAGGTAATTTGATAACCGCTAATTCCATTTAATGCTACCCATTCCAACGTACAATTATCGGTATCTATTAGTTCCTCAAATTCTTCTAATGTAGGGATACGCCAATCACCTCCCCAATTGGCACGAGCAGCATCGTCAGATAGTTCTAAAACTGTTTTATTATCTACAGTACCTTGTTTTGCATCTGCACAATATTTAGTTAGTGCATCACCCCTTCCATCACACCATTTATAGGTGCTCCAATTATAACTAGTTTTTGATTCAGTTTCGCCCCAAGCAAAATAATCACCATAACCCTCTGGAGTTTCAGCTCCTACATTGCAAGTAGCCCAAAGTGTACCAGAAGGAAGACCCAAATCTACGTATTCGTGTCCATTAAAATCTGGAGTATCTGTTGCCTCCTCGCCAAAATCAATATACTTTACTTCTGATACTGCATATTCAACCACTTCCCCATTAGTTTTATGAAGATAGAGTTTTTCCTGTGCCACAGCAAACATTACTAGCATGGACATAATGAGTGATAATGTAATCTTTTTCATGTTCATTTATTTTTAAAATAAGACAATAGGTTTTAAAAAAACATTTCTTAATAAACGCAAATATAATTAATTTTTTATAAAAAACAATCTTGCAAAACCTATTTTTTATTATTCAACAATGCCAACAAGGCTGCCATATCTGGGAGCACCACATCGGCTCCTGCTTGCCATAGGTCGTCGTCTTTAAGAATACCTGTATTTACTGCAATGGTAAAAATGCCAGCACCTTTTGCAGAACGTACACCAAGAGGAGCATTTTCTACCACAATGGCTTCATTTGCTTGCAATCCTGCTTTTTCCAGTGCCATAAGATATGGTTCTGGGTCTGGTTTGCCTTTTTTTACATCGTAGGCAGTTACCATTTTTTCTTTGTAGAAAGTATTTGGGAAATAATGATTGAGTGTATCAAGCAAACTAGCTTGTCCAGAGCCTGTTACAATATAAATTTCCAATCCCAACGACTTTACTTTTTCCAACACCTCAGCCATACCTCGCATGGGGATAGGATCGCCAAAGGCATCAAAAAGGCGACTTTTATTGGCATAAATACGTTTAATATCTTCTTCGGTAGGCACTCCCCTGCCATGTGCTAAAAACACATCAGTCACAGTACCAGAACCAGTTCTACCCTCTTGTAAATATACTTGATATTCAGAAAAAGGCAATCCCTCCAATGCCATAGCCTCACTCCATGCCTTTGCATGACGCGGCATAGAGTCAAAAATCACCCCGTCCATATCAAAAAATACCGCTTTTATCTTTGTATTATCACCTAATTTCATCTCTTCTTTTTTATTTGAATAATTCATCTACATTGATTTAAAAAATTATTGCAAAAATACAAAATAGATTCCAATTATTTTATATCTTTGTTCTTTAATACTAACGTAATATACTAAAATATGAAATTACTTAAAACATCTGCACTTATAGTATTTTCTATATTTATGGTTTCGCTGATCTCATCATGTTCCAAAGACAAAGAACCATTTTATAGTCCTGCTATTAAAGTACGTGCATTATTTGTTAATTCAGAGAGTATCGTGGATACTAAAACCCCTATTGCAGTGGGTGATACACTAAAAATGCCAATAAGTTTAGAAGGTTACATTCATGATATAGAATATTTTCATATTAAAATGGATAGGGAATATGCACAAGAAAGTATTCTACAAAAAGATTTTCTAGAGTATTGTGACCCTTTGTATACTAATGCAGAAGAGGGTTTATATTACTTTAAACCAGGTGTACAAAATATGAACCTAACTCTATTAATCATTCCTAAAAAGGCCAAAGAAGATGAAAAAGCAGGAATTCCTGTAAGTCTAAGTCTAAAAAGCAAATGTAACAAAGGAGATGATTATAATCCTTATTATCTAGATTTCTATTATTTTATCACAAATAAAAAATGAAACAATTAAAAGAACTCGTAAGAGAAAATATTTGGAATCTCAAACCATATTCATGTGCAAGAGACGAATTTAAAGGAGAGGCAAAGGCATATCTAGACGCTAATGAGAATCCATTTAATACACTATATAACAGATACCCAGACCCATTACAGTGGGCTGTAAAAGAAAAAATAGCTGAACTAAAATACGTTAAGCCTAGCCAGATTATGCTTGGTGTGGGTAGCGACGAACCTATAGACCTCATCTTCAGAGTATTCTGCGAACCAAAACAAGACAATGTTGTGGCTATTAACCCTACATACGGAATGTATGGTGTTTGTGCCGACATAAACAATGTAGAATACAGACAAGTAAACCTAGAAGAAGATTTCTCTTTGGATGCTGATAAGGTTTTAAAATCTGTTGATGTGAACACCAAAGTTATTTTCTTATGCTCACCTAACAACCCTACAGGCAATCTGTTGAGCGAGGCTCAAATAGAAAAAATCCTTAAAGGTTTCGATGGAATAGTAGTTATAGACGAAGCTTATATAGATTTTTCAGACAAACCAAGTTGGCTTACTAAATTGAAAAAATATCCACAACTAGTTATCCTACAAACTTTTTCTAAGGCTTGGGGGCTTGCTGCTGCACGTTGTGGTATGGCATTTGCTTCTGAAGAAATTATTTCTTTCTTCAATAAAGTTAAATATCCATATAATATTAATATCCTAACCCAAAAACTAATCCTAGAAAAACTAGAAAATATAGATATTAAAGAAAATTGGGTTAAAGAGATACTTTCTCAACGCACATTAATGATTGAAGAACTTAAACAGCTATCAATCGTGAAGCACATTTACCCTACCGATGCAAACTTTGTATTGGTAAAGGTAGATGACGCAAATCTACGCTACAAACAATTAGTAGATAATGGCATTATAGTGCGTAACAGAAACAGTGTTACACTATGTGAAAACTGCTTACGCATAACAATTGGCACTGCCCAAGACAACAAAGAACTATTAAAAGCACTTACATCTCTAGCATGAAAAAGAAAGCATTATTCATAGACCGCGATGGAACTATTATTATAGAACCACCTATTACTGAGCAAGTTAATAGCCTAGACGAAATGACATTCCTACCAGGAGTAATTCGCAATCTATACTTTATTGCCAAAAATCTAGACTTTGAGTTAGTGATGGTTACCAATCAAGACGGTTTGGGAACAGAAAATTATCCTCAAGAGGTTTTTGACTCTGTACAAAATAAAATGCTTGAAATACTAGAAGGTGAAGGCATCACATTTTCTGCCATTCATATAGACAAATCATATCCTCAAGACAATTTACCTACTCGCAAACCAGGCACTGGTATGCTTACAGGATATATGGACGGAAGTTATGATTTAGAAAATAGTTATGTTATTGGCGACCGCCTAACTGATGTAAAACTTGCCCAAAATTTAGGTTCTAAATCTATTTTAATTACCTCAGAATTTGGAAATTCTGACGCTACTTTTGAAGCAGAGAACTGGGACCAAATAGCAGAGTTTTTGTTTGCAGGAGAACGTAAAGCCACAGTTTCTCGCAAAACAAAAGAAACCGATATAAATATTTCTATCAACCTAGATGGTAATGGCAAAGCAAATATCAGCACAGGTCTAGGTTTCTTTGACCACATGCTAGAACAAATTGCTAAACATGGAGGTATAGACCTAGATATAAATGTAAAAGGTGACCTACACGTAGATGAACATCATACCATAGAAGATACTGCCATAGCATTAGGCGAAGCCCTATACATGGCTCTTGGTAATAAAAGAGGAATAGAACGTTATGGTTATAGTCTTCCTATGGACGATTGTTTGTGTAGTGCTGTACTAGACTTCGGCGGACGTGCTTGGTTAGTTTGGAACGCAGATTTTAAACGTGAAAAAATAGGCGAAATGCCAACAGAAATGTTCCTTCACTTTTTTAAATCACTTAGTGACGCTGCAAAAATGAATTTAAATATTAAGGCAGAAGGTGATAATGAACATCACAAAATAGAGGGAATTTTTAAGGCTTTAGCTAGAGCTTTGAAGATGGCAATTAAACGAGATATTTACAAATATGAATTACCAAGCACAAAAGGTATGTTGTAATTCAGAAAAAAATACTATCTTTGCACGAATTTTTGAAAATTTTAAGAAAATGAACTTATTATCTAACAGATTAAATGCTCTTTCCGAATCGGAAACCTTAGCTATGTCACAAAAAAGTGCAGAACTTAAAGCACAAGGCATAGATGTTATAAATTTAAGTGTGGGTGAACCAGACTTTTTTACACCAGACCACATAAAACAGGCTGCTAAGGATGCTGTAGATAAAAACTTTTCATTCTATTCTCCAGTTCCTGGCTATCCAGCATTACGTAACGCCATCGCTGCAAAACTAAAAAATGAAAATGGTTTAGATTATACAGCAGCACAAATAGTTTGCTCTGGTGGTGCAAAACAATCAGTTTGTAATACTATTCTTTCTCTAGTTAGTGCTGGTGATGAAGTAATCATTCCTGCCCCATATTGGGTAAGTTATGTAGAAATGGTGAAATTGGCAGAAGGTACAAACGTTATTATAGAAGCAGGCATAGACCAAGATTTCAAAATCACCCCTGCTCAACTAGAAGCTGCTATCACTCCAAAAACTAAAGCATTAATACTTTGTTCTCCTTCAAACCCAACTGGTAGTGTATATTCCAAAGAAGAATTAAAAGCATTAGCAGAAGTTTTGGCAAAATACCCTCAAGTATTTGTAATTTCTGATGAAATTTACGAACACATTAACTATATAGGTAAACACGAAAGCATTGCTCAGTTTGAAGAAATTCGTGACCGTGTAGTTATTGTAAATGGTGTTTCTAAGGCTTATGCAATGACAGGTTGGCGTATTGGTTGGATAGCTGCTCCACTTTGGATAGCTAAGGCATGTAATAAACTTCAAGGTCAATACACTTCTGGTCCTTGCTCTGTAGCTCAAAAAGCTGCCGAAGCCGCTTATACAGGTAGCCAACAATGTATCGCTGACATGCGTGCTGCATTCCAACGCCGCAGAGACTTAGTTATCAGTTTAGTTAAAGACATTCCTGGATTACAAGTTAATATTCCTGATGGAGCATTCTACGTATTCCCAAAATGTAGTTCATTCTTTGGCAAAACAGCTCCTAATGGCAAAGTAATTAACGATGCAGCAGACCTAGCAATGTATTTATTAGAAGAAGGTCACGTAGCTTGCGTAGGTGGTGGTGCATTTGGTTCTCCTGAATGTATCCGTATGTCTTATGCTACATCAGACGAAAACCTAGTAAAAGCATTCGGCAGAATCAAAGATGCCTTAGCAAACTTAAAATAAAATATACTCGTCAATATAAATAAATGTTATGAGGGCGGCTAAAAATATTTTTAGTCGCCCTCATCTTTTTATCTTAGTGAGCAGCAAGCTCAAATATGTGATTTACGCAGTCGGGGATTTCTTCTTTGTAGTGGGTCACGAAGATAAGGCTTTTGTCTGCTTGATTGGCAAAGGTGGAAATCATTTTTAAGCAACGCTTTTTGTTTGCTACGTCCATGCCATGAAATGGTTCGTCTAGGATAAGAAGTTGTGGATTTTTTACAATGGCACGTGCAAAAAGAAGCATACGTTGTTCTCCCGCAGACACGCGTAAAAAAGGTTTATCTGCCAAATGATCAATTCCTAATTCTCTCATTAGTAATAACGCTTGTTCTGTTTGTTCTTCTGAACATTTTCTATACAAACCAACACTATCAAAGAAACCAGATTGCACTACTTTTAAGCAAGGTACATTTTCACGATAGTAAAGGTGCATTTCTGAAGATGTATAACCAATACGTTTTTTTATATCCCAAATACTTTCTCCAGATCCACGTTTCCTATCAAACAACCAAATAGGCAATGAATAACCCTGTGGATTATCTGCAAATATATAGCTAAGAAGTGTAGATTTACCAGAACCATTTGGTCCTAGTAAAGCCCATTTCTCACCTTTTTTTATTTGCCAATTAATGTCTCCCTGAAAAACAATACCATCATACACTATGCTAACATGCTTCATTTCTACCGCATTGACACAATCTTCACTTCCCAAATCTGATGGTTCAAATTTATATTCTCCAGTGAGTACCACATCTTCTACGGGTTTTACGTTATATTCTTCTACTGGTCCAGAATACACAGATGTGCACTCCTCTAAATGAAGAAGATGAGTACTGCAAGCAGGAATATCACGAGCATCTGCCACCAAGAAAAGCATTTGAATACCTTGATCTTTAAGATAAGCAAATACCTCTTCCATATCATGGCGAGTTTCCACATCAAGTCCAATAAATGGATTATCAAAAATAAGCATTCGTGGTTTTTCTAATAGCGATTTGGCAATTATAAGTCTGCGAAGCTGACCACTAGATAGGGTAATTAGTCTGTGGGTGAGTAACTCACTAAGTCTAAACAAATCTATAAGTTTTTCCACCCATTCTTCATTACCCTCGCATTGCATTAACTCTCCTACTGTTGGGTACCACTCCACTTCATACACATTAAATCTCTGTTGATAATAAGCGTCCCTAAAATCAGAAAATGAATAAGCAGATTGAAAGTGTATGGTTTTTATAAACTGACGTGGATAAATAAAATCTGTGGTTTTACTTCTTTCTTCTTCCAAAAAAGGATAATCTATACTTCCACTACAAAGACCATATCTGCCACAAATTATTTCACTAAGTAGTGTCTTCCCACTTCCATTAGGACCATAAAAGGTCCACACATCACCTTTGTTCATGGTAAAAGAGATTGGTTTTGGAAACCTCACGTCTGGAATGCGTGGCAGAATGTTTGAGACTTTTATAAAAGAATTCATAAAAAAAATATAGTTATTAAAAAAGTTTGGAACTAGTAAGTCCCAAACTTTTTGTTATTTGATTTTATCTCCCATAAAATTGATTTTAGAGGAGCTAGTTCATTTATCTTTAAATTATTGCTTTTAAAGGAGTGATTTTTAGGCGTCCCGAAGTCTGAGAAACCGGAGTTTACTAACGTAAATGAGGATTTCGAAGACGAGGGCAACGAGAAAAGCACCCTTTAAAACAATAATTTTATTTTACTTCCCAAGCCAACGCAGACGCACCTAATATCGCAGCATCAGACTCATTAAGCTGAGAGAACATCACTTGGATTTTACCACGCCATTGAGGCATCACGTTGTCGTTAAGTGCTTTAACTACTGGTTTCATGATTAAATCACCTGCTTTTGTTAAACCACCAAACATGATGATAGCTTCTGGAGAACTGAATGCAACGAAATCTGCCATAGCCTCACCTAGCATAGTGCCAGTAAAATCAAAAATATCAAGAGCTAATTCATCTTTTAGTTGAGCAGCTTCAAATACATCTTTTGATGTGATGCTTTCTGCTGGGATATTGCGTAAAACACTTTTTTTATCGGTAGTTTCTAATAATTCACGTGCTGTACGAGCCACACCTGTAGCAGATGCGTATGCTTCTAAACAACCTGTTTTACCACAACCACATAAGCGTCCGTTCTTTCTAACCATGGTAACGTGACCTAACTCCCCAGCAAAACCATCGTGACCATAAAGAACATAACCACCTACCACGATACCACTACCTACACCTGTACCTAGGGTGATGGTGATAAAGTTTTTCATTCCACGAGCTGCACCATATGTCATTTCACCTACTGCAGCAGCATTGGCATCATTAGTCAAACGCACAGGAAGTTTTATACGTTCTGTCATTAAATCTGCAAAAGGTATCACTTTCATACCACCGAAGGTAAGGTTTACTGCATTCTCAATGGTACCTTTATAATAATTAGCATTAGGAGCGCCAATACCGATGCCACGAATTTGAGACATCTCTATTTGAGATTTTTCTGCCAATTTTTCTACCGCAGAACATAGATTCTCAATAAATTCCACATGACTAGTAGTATCATTACTTTTAATGGCTGTTTGAGCCAACACTGTACCACGTGTATCAACGATACCAATTTTAGCAGATTGACCACCTATGTCAATCCCTACTACATAAGGTTTATCCATAATATTTGTATTTGATGTTAAGATTATAAAAATTCAATACACAAAGATAATGATTCATTTTTAAATTCTTAAATTCAGAGCCTAAAAATTTCTATTTTAGAAGATAAAATTGTATTTTTGCGAACTTAATTAAACTCAGATTATGAATATCTCTTATAATTGGCTAAAAAAATACTTAATTTTCGACTTATCTCCAGAAGATACAGCCAAGAAATTAACATCACTAGGCCTTGAAGTGGGCACAGTAGAAAAAATTCAAACCATCAAAGGTGGATTGGAAGGTTTGGTTACTGCAAAAGTGGTAGAATGTGAAGACCACCCAAACTCAGACCACCTACACATCACCAAAGTGGATGCTGGTAATGGAGAGTTAATCCAAGTGGTTTGTGGTGCACCAAACTGCCGTGCAGGTCTTACCACTATTTTGGCAACAGTAGGTACTACTCTATATTCTGGCGACGAAAGTTTTAGCATCAAAAAATCTAAAATCAGAGGCGTTGAATCATTTGGTATGCTATGTGCCGAAGATGAAATAGGCATTGGCGAAAGCCATGATGGCATTATAGAACTTCCAGAAGGAACTGCACTAGGTATTCCTGCCAAAGAATATTACAAAATAGAAGACGATTACCTAATAGAAGTGGATATTACTCCCAACCGTAGCGATGCCATTTCTCATTTTGGCGTAGCACGTGACTTAGCAGCTGGATTAAATTTACCATTAATACGCCCTTCTGTAGATGCTTTCACAGTGGAAAATCATGATTATATAGTAGATGTTACTGTAGAAAATCATGATGCTTGTCCACGTTATAGCGGCGTTACTATCAACAATGTTAAGGTTGCAGAATCTCCAGACTGGTTAAAAAATAAACTTTTAGCCATTGGCTTACGCCCAATAAATAACGTAGTCGATGTCACTAACTTCATTCTTCATGAATTAGGTCAGCCTCTACACGCATTTGACGGAGACAAAATTAAGGGCAATAAAATTGTTGTTAAAACCCTAAATGAAGGCACCAAATTTACCACTCTAGATGGTGTTGAACGTTCACTTGGTGAAAATGACCTTATGATTTGCAATGCAGAAGAAGGTATGTGTATAGCAGGCGTATTCGGAGGTCTAGACTCAGGTGTAACAGAAAACACTACAAAAGTTTTCATAGAAAGTGCATATTTCAACCCTGTTAGCATAAGAAAAACAGCTCGTCGTCATGGTCTTAACACAGACGCTTCCTTCCGTTATGAACGTGGTTGTGACCCAAACATTACTATTTATGCACTTAAACGTGCTGCTATTCTTATTCAAGAAGTAGCTGGAGGTCAAATTTCTTCTGACATCATAGATATTTATCCAAATGTAATAGAAGACTTTAAGGTTAATGTTACATACAATAAGATAAATTCATTGATTGGTGCAGAAATTTCCAAAGATAAAGTAAAAGAAATCCTTTCTGGATTGGAAATCAAAATAGAAAGTGAAACAGAAGAAGAACTAAACCTTCTAGTTCCACCATACAGAGCAGATGTAAAACGCGATGTAGATGTGATAGAAGATATTCTTCGTGTATATGGTTATAATAATGTAACCCCTGGAGTTTCATTACAATCTGCTATCAGTTATTCTAAACAACCAGATTCTACTAAACTTCAAAATAAAGTTTCAGAATTCCTTTCTGGAGCAGGATTTAATGAGATTCTTAACAACTCATTAACCAAAGTTTCATATTATAATGATTTAAAATCTTATCCTGTAGAAAATGCAGTTAAGATTATTAATCCATTAGGCACAGATTTAAGTGTAATGCGTCAAACCCTACTTTTTGGTGGTTTAGAAAGCATTTCTAGAAACTTAAATCACCGTCAAAACCGCATTTGCATGTATGAGTTTGGCGAATGCTATCATTATAATAGCGAAAACACAAAAGAAGATAACGTCCTAGCAGCATACTCAGAAGAACTTCATCTAGGTATGTGGCTTGCAGGTAATCATACTAATGCAACTTGGATAGACAAAGAACGTAAATTCTCATTCTTTGACCTTAAAGCATACGTTGTTTCATCATTAACACGCATAGGAATTAAAGCAGAAGCTTGTGTTTCTACAAAGAATGAAGAAGACATTTTCAGCCAAGGTATAAACATCTGTACTAGAGGTGGCAAATGTCTAGTTTGTATGGGTATTGTAAGTAAAAAATTACTTAAAGCATTTGATATTAATACTGATGTATTCTTTGCTGATTTCAACTGGAAACTTATCCTTAAACAACTAAAAAACAGCAAAGTAACATACAAAGACATACCTAAATTCCCAGAAGTAAAACGTGACTTAGCATTACTATTGGATAAGAATGTAAACTTTGAGGAAGTAGAAAAAATAGCTTACGAAACAGAACGTAAACTCCTTAAAAATGTGGTTCTATTCGACGTTTATGAAGGTAAAAATCTAGAAGAAGGTAAAAAATCATACGCTATCAACTTTACTCTTCAAGATGCAGAAAAAACTCTTCAAGACAAGCAAATAGACAAGGTAATGCAAAACCTTATCAAGGCGTACGAAACAAAACTTGGAGCGAAAATACGTTAATAGTTAGGAGTGAGGAGTTAGGAGTTAGGAGTTAGGAGTTAGGAATTAGGAATTAGGAGTTATTTTGTAGGGACAATGCTGCATTGTCCATGACACACGCCCGTAGGGTGTGAATCTATTTTGTAGGCAGGTGTTGAGCGTAGCGATAACGCCTGAATAAAATCAAGCCCCAAGGGCACGCCCGTAGGGTGTGCATCCGAGCATAGCGAGTAATTTTAAATTATAACAATAAACATTAAACAATAAACAATAAACACAATATGGGAAGAGCATTTGAATATCGCAAAGCGACCAAAATGAAACGTTGGGGTAATATGGCCCGCGTTTTTACTAAAATCGGTAAACAAATCACTATAGCAGTGCGTGAAGCAGGTAGTGACCCTAATGGTAACCCACGCCTTAGAATGCTTATGCAACAAGCTAAGAAAGAAAACATGCCTAAGGAAAATGTGGAACGTGCCATAAAAAAAGCATTCTCCAAAGACGAAGCAGATTATAAAGAAATCAACTATGAAGGATATGGTCCTCACGGTATAGCTATATTCGTAGAAACTGCTACCGACAACCATAACCGTACAGTATCTAACATCAGAAGTTATTTTACCAAACATGGTGGTTCTCTAGGTACATCTGGTTGTCTTCAATTCCTTTTTGACCACAAATGTGTGTTCTCTATCGTGCCAAAAGAAGGTATGGAACTAGAAGAACTAGAACTAGAACTTATAGACTTCGGTGTAGAAGAATTAGACAAAGACGACGAAGGCAACATCATATTCTATGGTGACTTCCAATCTTATTCTGCTATCCAAAAATATCTAGAAGACAATGATTTTGACATCAATAGTGCTGAGTTTGAACGTATTCCTAACGACTACAAAACTCTAACCGAAGAACAAAAAGCATCTGTTCAAAAACTTCTAGACAAGATAGAAGAAGATGAAGATGTTCAAAACGTATATCACAATATGGCAGAGTAATTTATACTCGCTGTAGGAAATGACAATAAGCAGCAGCAACGGCGTCGGTTGCATCAAGTTTTTTAGGAAGTTCTTCCTTTGAAATACAAAGCAATCGACGAACCAAGTCTGCCACTTGCTCCTTAGAGGCCCCACCATTGCCCGTGAGGGCCATTTTTATTTTTAATGGACTATATTCATAAACTTTGAGACCAGATTGAAGTGCTGCCGCCATGGCAACACCTTGGGCACGACCTAGTTTAAGCATAGACTGAACATTTTTCCCATAAAAAGGTGCCTCAATAGAAAGCACCTCTGGGTCAAACTCGTTTATTACTTCTGTGACACGAGTAAATATCTTATTCAGTTTATCGTAATGAGTTTCACAATCTTTGAAGTCTATCACACCCATAGTGAGCAAGTTGGCTTTATTCCCTACTGTTTTTATCACTCCATATCCCATCACTGTAGTACCTGGGTCAATACCCAAGATAACTTGTTCTTTACGCTGAAAAGCCCTCATATTTATCACACCTGCCATAACCCTTTTATCTCAATCGAGCATCTGCTCCCCACATTAATTTTTCACGAAGTGTATTAAAGTAAGTATGATTTATTCTTTTTGCCACTTTTATGGTATAAGGAGCTTTTTCTATACTTAATCTCACATTATTGGTACACAATGAAGAACGACCATCTAATGAAACTAAATAATGATCTGTCCTGCTTTCTACTTCCAATTCTATTTTCCAATTATCTGGAATAATCACTGGTCTTAGATTCAAACTATGTGGTGCCACAGGAGAAAGCATAAAAGACTTGTTTTCTGGCATCATAATAGAAGCCCCAACACTGAGTGCATACGCAGTACTACCTGTAGGAGTGGAGATTAGAAGTCCATCTGCCCTATATGTGCATAGATATTCTCCATTTATGATTGTATGCACACGAATCATAGAAGAAGTATCTTGTTTTAGAACAGCTACTTCGTTAAGTGCCACAGATTTTGACTTATCATCACTTCTTTCTAGGCATAAAACCGAACGTTCTTCTACTGTGAAACCACAAGAAAAAATTTCATTAATGGCTAATTCTATTTCATCACCTGGAACATCTACTAGAAAACCAAGATTTCCTAAATTAATCCCTAAAATAGGAACACCAGCCTCACCAACTTTATAAGCTGTTCTTAGAAACGTGCCATCTCCACCTAGGCTCAAAGCCAAATCTATAGAAGAATAATCTTCTTTTTTTAGCAAACTATATGGTGGCAGATTTTCTATTTTATTCCCAACTAGAAAACCATTTACCTCAGCATCTAAAAGAATCTCCACAGACTTATCACTAAGAACAGCAAATAAATCTTTCAATGCTTTATAAAAACCATTTTTACGAACACTACCAAAAATGGCTACTTTCTTAATTTGTATAAAACTTTCTAACATTAATTAATAGAAAAAAGGTAATAATTTACTATCTTTGCTCGTTGATAATAAAGAGTTAATACTGCAAAGTAAACTATTTTTTACGAAAATGACAAAATTAAGCGTAAATATAAATAAAATTGCTACTATTCGTAATGCTCGTGGAGGCAATACACCTAATCTTTTACAAGTAGCTTTGGACTGCGAAAAGTTTGGTGCTCAAGGAATTACAGTCCACCCTCGTCCAGATGAGAGACATATTAGATATTCTGATGTTCGTGAGCTTAAACCTTTACTTACAACAGAATTTAACATAGAAGGTTATCCTTGTAAGTCTTTTATAGACCTAGTCACAGAGGTTAAGCCTGCTCAAGTAACACTAGTGCCAGACCCACCAGAAGCATTAACTTCTAATGCAGGTTGGGACACTATCAAAAACAAAAATTTCTTAATAGAAGTAGTTTCTGAATTTAAGAAACATGGCATTCGTACTTCTATTTTTACAGATACCCGTAAAGAAATCATTGCAGAAGCTGCAAAAATAGGAACAGACAGAATAGAACTTTATACAGAGCCATACGCATCCAATTATAAACTTAACAGAGAAGAAGCTGTTGCTCCATTTGCAGAAGCAGCTCGTTTTGCTTCTGAATGTGGATTGGACGTAAATGCAGGTCACGACCTTAGTCTAGAAAACTTAAATTACTTCTATGACAAGGTTCAACCTCTTAGCGAAGTATCTATTGGTCATGCACTTATCTCTGATGCACTTTACCTAGGACTTGAAGAAACGATAAAACAATACCTACTTCAATTAGGAATTAGGAATTAGGAGTTAGAAGTTAAATAAACACTAAACACTAAACATTAAACATACAATGAACTTATTACAAATTACAGACGTAGCTTTAACCACTGCGGTAGATAGTACTGCATTAGTAGCAGCAGATGTTGCAGAAATGAATTATTGGGAAATGGCAAAAAAAGGTGGTCCATGGATTATGATTCCACTTTTAATTCTTTCCATTATGGCAGTTTACATTTTCATAGAAAGATATGTTGCCATCAAAAAGGCATCAAAAGAAGATAAAACCTTTATGGATAGAATCAAAGATTATATCACAGAAGGAAAATTGGACTCTGCTACCAAACTTTGCCAACAAGCTAATAATCCTATGGCTCGTATGATAGAAAAAGGAATTTCACGTTTAGGTAAACCAATGAATGACATTCTAGTGGCTATAGAAAACGTTGGTAATATAGAAACTAATAAACTAGAAAAAGGATTTAATATGCTGGCTACCATTTCTGGTGGAGCACCAATGCTTGGTTTCTTGGGGACTGTTATTGGTATGGTTCAAGCATTTTACGACATGGCAAATGCAGGCAATAATATAGACATCACAATACTTTCTAATGGTATCTATACTGCTATGATTACCACTGTAGCAGGTCTTGTAGTAGGTATTATTGCATTCTTCGCTTATAACTTCTTAGTTTCTATGTTGGATTCTGTGGTACAAAAAATGGAAACTCGCACCATGGAATTTATGGACTTACTTAACGAACCTATAAAATAAGTTTATGGCTTTAAAGAAAAGAAATAAGGCAAATGCTAGTTTTAGTATGTCATCTATGACAGACTTGGTATTCCTACTTTTGATTTTCTTCATGATTACATCTACAGTAGTTACACCAAGTGCCATAAAACTTCTTTTACCTCAGAGTAGTTCTCAGGCATCTGCAAAACCACTTACCAGAGTATATATAGATTCAAATATCAATTTCTATGTTGCCGAAGGCAAAAATAAAGAACGCCAAGTAGCATTTGAGGAAATAGAACCATTTTTGAAATCTGTTGTATTAGCAGAACCAGAAATGTATATTGCACTTTATGCAGATGAAAGTGTTCCATATAGAGAAATAGTTAAAGTTCTAAACATAGCTAATAAAAACAAATTTAAATTAGTTATTGCAACGCGTCCTGTACGTGAATAATACATTCTGTATCAAATAATGAGTAATAAGAAAAAAGATAACGATAGTAAAATAGCAGGTACCATAGGAACTATTGTGGTACACGCTATACTTCTTCTTGTGCTTATTTTCACAGGAATTTCTACTATTATTCCAGATACAGAAGAAGGACTTTCTGTCAATTATGGTACTGATATGAATTTAGGAGACGGACTTTTTGAACCAGCTCCACAGAGTGCCATAGAAGACCAATTAGTAGAAGAACCAAAAGTGGAACCTGTTCAGCCAGCGAGTCCTCCCCCTGCTCCTTCTGAACCAGATATAGTGGAAGAAGAGCTTGAAACTCAAGACATTGAGGAATCGCTTGCCATAAAAAAGGCAAAGGAAGAGGCAGAAAAGAAGCGTAAAGAAGAAGAAAAAAGACTAGCAGAAGAAAAACGTAAGGCAGAGGAAGAAGCAAAACGTATAGCAGAAGAAAAACGCAAGGCAGAAGAAAAGAGAAAAGCAGAAGAGGCTAAAAAACAACAAATAGCCAATGCTCTTAAAGGTGCTTTCTCTACTGCAGGTCAAACCTCAAATACCACTTCTACTGGTCAAGGCAACACTGGCACTGCCGGAAACAAGGGCAATCCTTTTGGCGATGCAAATTCCAATTCATATACTGGAGGAGGAACAGGAAACGGACATAGTTACAACCTAAATGGTCGTACTCTAAATGGAGGACTTCCTACTCCACAATACAATAGAAATGAAGAAGGCATCATAGTAGTTAATATAGAAGTTAATCCTGCAGGTACTGTTGTTTCTGCCAAAGCAGGTGCTCTAGGTACTACTATAATAGATGCATCTTTGAGAAAAGAAGCAGAGAAAGCTGCCATGAAAGCTAAGTTCAATGCTATAGGCGGCACTACTCTTCAGTCTGGAACCATAACATATAGATATAAATTAAATTAAAATATATGAGTAATCAACGTTACATGATGCGCGGTGTTTCTGCATCAAAAGAAGATGTACATAACGCCATAAAAAACATAGATAAAGGTCTTTACCCTAAGGCATTCTGTAAAATAATTCCTGATATTCTAGGCGGAGACCCTGAGTATTGTAATATTATGCATGCAGATGGAGCTGGTACCAAATCTTCATTGGCATATCTTTATTGGAAAGAAACAGGTGACCTTTCTGTATGGAAAGGTATTGCACAAGACGCATTAATAATGAATATAGATGACCTACTATGTGTGGGTGCTGTAGATAATATTCTAGTATCTTCTACTATAGGTCGAAACAAACTTTTGGTTCCAGGCGAAGTTATTTCTGCTATAATCAATGGAACAGACGAACTTCTAGAAGAGCTTCGTGAAATGGGTGTTGGAGTTTATGCCACAGGTGGTGAAACCGCAGACGTAGGTGACCTTGTTCGTACTATCATTGTGGATAGCACCGTTACTTGCCGTATGAAAAGAAGTGATGTTATCAACAATGCAAATATTGCCGCAGGTGATGTTATAGTAGGTTTAGCTTCTTATGGTCAAGCAACTTACGAAAAATCTTACAACGGTGGCATGGGTAGCAATGGTTTAACATCTGCTCGTCACGATGTATTCTCCAAATATTTAGCAGAAAAATACCCAGAAAGTTATGACGCTGCAGTTCCTTCTGAACTTATATACTCTGGAGGTCTTAAACTTACCGACGAAGTAGAAGGCAGCCCAATAGACGCAGGCAAACTAGTACTTTCTCCAACTCGTACATACGCACCAGTTGTGAAAAAATTACTAGATGCACTTCGTCCTAATATTCATGGCATGGTTCACTGTTCTGGTGGTGCTCAAACCAAAATTCTTCACTTTGTGGAAAATGTTCACGTTATTAAAGATAACTTATTCCCTATTCCTCCACTATTTAAAACCATTCAAGAACAATCTGGAACAGATTGGGCAGAAATGTATAAAGTGTTTAATATGGGACATCGTCTAGAAGTTTATCTTCCAGAAGAGTTTGCAAATGAAATTATAGAAATAAGTAAATCATTTGGAATAGATGCACAAATAGTGGGTCGCGTAGAAGCATCAGACCATACTCACCTAACTATTAAAAGCGAAAAAGGAACATTTGAATATTAATTTATGTCGGCATTATTAGAGAAAATAGAAGGTTTATATCATAAGTTTGAAGAAGTTTCCACTCTTATCACAGACCCTGCTGTGATAGCAGATATGAAACGTTTCGTAAAACTAAATAAAGAATATCGTGATCTAGAACAAATAGTTAATGCAGGAAATAGATACAAAACTCTTCTGCAAAACATAGCTGGTGCCAAAGAAATTTTGGAAACTGAAAATGACCCAGACCTAAGAGAAATGGCAAAAGCCGAACTAGATGAACTAGAACCTCAAGTTGCTCCTATGGAAGAAGAAATCAAGATTCTTCTTATCCCTTCCGACCCAGAAGACGCAAAAAATGCTATCGTGGAAATTCGTGGTGGTACAGGTGGTGACGAGGCTGCAATATTTGCAGGTGACTTATTTAAAATGTACTGTAAATATTGCGAGGCAAAAGGTTGGAGAGTGGAAGTAACAAATGCTAACGAAGGCACATCTGGTGGTTATAAAGAAATAGTATTCAACGTAACTGGTGAGGGCGTTTATGGTATTTTAAAATATGAATCTGGCGTGCACCGTGTGCAACGTGTTCCTGCAACAGAAACTCAAGGTCGTGTTCACACCTCTGCATCTACAGTAGCAGTGCTTCCAGAAGCAGATGAATTTGATGTAGAAATTAATGAGGGTGAGATAAAATGGGATACCTTCCGTTCTTCTGGTGCTGGTGGTCAAAATGTAAACAAAGTGGAATCTGGTGTTCGTCTGCGTTATATGTGGAAAAACCCTGTTACTGGTACAGTAGAAGAAATATTAATAGAATGTACCGAAACACGTGACCAACCCAAAAACCGTGAACGTGCACTTTCTCGTCTTAGAACTATGATTTATGACCGTGAACATCAAAAATACATTGATGACATTGCTTCACGTCGTAAAACTATGGTTTCTACTGGCGACCGCAGTGCAAAAATTCGTACCTATAACTACCCACAAGGTCGTATCACAGACCACCGTATAAACTATACCATTTACAATTTAAACGCATTTATGAATGGTGACATTCAAGACTGCATTGACAAACTTATCATTGCCGAAAATGCAGAGCGCATGAAAGAAAGCGAGCTATAGTTAGGAATTAGGAATTGTTGTGCAAGTGAGAGCAGAACTAAGCTTGCTTAAGTTATGCCGAGCGCAGCCAGCAATCATGAGGGCGTAGCCCGAATAGTTAGGAGTTAGGAGTTAAATTTAAACAATTTTATAATCATGACTAGAGAAGAACTTTTTGAAAACATTAAACGTAAAAGATCATTTCTTTGCGTTGGTTTAGATACTGATATTAATAAAATTCCTGAGCATCTATTCGAAGACGAAGATGCTATGTTTGCTTTTAACAAAGCTATAATTGATGCAACAGCAGACCTTTGTGTAGCATACAAACCAAACCTTGCTTTTTATGAAAGTCTAGGTATAGCAGGTTGGGAAGTTTTGGAACGCACAGTGGAATATATCCGCAGCAACTATCCAGACCAATTTATCATTGCCGACGCAAAACGTGGTGACATAGGTAACACTTCTGCTATGTATGCTCGTTGTTTCTTTGGCAATATGGATTTCGACACAGTGACTGTGGCTCCTTATATGGGTGAAGATAGTGTTTCTCCTTTCCTTACCTATCCTGGAAAATGGGTTACTCTGCTTGCCCTAACATCAAACAAAGGTGCATTTGATTTCCAATTTACAGAAGACAAAGAAACTGGCAAAAAACTGTTTGAACAAGTTTTAGAAACCTCAAAAAAATGGGGTAACGAAGATAATATGATGTATGTTGTAGGTGCAACCAAGGCAGATATGCTACAAGACATCAGAAAAATAATTCCTAATAATTTCCTTTTAGTTCCAGGTGTTGGTGCACAAGGTGGTAGTCTTCAAGCTGTGGCAGAATTTGGTATGAACGATATGTGTGGTCTTTTGGTAAACTCATCTCGTGCCATTATTTATGCAGACAGCACAGAAAACTTTGCAGAAGCTGCTCGCGCAGAAGCACTTAAAGTGCAACAAGAAATGGATGCACTTTTAACAAAGAAAGGAATTTAATTCAAATTAGGAATTAGGAATTAGGAGTTAGGAGTTAAATTTTATACTTAAAAATAAGGTATCGTGATGAGCGGAAGTAGATTTTATGTAATTATTTGCGTTAAGCAAAAGCTACTGTTTGAACGAAGTGAATTACTGTGCTAGCGAGAGCAGAACCAAGTTTACTTGAGTTATGCCGAGCGACGCCAGTAATCATGAGCGTAGCGAATAATTTAGCTTTTGTAGAAAATAATAAATAAAATCCCGCGAAGAGCGTCGAGCTTAATTTTTAATGTATAAAATTTATTATAGAAGATTATGAACAAAAGAAAAATAGTTAACGACCCTGTATTTGGTTTCATAACAGTACCATGTGACCTAATATACGACTTGATGCAACACCCTATGGTGCATCGTTTAACTCGTATCAAACAATTAGGTCTCACTTGTTATGTATATCCAGGAGCTCAACATACCCGTTTCCAACACTCATTAGGAGCATTGTTTCTAATGACAGAAGCCATAAAAACACTTCAAAACAAAGGAAACGAGATTACTCTAGAAGAAGCAGAAGCCGTTTACGCAGCTATTTTTCTCCATGATGTGGGACATGGTCCTTTTTCCCACACATTAGAAGAGTTTTTCTATAAAAATATTTCTCATGAAGATATTGGCATAGCCATAATAGAAAAATTGAATGAGGAGTTTAATGGAAAACTTTCTCTTACCATAGAAATACTAAAGAATACTTATCATAAAAAATACCTTCATGAGTTAGTTTCTGGACAGCTTGACATGGACCGTCTAGACTACCTAAGAAGAGATAGTTTCTTTACTGGTGTGAGCGAAGGGAATATTGGCTCTGCCAGAATCATTAAAATGCTAAACATAAAAAACGACAAACTCGTGGTGGAAGCCAAGGGTATTTATTCCATAGAAAACTTCCTTATGAGCCGTCGTTTAATGTATTGGCAGGTTTATCTGCATAAGACTGCATTTGCAGCAGAACTTATGCTGTGCAAAACTCTAGAGCGTGCCAGATATTTGGTTCAGAGAGGAGAAAATATATTTGCTTCTGACAATCTAATGTATTTCCTCAAAAATCAACCAGAAACTATTACATGTGAAAATCTTTCTATTTTCACCACCCTTGATGATACAGACATTTGGGTGAGCATGAAGGCATGGGTCAAACATTCAGACAAGGTTCTTTCCACATTGAGTAGTGGTATTATAAATAGGAATATATTCAAATTAGAAATTTCTAATGAACCTATACAGGAAGAAGACCTAAACAAAAAACTAGAAGAAATTCAAGATAAGTGGAATTTGAGTAGAGAAGATGCAAAATTTCTTATAGCACAAAAGATGGTCTCCAATCACTTATATAGCAAAGGAGAAACAGGAATAGATATTCTTTACAGTGACGGCAACACCAAAAGCATTTCACAAGCATCTGATATGTTTAATCTAGATTTACTATCAAAAAAGGTATCTAAATTTTATTTCTGTTATGTAAGAGGGTTGTAGATTTTGATTTAATAATAAAACTTAGTAATTTTACCCGTTTTTAGCGATAAATATATGGAATATTCAGCTTTACAAATAGCAACTTTATTAGGTGGAACCATAGAAGGAGATCATAACGTACTTGTAAGTAATTATTCTAAAATAGAAGAAGGCAAACCAGGAACACTTTCATTCCTTGCCAATCCTAAGTACGAAAATTATATTTACGAAACCAATGCAAGTATAGTTTTAGTTAATAATGATTTTAAGCCTTCTAAACCTATAAGTGCCACTCTAGTGAGAGTTCCTAATGCTTATCTAGCCCTTGCTAAATTGCTTCAATTTGCAGAAAAAAATAAACCTCGTAAGAAAGGTATTGATAAGACTGCAAAAATAGAACGCTCTGCTAAGATAGGTAAAAATGTATTTATTGGTGCATTTGTTTATATTGGTGAGAATGTGGTGATAGAAGATGATGTTCAGATTTATTCTCACTGTTCTATAAATGACAATGCCAAAGTGGGTGAAGGTACCAAAATCTACAATTCTGTGGTAATTTATCACGAGTGTGAAGTTGGTAAAAACTGTATTATTCATGCAAACACTGTGATAGGTTCTGATGGATTTGGATTTGCCAAAAATCCAGACGGAAGCTACTTTAAAATGCCACAAAACGGAAAAGTTATTATAGAAGACAATGTAGAAATAGGTGCTGGCACCACCATTGACCGTGGTAGTATGGGTTCTACAATCTTAAGAAAAGGGGTAAAAATAGATAATCAAATACAGATAGCACACAATGTAGAAATTGGAGAAAACTCTGCCATGGCAGCTTGCTCTGGCATAGCAGGTTCTACAAAAGTGGGCAAAGATTGTATCATAGCAGGTATGGTAGGTATTTCTGGTCATATTCAAATAGCAGACAATACCACTATAGGTGCATTTTCTGGTGTAAGTAAATCTATTACCGAGCCAGGTCAAATTTACCAAGGTGCAGTAGCAATACCTATTATGAAAAATAAACGTTCATTTGCTGTTTATCGCAATCTTCCAGATTTGAGTAAAACAGTATTTGAACTAGAAAAACAGATTAAGGAATTAAAAGAATCGTTGAATAAATGAGTAAACAGTTTACTATAAATGAACCATTTTCCCTTTCTGGGAAAGGGCTTCATACTGGACTAAATATTAATGCCAAGTTTATTCCTGCCAAAGAAAATACAGGAATCATATTTAGACGAATAGACTTAGAAGAGCCTGTAGATATTCCTGCATTAGCAAGTTATGTTTCTGCTACAGAAAGAGGAACTGTTCTTAAAAAAGGTGACGCATCTGTAAGTACCATAGAACATATTATGTCTGCCTTTATGGCACATGGCATAGACAACTGCATTATAGAAGTTAATGCTCCAGAAGTTCCCATTTTAGATGGTAGTGCAAAATTGGTAGTAGAGGCTATTAATAAAGTAGGCATTAAAGAACTTGATGCAGAAAAGAAATATTATGAAGTAAAAGAAGAAATGACTTTTACCAATGGTAATTCTACTATTAAACTTCTTCCTGCAGATGAATTCTGTGCAGAAGTTACCATAGATTTTAATTCACCTATACTTAAAAGACAAACAGCAAGTATCTGTGGTTTTACCAATTATGACAAAGAAATTTCTTCTGCACGCACATTTGTGTTCGTAAGAGAAATAGCTCTTTTGCTTCAACACAACCTTATAAAAGGAGGAGATTTAGACAACGCCATTGTAATATACGACCAACCACTAAATAAAGAAGCAATCACAGATATTTGCAACAAACTAGGTGTACCAGTGATAGAAGTAGAAGATTTGGGATATTTAAATCACAGACCTTTGGAATGGGACAACGAGCCAGCTAGACATAAATTGTTGGACTTGATTGGGGATTTGTCTCTTATTGGTTGCACTATTAAAGGAAAAATATTGGCTGAAAAGCCTGGTCATGGATATAACACATTCGTGGCACAAGAAATTTTAAAACTTATAAAATAATATAATATGATTTCAGAACAAGCATTCGTACATCCTAATGCAGAGATAGGTAAAAATGTTACTATCGACGCATTTGCATACATTGATGAAAATGTAGTGATAGGAGACGGAACACATATCTATCCTCATGCCACAGTTCTTTCTGGAGCTAGAATAGGTAAAAACTGTAATATTTTCCCTGGAGCAGTAATTTCTGCAATTCCTCAGGATTTAAAGTTTGTGGGAGAAGAAACCACAGCAGTTATAGGTGACAACACTACTATTCGTGAAAGTGCGACTGTGAATAGAGGCACTGCATCAAAAGGTACTACCATAGTGGGTAGTCACTGCCTAATTATGGCATACGCTCACGTGGCTCACGATTGTAAATTGGGCGACAGAATTATTTTAGGAAATGCTACCCAACTTGCAGGTGAAGTGGTCGTAGATGACTGGGCTATAATAAGTGGCGGTACATTAGTTCACCAATTCTGCCATTTAGGTGCACACATTATGGTACAAGGTGGAAGTAGAATAAGCAAAGATATTCCTCCTTATGTAATGGTAGGTAGAGAACCACTTGGATATATGGGTCTAAACATTGTAGGACTTCGTCGTAGAGGTTTCATTGCAGAGCAAATGAATGCTATCCAAGAAAGCTATCGTTATATTTATCTTTCTGGTCTTAACACCACCCAAGCACTAGAGGCTATAGAAAAAAATATACCAGAAAGCAAAGAGAGAGAAGATATTTTATCATTTATAAAAAGTTCAGAACGCGGAATTATTAAATAATTATGGAAAACGAAGTAAAGAAATCGTTGAATTTCATTGAAGAAATAGTAGAAAAAGATCTACAAGAGGGTAAAAACGACGGACGCATTCAGACTCGTTTCCCACCTGAACCAAACGGATATCTACATATTGGTCATGCCAAAGCCATATTTATGGATTTCGGTATTGCAAAAAAATACAATGGTATCTGTAATCTACGTTTCGACGACACAAACCCTACCAAAGAAGATGTAGAATATGTAGATTCTATCCAAGAAGATATTAACTGGCTTGGCTTTAAATGGGCTAATGTTTATTATGCTTCTGATTATTTCCAACAACTTTGGGACCTTGCAATCAAATTAATCAAAGATGGTAAGGCTTATATAGACGAACAAAGTGCAGAAGAAATTGCAAAACAAAAAGGTACTCCTACCACTCCTGGTATAGAAAGTCCTTATAGAAACAGACCAATAGAAGAAAATTTGGAGTTATTCCAAAAAATGAATACAGGTGAGATAGCAGATGGTGCTATGGTGCTTCGTGCAAAAATAGACATGGCTTCTCCAAATATGCACTTCCGTGACCCTATTATGTATCGTGTCATCACCACTCACCCACACCACCGTACTGGTACAGAATGGAAGGCATACCCAATGTATGACTTTGCCCATGGGCAATCAGACTATTTTGAGGGTGTTACCCACTCTATCTGTACACTAGAATTTGTGGTACACCGTCCATTATATGATTGGTTTATAGACCAATTTGCAGACACAGATTACAGACCTCATCAATATGAGTTTAACAGACTAAATATCAGTTACACAGTGATGAGTAAGCGTAAAATGCTTCAACTAGTCCAAGAAGGTCTAGTAGCAGGTTGGGACGACCCACGTATGCCTACTATCTGCGGTCTTCGTCGTAGAGGTTATACTCCAGAAGCAATTGCAGACTTCATAGACCGCATCGGTTACACCAAAGTAGATGGTATGATAGATGTTTCACTTCTAGAACACTCTATCCGTGAAGACTTAAAACCAAAAGCACATCGTGTAAGTGCTATTTTTGACCCAGTGAAATTGGTTATAACTAACTATCCTGATGGACAAAAAGAATACATGACCACAGACAACAACCCAGATTGTGAAACTGCTGGTACTCGCGAAATGCCATTTAGTAAAGAAATCTTCATAGAAAGGGGTGACTTTATGGAAGATGCTCCAAAAGATTTCTATCGTCTAACTCCTGGAGGCAGAGAGGTACGTCTAAAGAGTGCATACATTATCCAATGCACAGGTTGTGAAAAAGACGCAGAAGGTAATATTACCACAGTATATTGTACATACGACCCAGACACTAAGAGTGGCTCAGAGGGAAGTAAACGTAAAGTTAAAAGTACTATCAACTGGCTTGACAAAGACGGCTGTATAGAAGCAGAAGTTCGCTTATACGACCGTTTATTTAAGGTAGAAGACCCTGCTTCATACGACGGCGACTTCCACGACCTACTAAACGAAAACTCACTAGAAGTGAAAACAGCCTTAGTTGAAAAACACCTAGACGGTGCAAAACCAGGCGACCACTTCCAATTCCTAAAAGTAGGTTACTTCACCGTAGATAAAGACTCTACCGCTGATAAACTGATTCTAAACAGAACAGTATCTCTAAAAGATAATTGGAGTAAGAAGTAAATTAACACTCTCAAAATACATTTTAGACCATATCGGTGACATCACCGATATGGTTTTTTTTATGGTATAATTGCCAATAAACCCTATAATAAGGTAACAAAAAAGTCCAACCCTTTTGGATTGGACTTTAAATTTATATTTATCAAATTTTATTCTAATATACCTAACAGTTTGGCATTTTTGGTAATTTTTTCTACTGCTTCGTCTATTTGGTCAAATGTGTGAGTAGCCATTAGCGAGATACGGATTAATGTATCTTGTGATGGTACAGCAGGAGAAACCACAGGATTTACAAACACACCATCGTCCATAAGCATACGTGTTAGGCGGAATGTTTTTTCGTTGTCACGTACATAAAGAGGAATAATAGGTGTGGTGGTATGACCTGTTTCAAAGCCTCTATCTTTAAATGCTTGAAGCATTCTGTGAGTATTGTCCCATAATGCTTTTTGACGCCAC
This sequence comes from Paludibacteraceae bacterium, assembly GCA_017517845.1. Taxonomy (GTDB): domain Bacteria; phylum Bacteroidota; class Bacteroidia; order Bacteroidales; family Paludibacteraceae; genus Enterocola. The sequence goes on from JAFWXW010000030.1 coordinate 38,007, forward strand.
TTCTCTTCTGCCATAACTTCTAGAGCAGCAAGCACTGCACCCGCAGCTGCAGGAGTAATACTAGCACTAAAGATAAGTGTGCGAGAATTATGTTTCAAGTAATTTATTACATCTTTGTTGGAAGCAATGAAACCACCAATTGTAGCAAGAGATTTACTAAATGTACCCATCACAAGTTCCACATCGTTTTGAACTCCAAAGTGTTCACAAACACCTGCTCCTGTTTCACCGAATACACCCAAAGAGTGTGCTTCGTCAATCATAATAGAAGCGTTGTATTTTTTAGCCAAATCTACCATTTCTGGAAGTTTTGCTAAATCTCCCTCCATAGAGAATACACCGTCTGCAACAATAAGTTTAATCTTGTCTGGTTCACATTGTTGTAGGAACTTTTCTAATTGTTCCATATCATTGTGACGATATTTAAACTGTTTAGCCAAGCTAAGGCGTGAGCCTTCTATGATAGAAGCGTGATTTAAACGGTCTAGTAGAAGATAATCTTCTCTACCTCCTAAACAAGGAACTACACCTGAGTTCACAGTAAAACCAGTAGCATATACCAATGCTTCTTCTTTACCTACTAGTTTAGCAAGTTTTTCTTCTAACTCTATATGAATATCCAATGTTCCATTTAAGAAACGAGAACCAGCACAACCTGTGCCATATTTTTCTACAGCTTTAATAGATCCTTCTTTAATCTTTGGGTGATTTGTAAGACCTAAATAACTATTTGAGCCAAACATTAACACTGGTTTACCATCTATTTGGACCACTGTATCTTGGTCTGAACTAATAGGTCTAAAATAAGGATAAACACCAGCTGCTTTAGCTTTTTGAGGCACATCATATTGTGCCAAACGTTCACTTAATATACTCATAATATTATTAGTTTAAATAAACAATCTTCAAATTTAAAAATTTTTATTCAAATCAACCAATTCTTCTGGAAAATTTGTATAAAGGACCTTGTTCTCATTATCCACTTCTTCTATAAAATCTTCCACCGCTGGCAACAAAATATCACCTTCATTAGTTGTTATACCAAATAAAATATTGACAGTTTGATCATCAACATAAGAAATCTTGCCCAATTCTTTCCCATCATTAACCACCATAAAATCTACGAAATAGTCATAAGAAACCATATCGTCATCAGTTTTTAGTTCATTAGGCAAAAATAAATCTTTACCAATCAATTTTCTAGCCTCCGACTCATCTTCTACATCTTCTAGGGTAATTAATACAGAATTCTGAGACTTAACCCTTAGGTTTGAAATGAAAAAAGGAACATATATCCCATCCATATCTAGTACTATATACTCCGCATCTTCTATCGCATCTGTATTAATGGTACAGTTTAGCTCCCCATTTACACCATGAGTCTTATTTATCTTACCAGCTCTAAATATTTCTTTTTCTAAAATCATATTTATCAACAAAAGTCAAGCGGCTCCTACATCTAGAAGTCGCTTGAATATTTATCTAATTTACCGAAATTATGCTATCTACTACAAATTCACTAACACCACGCCATGGAAGTGGTTCGATATATTCTTTATAATGTAACTCAACATTTTTACCACTGCAACGCATAAGTGAATCTGCTATTTTTGGCTCTTCAACAGAGAATTTAAATTCGTAAGATTGAATAGTACCAGGAGCATTAGCCTTGAAACCACTTTGAATTAACTTACCCTCGTATGTTTTAAACACATATCCTTTTTTTACCAAATAATTTAATTCTCCAGATTTAACACCTTCGCCAAACACAAAGTAATAACGAAAATAAAGAAAACCACTTAGTGCCAATACCAACACCAATGTAACTATAGAAATTATCGTTGCTCTCATATAAATTTATCTATTAACGTACAAAAGTAATGAATATTGTTAAAAGTTAAAAGAAATAGAGACAAAAGTTAATTAACTATAGGTAAAAAAAGAGCAATAAAAAAAGCAAGTCGCTTTGACTTGCTTTCGTGGGCGATGACGGATTCGAACCGCCGACCCTCTGCTTGTAAGGCAGATGCTCTGAACCAGCTGAGCTAATCGCCCTTTTGAGTTGCTTTATCTCTCAATTGCGATGCAAAGATAGTACACTTTTTTTGTCCTACCAAATTTTTGGCAAACTTTTTTCAATAAAAAATGCATTTTTCTTTAGTTTACACCCCAAAAGTAAATTTTTCATCAAAAAAAGACTAACCGCGTGGTTAGTCTTTTTATATAATCGTATATCTTTAGTCCTTTTAAAGGAGGGATTTTTAGGAACGCAACGCAAAAAGCACCCCTTAAAATCATTTTATAGTGAGTCGCCGAAGTCTTCGCGGAACTTAGCAACAAGCTTTTCTTGCCAATCAGAAGTTGGACGAAGACGACCAAAGAAGAAACGAAGTACTTTTGGTTCATCATAGAATTCTAGGCCACCGATAAGGTCACGATTTTCGTAAACCCATTTAATACGGTCGATAGCGTAGTTCACTTGAGAAAGAGTGTAAACACGACGTGGCATAGCCATACGTACAAGTTCTAACTCCGCATAACGTTCGCTACCGTCTGGGTTACGTTGTTCAGATAGAGTACCACGTTCCATACCACGCACACCACTTGCAATGTAGATTGCAGTAGCAAGAGCAGCAGCAGGATATTCTGCATGGCTTAAGTGAGGAAGGATTTCACTAGCATTTAAGTGACATCCAAGACCACCTGCAGGAACTACCACTGGCACGCCAGCTTTTTGAAGTTCTTTCACCATATATTCGATGAAAAGAGGACCTTGAGAAATGATGTCGAAGTCCATAGTTTCTTGAAGACCTACTGTGATAGCTTCCATTTCGCGAACAGACATACCACCATATGTTAAGAAACCTTCGTATAGTGGAATAAATTCTTTCATTTTTAAGCAAAGTGCTTCGTCGCGCATTGCTATACCACCACCACGGCCGAAACCAAGTTTACGAGCAGAGAAGTAGATAATATCCATTGCGTTAGCAATTTTTAAAGTAATGTCTTCGATAGACATATCTTTTGCAGCTTCTTCACGCACTTTGATGAAATATAAGTTGTCTTGTAGAAGAGATGCGTCAAGCACAGTCATGATACCGTTTTGTTTACATATATCAGCTACAGCAAGCATGTTTTCCATAGAAAGTGGTTGACCACCTACAAGGTTTGTACCAGCTTCGATACGTACGAATGCAACATTTTCTGCACCTAGAGCAGCAATACGTTCACGAAGTAGGTCTAGGTCAAAGTTACCTTTAAATGGGCTTAAATCGTGTGGATCAATACCTTCTTTTACGATAAGTTCTTCTACTGTACCACCAAGACGTGTAATGTGAGCTTTAGTTGTTGTAAAGTGGAAGTTCATAAGTACTGTTTGACCTGGTTTAACAAATGCTTCTGCCAAGATATTTTCACAAGCACGACCTTGGTGAGCTGGCAAGAAGAAATTTGTGTTAAACATTTTACCTACTTGAGCTGATAGGCGGTTGAAAGTTTCAGAACCAGCGTAGCTATCGTCAGCAATAAGCATAGCAGCTTGTTGTCTGTCAGACATAGCGTTTACACCTGAGTCTGTTAGCATATCCATGAAGATGTCTCTATTTTGAAGAAGGAAGGTATTGTTGCCTGCTTCATTCATAAATTTATAACGGTCTTCTACTTTTGGTAAGTTAAGTTTTTGTACAATACGTACCTTATGCATTTCTAACGGCATTTTTTCACCGTATGCAAGTTTAATTTCTTGGCTCATAATATTTATATTTTAATTTCTTAATTTTGCTATTGATTCTTCCAACACAGCTATTTTACCTTCTGCATCAGCTTTTTTCTTACGTTCGTTTTCAACGATTTCTGGTTTTGCATTTGCCACAAAACGTTCGTTAGAAAGTTTTGCATTTACACCTTTAAGGAAACCTTGAAGATAAACTATTTCTTTTTCCATCTTCTCAATTTCTTCTTCTACGTTGATTCTGCCTTCCATTTTCACTGCATATTCCACAGCACCAACAAGGAAACCAGCTGCTGTAGCATCTTTTTCAGAAACATTTTCTACAGAAGAAAGGTTTGCCATTTTCACTATAAGTGCGTCCATGCTATTATCATGTGCTCCTACAATTTGTAGATTTAAAGCATCTTTGTTTGGAATATTTTTTTGAAGACGAATGGTACGAATACCAGAAACTACTTCTTTAGTTTTTTCAAATTGAGCAAGTAATTCTTTGTTTAATTCTTTGATTTCTGGCATTTGAGCCACCATAATGCTTTCACCTTCTTTGCGGTCTGCAAGCTCTTGCCACAATTCTTCTGTAATGAATGGCATAAATGGATGAAGAAGTCTTAATAAAGAATCGAAGTAAGAAACAGTTGCTTCGTATGTAACTGCATCTATAGCTTTCATATATTCTGGTTTCACCATTTCTAGATACCATGCAGAGAACTCGTCCCAGAACAATTTATATACAGCCATAAGTGCTTCTGACAGACGATATTTCTTAAATAAATCATCTATTTCTGCTACTGTTTCTGCCAATTTAGAATCAAACCATTCTACTGCCAAACGTGCAGATTCTGGTTGTTCCAAAGCAGAATCCACTTTCCAACCCTTAACTAGACGGAAAGCATTCCAAATTTTGTTATTGAAGTTACGACCTTGTTCACATAGAGCTTCGTCGAATAGAATGTCATTGCCAGCAGGTGCTGCAAGCATCATACCCATACGCACACCGTCTGCTCCGAATTTTTCAATTAGTTCTAGTGGGTCTGGAGAGTTGCCTAGCGACTTACTCATTTTTCTACCAATCTTGTCACGCACGATACCTGTGAAATATACATTTTTAAATGGCATTTTACCTTTGTATTCATAACCTGCCATAATCATACGTGCCACCCAGAAGAAGATAATATCTGGACCTGTTACTAAATCCACAGTTGGATAATAGTAGTTGATTTCATCATTGTTTGGATTGTTGATACCATCAAACAAAGATATTGGCCACAACCAAGAAGAAAACCATGTGTCTAGGCAGTCTTCGTCTTGACGAAGGTCTTCAATTCTCAAATCGTTGTTTCCAGTTTTCTTTTTAGCCTCTTCTAGTGCTTTTTCTGCAGTTTCTGCTACAACAAAACCACCTTCTGGAAGGAAGTATGCAGGAATGCGGTGACCCCACCAAAGCTGACGACTAATACACCAGTCTTTGATATTTTCCATCCAGTGACGATAAGTATTTTTATACTTAGCAGGATAGAACATAATATCGTCTTTCATTACTGGTTCTAGTGCTATCTTGGCAAGATGTTCCATTTTCAAGAACCATTGCATAGAAAGTTTTGGTTCAATAGGCACATTGGTACGTTCAGAGCAACCTACCTTGTTTGTATATGCCTCTACTTTTTCTAGAAGACCTGCAGCTTCTAAGTCTTTTTCTATTTGGTTACGAACATCGAAACGATCCATACCAACATAAAGACCTGCAGCCTCAGAAATAGTACCATTATCGTTGAAAATGTCTATTGTAGGTAAGTTGTATTTTTCACCTAACATATAGTCATTCACATCGTGTGCAGGAGTTACCTTTAAGCAACCTGTACCAAATTCTATATCCACATATTCATCTTCTATTACAGGAATAACACGATTTACAAGTGGAACTATTACTTTTTTGCCTTTTAGGTGAGTATTCTTAGGGTCGTTAGGGTTGATACACATAGCTGTGTCGCCCATAATGGTTTCTGGACGTGTAGTAGCCACTACTGCGTAACCATCTTCACCCTCAATCATATAACGTAGGTAATATAGTTTACCTTGTTGTTCTTTGTAGATAACTTCTTCGTCAGAAAGTGCTGTAAGAGCTTTTGGGTCCCAGTTTACCATACGTACACCACGGTAAATAAGACCTTTGTTGTAAAGGTCACAGAACACCTTCATTACACTCTCGCTTCTAAGTTCGTCCATAGTAAATGCAGTACGAGACCAGTCGCAAGAAGCACCAAGTTTGCGAAGTTGTTTTAGAATAATACCACCATGTTCGTCGGTCCACTCCCAAGCGTGTTTCAAGAATTCTTCACGAGTAAGGTCTGTTTTTGCAATACCTTGAGAAGCCAAACGACCTACCACTTTTGCTTCTGTTGCAATAGAAGCGTGGTCTGTACCAGGCACCCAACAAGCATTTTTGCCTGTCATTCTAGCACGACGCACCAAAATATCTTGAATAGTATTATTCAACATGTGACCCATGTGTAGTACCCCTGTTACGTTTGGTGGAGGGATAACCACTGTATATGGTTCACGAGAGTCTGGTTTAGACTCAAACAATTTGTTGTCTAACCAATATTGATACCATTTCTGCTCTATCTCTGCAGGACTATATTTACTATTTAATTCCATACTTTTTCTTGATTTAGGATAGGTTCATTCGCACCCTAATTATAGGCACAATTTTCCCTATCCCATTAAAATTTTGCAAATTTATAAAAAAGTTATGGATAAATGAATTAAAAGCAGAAAAATATACAAAAAACTCCCACACTTTTTTATACAAGGTGCGGGAGTTAATTGTTTCTTACTAGAATGTTTGAGTAGAAACTAGGCGAACAGCCAAACCATCGTATGGGAAAGTAAATGCAATTTCTGCTTCCATAGCATTGCCATAAAACATTGCAGCAGAGGTAGTCATATGCCAATATCCAGCCCAATAACGGCAACTCTCTTGCAATTCGTTAATTGTTACGCCTTTTCGATAGCCAATTGCAGGTAGAAATATAGCACCAGCAGCTTCTAGTTTATCCCACATAGGCTCAGAAATTATCTGAAGACTTGCATACCCTTCTTCATACGAACTAAAACCAATCTTTAAATCCACATCATCTGGACAGACCCAATTATCTGGCAGTAAAATCACACCATTATTGCCCTTTACACGGCCTACAGTTATTAAATCTGAAGCATTTTCACGAGAGTGAAGTAAATATTCCCATTCGTTCAACGATAGTGTACGCCATGTATTAGGTTCATCATCGCCTATTTTATTAGAACCCCAATCTACAAAGGTTGAATAACTATCGTAAGACATAGATGTTTTTGTAGGATCATCACCTGTACCCCAACCAAATAGGTCTATCCAACCACTATAATTAGGACTAATATTCTCATTTTCTTTCCCCACATGAGCTGTCTGATCAGGAGCAAAACGCCATTCTTTCCTTCTAGGATAATATTGTAAATTACCAGGTGAGAATAACACTCTATCTACAGGGTTTATAGAAAAAACTTTGTAATCATCATCTGGAGTATAAGGGCTCCCATCACTTTCTAATCTTACCTTTTCCACATCAGAAGTTGAAAATTCTGAATATGTACCATCTTTATGACAAACATATAGATTTTCTTGTGCAAACGCAGAAACTAACATCTGCAATGCAATAAAAAATAGAGTAAACTTTTTCATCGTTTTCTACATTTAAATATTAATATTACTTTTAACTTCTAACCCTTTGGTTACCCAACAGAATTCTAGTTCTAAAGTATAAAACATCAATAATTCCATGTTTTTTATTTGAATTTATTAATTCCACATTAATATATCTTCACAGAGAAATTACAAAAGTTTTACAATTTTCTGCATATCCATTTTTTATACAATTATTGAGAGGTAAATTTTCCAATCTTTTACTATATTTGCAAGGATAAAAAATCACAGATATTCACAGATATGAAAGATTTTACCTTAAAAAAATATAGAGAACTACTTGTGGCATTTAAAAGTGCTGGTTATGAGTTTTATACTTTTGAGCAATACCTTAATAAATTGGATTCGCTTGCAGAAAAATTTATAGTGCTTCGCCACGACGTAGATTTAAAAGTAGAAAATTCTGTGGCTACTGCCAAAATAGAAAATGAATTGGGAATAAATTCTACATATTATTTTAGGGTAATTCCAGAAAGCAATCAGCCAGATAAAATAAAAAAGATTGCTTCACTTGGGCACGAAGTGGGCTATCACTACGAAGATATGTCGTTATTGGGTGGCGATATTGACAAGGCTTACGAACATTTCAAGGAAAAATTGGAATATTTCAGAGGCTTTTATCCTGTGAAGACTATTTGTATGCATGGAGCCCCAACTAGCAAATACGATGGCAAAGACCTTTGGAAAAAATATGATTATAAAGAATTGGGAATAATTGGCGAGCCATATTTTGATATAGATTTTTCATGTTTGTTTTACCTTACAGACACTGGCAGAATGTGGGACGGTTACAAAGTGAGTGTTCGAGACAAAATACCTATGTATCAAGATATTTGGACAAAGGAAGGAAAGATTTACCATTCTTCTAATGACATTATTTCAGCCATTGGTGGCAGTCTTCCTACTCGCATTATGATTACCACCCACCCTCAACGCTGGACAGACTCTTCACTTGCGTGGTGGAAAGAGTTTGTTATTCAAAATTTGAAAAATATTATAAAAAGAATTATGTTAAAAGTGAGAAGTTAGAACGAATTCCTAATTGCCTACGGCGATTCTTGGCTACACTCGGGATAACTCAAGCAAGCTTGGTTCTCCTCTCGTTTGCACAAGAATTCCTAACTCCTAACTCCTAACTCCTAATTATTATGCGTAGCATAACCTCAATCGACTGGCAGGAACTATTGACCGAAAGCCCATATTCCAATGCCTTTCAGACGGAAGAAATGTACAATTTCCTTTCGTCTTTGGAGTTTTTGCAAACATTTCTCTCCTACGTTAGAAATCCCCACGGCAAACTCATGGGGCTTGCTGTTGGCTACATACAAGCCGAAAAAGGCATAAAAAAACACTTTTCACGTCGTGCCATCATCCAAGGTGGACTTTTGCTCGCAAAAGATATTGCCGAAGGCGAACTAAAAACTCTTTTACTAGACATAAAACAGAAAACCTCATCTGCAATTTATGTAGAAATAAGAAACAATGCAGATTATTCCAAATATAAATCTGTATTTGAAGAGGTAGGTTTTGAATACAAACCTCACCTAAACTGCCTAATAGATTGTTCTGATGCCGATGTTGCTTTTAAAAACATGAACGAAAGCCGTCGCAGACAAGTGCGCATTGCCACAGAGGCGGAATATGAGGTAAAAATGGCAGAAACCGAAGCAGAAGTAGATGAATTTTATAAACTTCTTTCTGCACACTACAAAAACAAGGTAAAAAAGCCTATTTTCCCGAAGGAATTTTTCGCACAAATACTTGCCAAAAAAGTAGGCGAAATAATGCTTATAAAGATAAACGGCAAGGTTGTTTCTGGTATGCTCCAACTTTGTCACGAAAAAACGGTGTACGATTATTATGTTTTTGGGTTAGACACCCAATATCCAAACAATTACCCTTCTGTACTAGTTTATTGGGAAACAATCAAACGTGCATCTGCACACGGCTATACCACATTTGACACCATGGGAGCAGGCACCCCAGGACAAGCCTACGGCGTACGCGACTTCAAACTTCGCTTTGGCTCACGCCTAGTAGAACACGGCCGCTTCCTTTCCATAAACAAACCCCTACTCTACAAACTCGGCACATTAGCAATAAAACTCATTTCGTAAAAACTCAAATGCTCGCCACTTTTTTGTAGCGAGCATTTGTTTTATTTTTCTATCAACCAATCATAAGCCGGAATTATCTCTATTGTTTTTCCTTCCATAGTGAGAGTCTCACGTTGAAAGTCCGTTATTAAGTAGAGATTATTGCAATTTGTTTCAGCAGATGCAGTCAACAAACCTCTCAATTCTCTTTTCCGTGTTTTTTCTTTGCTAATATCAAATGATACTTGGTATATCTCTTCAACACGATTATCTCTACAAACTACAAAATCTGCCTCGTAACCACTAGCATTCTTAAAATAGTAAACATCCCTGTTAATAGGTCTATTGCGACGAAGCAACTCTAAATATACAATAGTTTCCAATCTCCATCCTAAATTATCACCTGCAAAAGCATCTTGCCTACCGTCCATCAATGCCACATCTATAGGATAAACTTTCTCGTTTCTGACTCTCTGTTTGCTTTTTGTAGAAAATCTCTTCAAACCCAACATTAAATATGCCTCTTTCAGAAAACCTATGTAATTGTTTACTGTATGGTTTGATTTTAACCCAACTACAGACGCTAATTCATTTTCAACAATAGTAACTGGTGCAATGTTCATCAAATGATGCGTCAGTTGCTCAAAAGCTTCTTTATACTTAATATTATGCCTTTGCTCTATATCTCGCCTCAAAATATTGCTCACCAAGTTTCCGATATAGCGAGATTTATTCTTTTCCCAAATCAACTCAGGGAAACCACCTTGTTTCATATACTCATCAAAAGCAGCTCTTCGTTGGGCTTCTGCTTTAGTTGTAATAGATTTGGTATCTACATTTTTAATATTACACCAATCTGTAAATGAAAATGGATATAATTCAATTTGATTATTTCTACCAGTTAAGTGCGTTGCAAGTTCTCCACTTAATAGTTTGGCATTTGAGCCTGTAACTACAATATGTAACCTTTGACGAAGAAGGCGATTTACAAACAAGTGCCAACCATCAATATTTTGTATTTCATCAAGGGAAAGGTACTTAAAATCTCCGTATAACTTATATAATACCTCTAGTACAGTATTTAAATCATTAGTTTCCATTTGCTGGAAACGCTCATCATCAAAGTTTGCGTATGCAAATGTTACGTTCTTTGATTTTAGGGCATTATAACACAATGTAGATTTACCACTTCTACGAACCCCTATAACTACTTGTGCTAAATGGCTCTCCAAATTTACTTCACTTTCTTCCTTGCGTGAACATAAATCTGATTTTTGCAATGCAACTAACTCTTCGTATTGCTCTGCTAAAACCTGCTCTATTACCCTTTTATCTACCATAATCATTTAATTTTAATAGTGCAAATATAGTAAATTTTTTATATCAAACACCATAATACAGACAAAAACACATTTTCTAACGCCATAAATATGTTAAAATTTATTTTTCGTAACGCCATAACACAGACAAAAAGACATTTCTCAACGCCATAAATATGTTAAAAACATACACACTCGCCACTTTTGTAGCGAGCATTTGTTTTACAATTCCCAAGGGAATACATATTCTACGCCATTATTCAAATCAACTCGAAAATATTATCATTTTTCATAAAATATTCGACTATACTCGAAAATTTTGCAGTTTTTAGATGTAAATTCTAATCAACTCTAAAATTTCAAAGAAATCTAAGCAACAAATCAATCCCTTAAAAATTGTGAAAAAAAATAAAAATTCTTTACTATTTTTGTAGGGTATGAAAAATGAAATATTAAATAGTAAGAATGCGCTATGTATGTACGGATGTATCGCCGCCACATACATAC
>JAFWXW010000031.1 GCA_017517845.1 Paludibacteraceae bacterium
GGCAAAGAGCCAACCTATAGTGAGGGTAAATGGTATCTAAAAGCCGATAAAGAGCGTGAATACACCCTTACCGTATCTGTAGATGATGCCGAAGATGCCAAATGCAACGTAAAATTTGTAAAACCATCGGTTAGTAAATTGGCATTTAATCCAGCATCTTATACTGTAGAGGAAGGAAGCAGCCTATCGTTAAAAACCAATCTGGTAATTACCGCAGCAGATGGTTTCAAGGCAGATACTGTTAAGGTAACCTGGAGTAGCAGCAAAGTGTCTGTTGCAACCATAGACCAAAATGGAAAAGTGCAAGCCGTAGCAGCAGGCAAGGCAACCATTACTGCTCAAGCAGGTAGTAAAACTGCTACTTGCACCGTAGAAGTAACAGCAAAAGCAACTCCAGAAGACCCAGAAGACCCAGAAGACCCTGAGAAACCCGAAGATCCAGAAAATCCAGAAAAGCCAGAAGATCCAGAAAAACCAGAAGACCCAATTATTCCTATTGTTAAGGAGTATACTGTTTCATACAATGCTAATGGTGGAAATGGTGTTATGTCTAGTGTAACAGTAAAAGAGAACGAATCCATAACTATTGCCAATAATTTGTTTACACGTCCTGTTTATAACTTTATTGGTTGGAATACAAAGGCAGATGGTAGTGGTATTGATTTTCAAAGTGGAGCAAGTTTAGTGGTAACAGAAAATGTCACCTTGTATGCACAATGGAAAGATATGACAAATGGTTATGAATACGTAGATTTAGGGCTTTCTGTAATGTGGGCAACATATAATATAGGTGCCGATAGTCCAGAAGAGTATGGGAATTATTATGCATGGGGCGAAACAGAAACCAAGTCTGAATATGGACTAGATAATTATTATGTATGGGCGGGTTCAGATTTAACTCTTTCAGACGATGCTGCCCATGTTAATTGGGATGGTAATTGGCGCATGCCTACCAAAGCTGAATTTGAAGAGCTTCGTGATAGATGTACATGGGAGTATATGAAGATTTCTGGAACCCCCGGTTATAATGTAACAGGTCCAAATGGTAATAGTATTTTCTTGCCGTATGCAGGTAATAAACAATATGATCAATCAAATAATGTAGGTGAGGCAGGATATTATTGGAGTAAGTCTTCTGATTCTAGAAATTTTGCGTATAAATTGTACATGAATGTAGGTACTGTAGAAGTGAGTAGAAGTAGTGGCTGCATTGGTTATTCTATTCGCGCTGTATTACCTAAATAATGAAAATATCTTAGTATGAAAAAATTACTTTATTTAATAAGTTCATTAGTTGCACTTACATTGGTAAGTTGCGAAAAAGAAACACTACCTGAAAATGTGGTAGATTTAGGCCTTTCTGTGAAATGGTCAACAATAAATGTGGGTGCAATCAACCCAGAAGATTATGGTTACTATTTTGCTTGGGGTGAAATTCATCAAAATGAGAATTGTAACTGGGAAACTTACAAATGGTTCAATAAAGACGATAAAAGTCTTACAAAATATTGTGTAAGTTCAGAATCTGGTACAGTTGACAACAAAACAGTTTTAGATATGGAAGATGATGCTGCTCATATGCACTGGGGTAGTGCGTGGCGTACACCAACCAAAGAAGAACTTGAAGATTTGCGAAATCAATGTTCTTGGGCATGGGAAACCAAAAATGGAGTTGCAGGTTTCAGAGTAATAGGTCCAAATGGTAATAGCATTTTCTTGCCAGCTGCTGGCTATCGCGATAATACAAACACAATAGCATCAGAAACAATAGGTAGGTATATGAGTAGTTCGCTTGATACAGTCTTTTCAAGTAATATGTATTTCTTGTCTTTTGTATTTGGCGACGTGCAAATAAGTAGCGACTATCGCAGCTTTGGTCTAGTTATTCGCCCAGTATTTGACAATTAAAAGTACTTTATTTACAAAATTAGTGTATAAAGTTTAATGATTTAATAATTATCTTACCTAGCAACCGCACTTGCCTACTCAGGTGTGGTTGCTTTTTTGTGTAAATTTATATATTGTTTAAAAATTCCTAACTCCACACTCCTAACTCCTAACTTTTTTTACTATCTTTGCAAATTGACAATCAGAATATAATAATTACATGATTACTATAGAACAATTAAAAGAGACACAAGAACGCGAGCAAGCGTTGAGGAGGTATCTTTGACATTGACAGTAAGTTAATTCAGATAGAGGAAGAAGAAATTCGTACTCAAGACCCAGATTTTTGGAACGACAACAAGGCTGCAGAAGCCCAAATGAAAAAGATTAAAGACCTAAAAAAGTGGGTAGATGGATATAATGCTGTGAAAAAGGCTACAGAAGAACTTACTTTAGCCTTCGATTTTTATAAAGAAGAAATAGTAACAGAAGAAGAAGTAGATGCAGCGTATGCCAATGTTATGTCTCTTTTGGAGGCAATAGAAATGCGTAATATGCTTTCTTCTGAAGAAGATAATTTAGGTGCAGTACTTAAGATTGTTTCAGGTGCAGGTGGTACCGAATCTCAAGACTGGGCATCAATGCTTTTAAGAATGTACCAACGTTATTGCGAACGTAACGGTTACAAATGGACCATGGAAAATTACCAAGAGGGTGACGAAGCAGGTATTAAGACTGCGACCCTTAAAATAGAAGGCGACATGGCGTATGGTTATCTTAAAAGTGAAAATGGTGTGCACCGCTTGGTGCGTGTTTCACCATATAACGCACAGGGTAAGAGAATGACTTCTTTCTCTTCTGTGTTCGTTGTGCCTTTGGTAGATGATACCATAGAGGTAGAAGTAGTACAATCAGCTATTACATGGGAAACCTTCCGTTCTGGTGGTGCAGGCGGTCAAAATGTAAACAAGGTAGAATCTGGTGTTCGCCTTCGTTATATGTACAAAGACCCTTATACTGGAGAGGAAGAAGAAATCCTTATTGAAAATACAGAAACTCGTGACCAACCTAAGAATAAAGAAAATGCTTTGCGTCTTCTTCGTTCTCAACTTTATGACCGTGAGCTTCAACACCGCAATGCAGAAAAAGCAAAGATAGAAGCAGGTAAAAAGAAAATAGAGTGGGGTTCTCAAATTAGAAGTTATGTATTTGATGACCGTCGTGTAAAAGACCATAGAACTAACTATCAAACATCAGACGTTCAGGGTGTTATGGACGGTGATATAGATGAGTTTATCAAACAATATTTAATGACATTTTCAGAATAACAACATAATTATTATACATTATGAATCACGAACTTAATGATCAAGAGTTATTTCGCAGACAGAGTTTAGCAACAATGCGTGAAATGGGTATAGATCCATATCCAGCAGCAGAATATGTGGTAAATGCACACGTAGATGAGGTTAAAGCAGACTTTAATGACGAAGAAAAACGTGAAGTAAGTATGGCTGGCCGTTTAATGAGTCGCCGTATTATGGGAAAAGCTTCCTTTGCAGAATTAAAGGATTCTACAGGTAGAATTCAGTTATATATTTCTCGTGACGAGATTTGTCCAGATGAAAACAAAGACCTATACAATACAGTTTTCAAAAAATTATTGGATATAGGAGACTTTATTGGTGTTAAAGGATATGTGTTCCGTACACAAACAGGTGAAATTTCTATTCATGTTTCACAATTAACAGTACTTTCTAAGGCGTTACGTCCGCTTCCTATCGTGAAAACAGACAAAGACGGCAACGTGCACGACGCATTTGAAGACCCAGAACTTCGCTTCCGTCAACGTTATGTGGATTTAGTTGTAAACGAAGGAGTTAAAGATATTTTCGTGAAACGTAACAAGGTTTACACCTCTATGCGTGAATACTTCAACTCAAATGGTTATATGGAAGTAGAAACCCCAGTGCTTCAATCTATTCCTGGTGGTGCATCTGCTCGTCCATTCATCACTCACCACAATGCACTTGATATTCCACTATATCTTCGTATTGCTAACGAACTTTACCTAAAACGTCTTATCGTAGGTGGTTTTGAAGGTGTGTATGAGTTTTCTAAAAACTTCCGCAACGAAGGTATGGACAAAACTCACAACCCAGAATTCACTTGTATGGAAATTTATATTTCATACAAAGACTACAAATGGATGATGGAATTTACAGAAAAGATGCTTGAAAAAATCTGTCTTGATGTAAATGGCACTACAGAAGTGAAAATGGGTGACAATATCATTAGTTTCAAAGCTCCATTTGCTCGCAAAACTATGACAGAAGCTATCAAAGACTTCACAGGAATTGATATTACAGGCATGGACGAAGCTCAATTGAGAGATGTTTGTAAACAACTTCATATAGAAGTAGATGATTCTATGGGCAAAGGCAAACTTATAGATGAAATCTTCGGCGAAAAATGTGAAGGAAACTATATCCAACCAACATTTATCACAGACTATCCAATAGAAATGTCCCCTCTATGTAAACGTCACCGTGACAATCCAGAACTTACAGAACGTTTTGAACTTATGGTAAACGGAAAAGAATTAGCCAATGCTTATTCAGAACTTAATGACCCAATTGACCAATTAGGACGTTTCCAAGAACAATTACGTCTAAGTGAAAAAGGAGATGATGAAGCTATGTTTATTGATATGGACTTTGTTCGTGCATTGGAATATGGTATGCCTCCTACATCAGGAATGGGTATAGGTATGGACCGTTTAGTTATGTTAATGACAGGTCAAACCACTATTCAAGAAGTATTATTTTTCCCACAAATGAAACCAGAAAAATCACAAAACTCATAAGTAATGTTTTCTAAATTAAAAATATGTATAATGGGTGGTGGTAGCTGGGCAACAGCTATCGCAAAAATGAGTATGGCCAATGGTAACAGAATTAATTGGTATATGCGTCGCCCAGAACAAATAGAACGATTTAAGGAGACAGGATGTAATCCGTCTTATTTGAGTTCTGTAAAATTTGATATAAAGAAAATTAAATTCTATTCAAATATTAATTTAGCGATTAAGCATTCTGATATCTTAGTTTTTGCTACACCTTCACCATTTTTGAAATCTCACTTGGCAAAAGTGACCACCTCTCTAACAGGAAAAAAAGTAGTAACAGCTATCAAAGGTATTGTACCAGAAGAAAACATGATAGTTTCAGATTACTTTATGAAATTCTATGGTGTGAATGAGGACGATATCGCTGTGATTGCAGGACCTTGTCACGCAGAAGAAGTGGCACTAGAACGTTTATCTTACCTAACTGTAGGTAGTAGAAACTTGAAATTTGCAGAATTTTTTGCAAACAGAATAGAAAATCCATTCCTAAAAACATATATCACAACAGATGTTAGAGGTATAGAATATGCTTCTGTGCTTAAAAATGTTTATGCTATAGCATCTGGTATATGTCATGGTCTTAAATATGGTGACAACTTCCAAGCTATATTAGTTTCTAATAGTATTCGTGAAATGTCACGTTTCGTAAACACAGTATCGCCAGAAGACGAAAGAAATCTTCAAGATGCAGCATATTTAGGTGACCTTTTGGTAACTGCATATTCCAAATTTAGTAGAAACAGAACCTTTGGTTCAATGATAGGCAAGGGTTATTCTGTACGTTCTTCTCAACTAGAAATGGAAATGATAGCAGAAGGATATTATGGTACTAAATGTATAAAAGAAATTAACGAGAAATATAATGTAGAAATGCCTATATTAGATGCTTGTTATAATATTTTATATGAACGCATTGCTCCAAATATTGAAATTAAATCATTAACAGAAAAAATTAGATAATTTTTAAACTATGCAAGACATCAAATTAATTATTGACAACTGTACTGGTTTTGTATCAAAAGAAACCATTATGGGTTTTGAAAACCAAGTTAAAGCTTGTTCTCAAACTTTAGAAAACGGAACAGGTGCTGGTAACGACTTCTTAGGTTGGTTACACCTTCCATCATCTATTACTCCAGAATTTTTAGATGATATCCAAGAAACAGCAAACTATCTTCGTGAAAACTGTGAAGTAGTTGTAGTAGCAGGTATTGGCGGTAGCTATTTAGGTGCAAAAGCTGTTATTGACTCTCTATCTAATAGTTTTGAATGGTTACAAAACAATAAACCAGTTATGGTTTATGCAGGTAACAATATCGGTGAAGATTATTTAGCAGAATTAAGCGAATATCTTAAAGGTAAAAAATTTGGTATTATCAATATTTCAAAATCTGGTACAACCACAGAAACAGCTCTTGCTTTCCGTCTTCTAAAAACTCAATTAGAAGAACAAGCAGGTAAAGAAGCTGCTAAAAAACTTATCGTGGCTATTACAGACAAGGCAAAAGGTGCTCTTCGTACTCTTGCAACACAAGAAGGTTACAAAACATACGTAATTCCAGATAATGTAGGTGGTCGTTTCTCTGTTCTTACCCCAGTAGGTCTTCTTCCTATTGCAGTGGCAGGTTTAGATATTAAATCTTTGGTAGCTGGTGCACAACGTATGGAACAAGTATGTGGTGTAGATACTCCATTTGCAGAAAACCCTGCAGCTATGTATGCAGCAACTCGTAATGCTCTTTACCAAAGCGGTAAAAAAATAGAAATCCTTGTTAATTATCAACCAAAACTTCACTTCTTTGCAGAATGGTGGAAACAACTTTA
>JAFWXW010000032.1 GCA_017517845.1 Paludibacteraceae bacterium
CTACATCTTAACTCATCTATATACGGTCTTTCAGGACCGCATTACAACCACGGAAGCCCGTTGCGTATTAAACAATCTACCAACGAATTGCATTATTTCCCAATTTCCTGCCTTTTTCTCGCGAGTTCTTACTATCTTTGTGGTATGGCAAAAACAACAAGTGGTATAACATTCGCGTCGCTAATGCAACAATTACAGTTGCGTCAGTATGCTCCTATTTATCTATTAATGGGTGATGAGTCTTATTATATAGACAAAGTGGTGGAGTTTATGGAAAATAATATCCTAAATGAGGCAGACCGTGAGTTTAATCAGATTATTCATTATGCCAATGACAAGACAGAGGCAAATGTAGATTTGGTTAGTACTATAATAAATGAGGCACGTCGTTACCCAATGATGGGTGATAAACAGGTGATTTTTTTGCGTGAATGCCAAAGTCTAGACAAAAAGAACTTGTTTGACAAACTTGCACTTTATCTAGAAAATCCTCAGCCTACATCTATCATAGTTTTAACCTATAAACATGGCACTGCCGATAGAAGAAAGAAATGGGTGCAAGCTATAGAAAAGGAGGGAGTGGTTTTTGAATCTAAGAAACCTTATGAAAATGAGGCTTCTGTGTTTATAACAGAGACGGCAAAAAAGAATAATCTTAAAATAACAGCAGATGCTAGTAGGTTGTTACTAGAATTGGTAGGGGTAGATTTGACACAAATAGAAAGCATAATGAAGAAGTTTAGCATTATGCTAACCAAAGATAGAACCATAACTCCAGAGATAGTGGAACAAACCACTGGGGTGAATAAGGATTATACACCATTTGAACTTTTAGCAGCCATAATCAATGGTGATGCAAGAAAGGCAAATAGAATAATTCTTAATACTTCTGCCAATATAGTGGCTATTATTGCTATATTATTTAATTATTTTTCAAACCTTTTTATCTATGAGTATATGGCAGACCATAGTCCTGCTCATGTGGCATCTGTTTTAAAAATTAATCCATATAGGGTTAAAGAAATTGAAATGGGAGCAAAGCGTTTTACAAAAATGAAATGCTTCAAGATAATAGGTTATCTTCGTGAATATGATTGTAAATCAAAAGGTATTGGTGCTGCCGGTACTCCAGATGTTGATTTATTAAAAGAACTAATATATAAAATATTAAATTAATGCTTAACAATAATTCTTTTTTCTTTGTTGGTATTGCTGGTACAGGTATGAGTGCCATAGCACAATATCTCAAAGGCATTGGTAAAAATGTGTCAGGTTCCGACCGTTTGTTTTCAAAAGATAAAAAACTAGATACACAGGTGAAGTTTGAAGCCATGGGAATAGATTGTTATTTCCAAGATGGTAGCGGTATTACTTCTGCTACAGACATTGTGGTGGTTTCTACAGCCATAGAAGAAACCAATGTGGAGTATCAAAAGGCACTTTCGCTTGGCATTAGAATAGTGAAGCGTTCTGCTCTGCTTGCTGCTATTTCTGAGAGTAAGAAGACTATTGCCGTAGGCGGAACTTCTGGAAAATCTACCACTACTGCTATGATTTTTCATATACTTGAATGTGCAGGTAAATCGCCTTCACTCATTACAGGTGCAGGGCTTAGTTCTCTGCAAGAGAAAGGACTGCTTGGCAATGCTTGGAATGGAGAGGGAGAGTATTTGGTGATTGAGGCTGATGAATCTGACGGTTCTATTGTTTCCTACAAACCATATATTAGTGTACTGCTAAATGTGGAACGCGACCACAAGGAAGAAAATGAACTAATGCAACTTTTCTCTACCTTTAAGGCAAACACCTCTCATGCTTTCATTGTGAATGCAGGCAATAAACTTGCAAAACAACTTTCAAATGGCATTCAGTGGCAGTTTGAGGCAGAAGGAGTGGTAGGTGAGTCTGGCTATGAGGCATTTGGCTTTAGCCAAAATGGTTTTGAAATCTCTTTTGAACTAAACGGTATGCGTTGCAATGTGCCACTTATTGGCAAACACAATATGGAAAACACTCTTGCAGCTGTGGCAGTTTGTAAGGAAGCAGGAGTAGCGGTGCAAGATTCTATTGAGGCTATGAAAACTTTTAAAGGAATTTATCGTCGCACTCAACTTCTTGGTCACAACAAGGAAAGAAATATCTATCTGATAGACGATTTTGCTCACAATCCTTCTGAGGTAGCGGCTGCAATACGTGCTTGCCAACAAATTTGTCCTACAGTGATGGCATATTTCCAACCTCATGGTTTTGGTCCGCTTCGCTTTATGCACAAAGATTTGGCAATAGATGTAGATGCTGCACTTCGTGAAAGTGATGCCTTCTTGATAGGTGATGTTTATTATGCTGGTGGCACTGTGAACAAAGATATTTGCCCAAGCATTGTGTCAGATGCCATGACTGGCAATGCAGTTTTCGTTGGCAATAAGGAGAATGCTTCTGCCTACATTGTAGAAAACATACATGACAACACTGTATTACTTGTAATGGGTGCCCGCGACCCAAATTTATCAGAGTTTGGTATAGAAATATTTAATAAAATATAGGTTTTAATATTAGTCGCATTCAGTCATGGGTGCGACTTTTTTGTTGAATTATTTGCATAAATATGACTAATTAGTTATATTTGCATCATGAATCAAGAAGAAACTAATAAAACAGATATTCGCATAATCTATAAGTCGGAAGAATTTGAAATATTCTACGCAGGGTTATCAGCAAATGTAAAGAAGAAATTTGATTACGTATTTAACGTAGTTCAAACAGTATATAATATTCCGCAAAAGTTTATAAAGAAACTGGAGAATACAGATTTTTATGAGATGAGAGTTTCTATTGGAACTAATGAATATCGTTCTGTATTATTTGCGATAGACCATGATAATATAATAGAATCTACACGAATAATTTTGTTGAATGGATTTCTAAAGAAATCAACAAAAGATTATAAGAGAGAAATAGATAAAGCTGAAAATATATTAAATAAATTAGAGTTATGAGAAGAATAAGCGAAGAAAAGTTGGCAAAACTTTCTACAACGAATCAAATGCTTGATGAGAAGTATGGAGTACATGGTACAGAAACTCGTGATGAGTTTGATGAAGATTCTATTGCGTGGTTTTATGGTAATATGTTGAAGGAACGTAGAAAGGAACTAAATATGACCCAGAAAGAAGTAGCAGAAAAGTCTGGTCGTGACCAAAGTTATATAGCAAGAGTAGAAAGAGGCAAAGCTGATATTCAACTAACAAGTTTTTTTAGACTTGCATCAATTTTAGGAATAAGATTTGTTCCAACTTATATATAAAACAAACTAAAAACCTCCGAAGGTAAATGAAGAACTTCGGAGGTTTTGGTTTTATAAAGAGGTAATTATACCCTTTTATTTGGATTAAATTTCTTATCCTTTGATTGCAGCTACACCTGGAAGAACTTTGCCTTCGATAGCTTCAAGAAGAGCACCACCACCAGTAGAGATGTATGATACTTTATCTGCCATACCAAATTTGTTGATACAAGCTACAGAGTCACCACCACCGATAAGTGAGAATGCACCGTTTGCAGTTGCTTTAGCGATAGCTTCAGCGATAGCGCGAGAACCAGCAGTGAAGTTGTCAAATTCAAATACACCAGCAGGACCATTCCAAAGAATAGTTTTAGCACCTTCTATAGCTTCTGCAAATGCTTTTTGTGTTTCAGGACCAGCGTCTAGACCTTCCCAACCTTCTGGAATTGCGTTAGCAGGAACTACTTGTGTGTTAGCATCGTTAGAGAAGTCGTCAGCAGCAACACAGTCTGTTCCTAGTACTAGGTTTACGCCTTTAGCTTTAGCTTGTTCGATAATGTCTAGAGCAAGTTGAAGTTTGTCATCTTCGCAGATAGAGTTACCGATTTCACCACCCATTGCTTTAGCGAAAGTATAAGTCATACCACCGCAAAGGATTAGGTTGTCAACTTTGTCCATTAAGTTTTCGATGATACCAATTTTGGTAGAAACTTTAGAACCACCCATGATAGCGGTGAATGGACGGTTGATGTTGCTAAGGATATTATCTACAGCTTGTACTTCTTTTTCCATTAGGTAACCTAACATTTTGTTTTCTGCGTCGAAGTAGTCTGCGATAACAGCTGTAGAAGCGTGTTTACGGTGAGCAGTACCGAATGCGTCGTTGATGTAGCAGTCTGCGTATGAAGCAAGAGTTTTTGCAAATTCTTTTTGAGAAGCTTTCATTGCTTTTTTAGCATCTTCGTATGCAGGATCTTCTTTGTCGATACCTACTGGTTTGCCTTCTTCTTCACCGTAGAAACGTAAGTTTTCTAGAAGTAGAACTTCGCCTGGTTGAAGTGCAGCAGCAGCGTCAGCAGCTTTTGCACAGTCGTCTGCAAATTTCACAGCAACACCAAGTTTTTCAGAAACAGCGTCAACGATTTGGCTCAAAGAGTATTTAGCATTTACTTTACCTTTTGGTTTACCCATGTGAGACATGATGATTAAAGAACCACCGTCTGCTAAAACTTTTTTAAGGGTAGGAAGAGCACCGCGAATACGTGTATCGTCAGTGATTTTACCATTTTCGTCTAGTGGAACGTTGAAGTCCACACGTACAATTGCTTTTTTACCAGCAAATTTGAAATTGTCAATAGTTTGCATAATGTTTATTGTTTTATGTTTAGTGTTTAATGTTTATTTTTTCTTTTTTGGAGCGGCAAATAATAGCACCCAAAAATCTCCACTACGTGCAATGCCAATAGAGGTGATTTGTCTATTCATAATGTTGTTACAAGCAGCAGGGGTATTCATCCAATGGTCAATAACCATATCTTCATTACCCTTTAAATAAGCAATATTCTCTACACAATAAATAGCCTCATAACCATTTTCTGCTAGTCTATTGCTTAATGTGCTACCATCTGTTCCAACGTGGCTTAAATATAAAAAGTTAGATTCGTTTTCTTTGTTGTCTGTGGCTAAATCGTCTGCATAGTTCTGTGCAATTTCTTCCAATTTATTGTCCCAAATAACTTCTGGAGCAGGTCTTTTCTTTACATTCCCACATTGACAGTCTTCTGATCTCCAACCATTTATATTATCCAATACTCTTTCTTTGTTAATTTCATTATTTTGACCAAAAGTCAATAAATAACCTAGAGAAAAAGTGATTAATAATACAATATTTCTTTTCATAAATTTAAAATTTCGTGCAAATATACGAAAAATAACTTAGAAAATTACCAAGTATATGCTAAACCTTGTGTAAAGCAATAAGTAAGATGATATGCATCTACAGGTGCTTGACCTCCGTCCCATATTAAATCAAAACGTGTAACAGCAGATAATTTTTTCCATATTCTCACTTGGAAATAACCGCCAGCACCTATGAGTGGAAGAGGTTTGGTATTAAGAATTCCTTTAAATTCATTTGGAAGCAGGTCTTCTTCTGTAGAAAGTGTTTTGAATGCCCCTTTGACTGGTTGTAATACAGTGGTATATACATTGAATGCTATATGATCCCAATCCCCAAAGAAGTGTACGAAAGCATTAAATCTAAAGTCCCATTGATTATAATGTCCTTTTTCTGTAATGCCTAGATAATCTTTTGAACCTTGAGCAAGGCTATTGTAACTTTGAAGTAATGCATCTCTTTCTATTCCTAAAACTCTAGCTCTACTGCCTAATGCGTCCCAGTGTTGGTATGAACCTACTATACCAATACCTGGCTCAATGCATAAATTAGGGTGCTCTCTAAGAGGTTGGAATGTGAAATTTGTACCTATTGCAACTCTATTGTGTAGGTCTCTTAAATAGTCATATTGGTAGGTGGCAAAAGCAGAAAAGAAGAAAGGACTTTTTGCTCTTTTGTTTTCAGAAATACGATATTGGAAGAAATCTCCTTGTAAGTGGAAAAATCCTTTGTTTCCTGTATCTCTATCATCCAAGAAGTTATAAGCAACATTTCCTGAAAAACGGAATTTATGTTTGTCTAATGCATAAATAAGTTCTCCTGTAACGTCCAATTCAAATTTTAAAGCATCTGTTTGTTCCACTTTGAGTGCCAAACCTGCTGCACCATGAAGTTTATTGACTTTTACAGAATCTAGAAGAGTTTTGGTTACCATATAACCCATGTAGCCTTGTGAGTAGGCAGAAGTAAGAGAAAGTAGGAAGAATATCACACTTACCCAAAGAATTTTTTTTCTTCTCATTTAAGTTTCTTTATAAAATTTTTATTATATTTGCCAAGTGCGTTAGTGTGGCAAATGTCTGTTTATAAACACGTTGCAAATATACTCTAATTTTTAGAAATCACAAATATTTAAATCGTAGTATATGCTAATGCAATAATAATAAAACCTAAAAAACAAATCAATTTATGAAAAAATCTTTACGAAACATTCTTGTTTTATGTTTCTGCTTTGTTATGGCTATGCCTGCACAAGCTGCAGACCCCGAAAAAAAGGTTATTCTACAGGCCTTTTGGTGGGATTATTGGAATAGCAACTTTGAGAATTCTTACGCAAATTATTTAACAGAACTTGCCCCTCGCTTGAGAGAGTTGGACATAAACGCTGTGTGGGTGCCACCTTTTGTGAAAAATACTGGTACAAACTCAGTAGGATATTCTCCATTCGACTTTTATGACCTTGGCGATAAATACCAAAAGGGTAGTGTTACTACTCGTTTTGGTACCAAAGATGATGTACTTAGAATGATTGCCGTGATGCATGCCAATGGTATAGAGGTAATTGCCGATGCTGTGGTAAATCATACTGTTGGTGCCGGTGGCGAAAATAATGGAGCAGGAGGCGAGGACCCAAATGCGTGGGACGATAAATGGAAAAACTTCCGTTATGTTTGTTACGAGACTCCTTACAAAGATGGTGGACAAACAGACTATTGGAACCGTAAAGGTCGTTGGCCCAAAAACTGGCAAAACTTCCATGCCAATGAAGCACACAAAAAAAATGATGACGATTGGACTGCAGGACACTGGGGTCCAGATAACTGTTTTTATGAAGGAGCTTACGGACAAAGTTCCAACGTAAAAGGATACAATCCAGTGCAAGAAAAAAACTATATGCGTGACCAAGCTCGAGATTGGATTATGTGGTTTAAGAAGCAAACCGCTGTAGATGGATTCCGTTGGGATGCTGTTAAACACTATCCAGAATGGGCACAACAAGATTTCTTGTACAACGTAAAATATTCTCTTCCAGATTTTGCCAAAGGTGGCGAAGGAATGTTCTCGGTAGGCGAGTTTATTGGTAGTAAAACTGAGATTGACAACTACTGTATGAGAGTGCAATATGCCAATGGCAGTAGTGAATTTGCCATGGGTGGATACGATGTGCCTCTTCGTGGTGCAATCAAAAATGGCGTGATAGATGGCGGCGGTTATGGCAATATAGGTTCTGTTGTTGGCGAACAAATAGGTATGCGTTACAATGACTATGGCAATGGTTTTAAAGTGCATCGCTCGTTAAACTACATCAACAGCCACGATACATTCCGTCCTATAGTAGATGACAAAGGCAACTACAAAGATTGGGATGGTTATAACGAGCTTGGTGGTCATGCCGACCCATTTAATCAACGTATGGGTATGGCGTATGCTACAATTTTGGCGATGGATGGCAACATAAGCGTGTTTATGGAAGACTTATTTAACCTAAGCAATAGCAATCGTTACTCTCACATGCCTGCCGACGAAAAGGCACTTCCTGTGCGTGATTATTTGAAAAACCTTATCTGGTGTCACCAAAACTTGAGTTTTAAATATGGGGATTATAAGGTACGTTGGCAAGACGAAGATCTACTTGTAATTGAACGTTCTGGCAAAGCAATTATTGCAATTACCGACGATGGTGCCAATGCTCACGATGTGTGGATTGATACCGACTTTAGAAATGTACAATTAAAAGATTATTCTGGTGGTACAAGTGGTGAACGTACAGCGTGGGGCGATGGTCGTTTCAACGTGCGTGTTACCCCTGCCGATGGAAATGGAGGTCTGGGCTATGCTGTTTGGGCACCTGTAATCGATGATAAATATTTGAACTATGCTCCATATCGTAGTGCTGTGACCACACAAGAGTGGGAAATGGCAGATGACTTGGGCGATAGTCACTGTAACTCTCTTGGTCAAGGTGGTGCATTGCCAGAAAAATCTTGTGAACAACGTTTGGTGGGTAAAATTTACGTAGAAAAGAGTAAGGCTATCACTTACAATGTTTATCCAGAAAAAACAGGTAACGATGTAACCTTTGCTCTTTACGATTTGGATGGCAATTTGTTGCACAAGAAAAATGGTACTAAAACCATTACAGGTACTTATACTCCTACCAAAGCAGGTTGGGTAGCCATGAAAGTTTGGAATACCGTTAATACCAATGCTGGTCAAAAATGTTGGGTCAATGTAGCTTACCAAGCACCTGCTACAGTTACGAATACCATGAGCGACCGTGCAGATACTCGTGCTAGCATCTGGACAGGTAATGCAGGTACTAGTGCTTGGAGTGATTGTGGCAACTGGGAACAAGGCAAAGTGCCAAATGCAAACTCTAGAGTTGTGATTCCAGACAATGGAGATGTAAGACCTGTGGTTAGTTCTAAAATTACCATTAAAGAGCTTCTTATAGAAAAAGGCGAAGGAACTAGTGTTGCTCCAGATGTAAAAGTAACTGGTTCGCTAAATGTAACAGGAAAAATTTCTTGTGGCGAAGGTACAGCGTTTATCTGTGGTACAGGTAAAGTGGCTTCTGCGAGTGTAGATGGTAGTGTAGATTTTTGTGTAGCTACTCTTGTAGATGAAATCACCGACGACGAGTTTGATATGTCTGTATTCCCTGTTCCTGCTACTGACGTGCTTTATGTGCAAACTTCAAAATCTTACAATGGAGAGATTGAAGTAATCAGCATGACAGGTAATAAAGTGCTATCTGTAATGTCAGAAGGTGAAGAAATCACCGAGGTGCCAGTATCAGACTTGGCGGCAGGAAATTATTTGGTGAGATTTGGAGCACAAGTGAAACACTTTATAAAGAAATAGTTAGGAATTAGGAGTGAGGAGTTAGGAGTTGTTTCTAATTCTGGGTGTCATAAAAATAGGTTAACCAAGCGGTTAACCTATTTTATTTCTATCACTCTCAAGACCTGTTTCTCTACCGTAAACCTAATATTCTGCTCGCCATAACAAACCCCATAAACTTTCTCTGGGTCGTTTTGGTAGGCAGGGCGAGGGTCTTGAGAGAGCAGGTTTATAATGGTTTCTTGGTGCTCGGCAGGGATGAGCACCTTTAGATTTTCAGGAATCTCAACTTCCAATGTTTCCCATTCCACTTGTGTGGAGAAACCACCCTTTGCATCAGGAATGCTATCCGCATGAGGAAGATATGGTTTAATATCTAGGATAGGTGTGCCATTCATCAAATCTGCTCCACTTACCCAAAGAATTGGTCCGTTTGGGGTATGTAGTTCTATTTTTTCAATTTTTACACAAGAAAGCCCAATATTGTTTGGTCTGTATGGAGAACGCGTGGCGAATACTCCCATACGAGTATTGCCTCCCAATCGTGGCGGACGCACAGTTGGCGAGAATGGCACCTTTTTGTTTTCTGAAAACTCCCAAAGAAGCCAAATATGCGAGTAGTCTTCCAAACCTTTGTAAACAGATGGGTCGCGATACTCCTCTGCCAGCACGATACGCGACATCACTCCCACCAAACCGCTCTGCCGTGGAATCCCAAACTTCTCAGTAAAAATATTCTCTATGTGTGCGATGTGTTTCATGCTCTGTTTTTGCTACTTCCTTTAGCATTTTGAAGCGGTCGCAATTTGTGACCAGTTAAGTTACTAACTTTATCTCTGAATGTTGCAAAGGTAGTGAAAAATATGCAATATAACTAACTAGAGTGGTATGTGCAAAATTTGCACTGGGCGGAATATTCAATTTAGAATTTGGAAAAGTGTAAGCAAGTAGATTTTCCATATTGCAATATGGGTTTAAGAGATTATTTCCATATTGTGATATTGTTTTATAAAAATATTTCCATATTACAATATTGTTTTGTATATTTGCAATATCTAAAAAATCTAGAGTATGGAATACGAAATTTTATATAGAAATTCTGGACGTTTAATAGCTATGCAAGATCTTTCATTTAAAAGGGATTTGTATGCTAAAATAAACTGGAATGCTCGTTTTATAGGAATTAAAGGACCTAAGGGAGTAGGGAAGTCAACATTGTTATTGCAATATATTAAGGAGAATCTAGTAGGTGAGAATGTGTTGTATGTGTCGCTAGATAATATGTGGTTTATATCTCATTCTCTGATGGATTTAGTTGAGTATCATTATATTAATGGTGGTACACATCTCTTTCTAGATGAGGTTCATAAATATCCACATTGGCAAACATACATAAAGAATATATACGATAATTATCCAACCTTAAAGGTGGTGTTTACAGGAAGTTCAATGCTGCAGATTGACCAAAAAGAGGGCGATTTGTCTCGTAGGGTGGTAATGTATACCATGCATGGAATGTCTTTTAGAGAATACCTTTCATTTGAAGGTGTGCTATCGTATAATCCTGTCAAATTTGAAGATTTAATAGAAAAACATGTTGCAATTGCAACCGATATAACATCTAAAATCAAGGTGATCCCATATTTCAAGGATTATTGTAAATATGGATATTATCCTTTCTATAAAGAGGATATTGATGGTTTTAATACTAGATTGGTAGAGGTTTGTCGTCAAATAATAGAAAATGACATTCCTGCAGTTGATGATGTTGCCTATGCTACAGTATTAAAATTAAAGAAATTATTGATGATAATTGCTCAACAAGTTCCTTTTATCCCAAAGATGGAGGATTTGTATGCTCAATTGGAAACAAGTAGAGAACAAGGATTGAGATTGTTAGAACTATTAGAGAGAGGTGCATTGTTAGGTCTTCTTAAATCAACAGTAAAGAAATTAAAACAAATGTCTTCTCCACAAAAAATGTTTTTGGATAATACAAATCTGGTATATGCCTTACATGATAATCCTGAGATAGGAACGATAAGAGAAACATTTTTCTTTAATCAGGTTAGCAGAATTCTTCCTGTAAATCATACTAAAATTGGTGATTTTCTAGTTGATGAAAAGTATATTATTGAAGTAGGAGGAGCAGATAAAACATTCAAGCAGATTAAAGATGTGCCTGATAGTTATTTAGCAATAGATAATGTGGAAGTGGGAAGAGGTAATAAAATCCCTCTTTGGTTGTTTGGATTTTTGTATTAATATTTTAATTTACATATCTCTATAGTTTACTGAAGTAAATGATTAGCTTTAGCTTCATTTATGAAGGTCAAACCTTCACTTTTAAGTAGTATAATTTGATCTTCCACAGATATTTGTGGCTTTTGATAATAATTAGTTTTCATACGCTTATTAAGAAAAAAAACTTACCCTGAGCGCGCTGTTCTAATGGGAAGCGGGGTAAGTATGTTGATGCAAAGGTAATATTTCTTGTTTGACTAACCAAATTTTAATCTAATAACATGTAAATATTATTGATTTTATTCTATTTGAATACTGCTTGTTGTTCTTTACTCCATTAACGTGTAAAAAATGCACGTTAATATCTCTTTCAACTTTTGTTTAAATCACGATACAAATGGACCAGGAAAATTAAGTTGTAAAGGATTCCTTGACAACTAAAATAATGTATAAAAATAATATTATCAACACGCAAAAAATGCGTCTTGTTATGAGCATATGCAAAAGTTACAAATTACTGCTTGTGTATCTATTACTTTTTGAGTGTTTTTTATGCAAGTGTTCGGAAAAACCGAACACTTGACTCAAATTCTAAATTTCAGACTTTAATATAGGCTCACCATTTTCGTCAAGAGAAATATTTATTTGTAAATCCTTTGCACAGAGGATATTTTGAAGTATCTTTGCAGAAACTTTTAGGCGTTGCGGCTGCTTTTGAGTAGTATTAGAACCTTCGCTTAAAAGTTTTCTTATAGTATTTTACAATACCTTACAAGTGGGACGGTTGTCGTAGAACAGCATTAGAACGTACACTTGTGAGGTTTTTCTTTTATAACATTCCTTCCACACCAGCACCCCCGTAGGGTGGTGCAACTGAGTTGTTAGTTTAGTGGTGCATTTTCCATAAGTTCCAAAATGGAACATGTGCTACGTCCGTGTGTTATAAAATTGCACTTGGTGGGATATTCAATTTTGAAAATGCAAAGAGTTTCTTTCCTAGGTCTTTAAGCGAAGCTCCGATGTGATACACTTCTGTGTCGTCGATGATTAAAAACCTATCGTGCGAAGTCGTATGATTATGTATGTTGATAGGAGAATACTGCCTATTGTGTTTTTGCAAATCCTGTCTGAGAGTGTATGAAATAGGGTAGGAGTAAATATTGGCAGAGACTCCAGGCTTGCGTTTACTCAACATAAGTAGCACCGATTCATCAATGTAGTTGTCAATAAGTACCAAACTTTTATTTGCCGACTTAATCAAATCCGTAGCAAACTTATACGCATCAAAAATCTGCCCATTGTGAAAAACTCCTTCAACAGGTGGAAGAGCCGTACGAACAAAAAAATCTACTTGCTTGTTGAGGTCTTCAATTTTGGCATCTTGTTCAGCAAATTTTCTATCAATCTTGTCTTCTAATAGGTTAATTCTCTGATTTACCGCATAACCGCGCAATAGATATTCTTTCAGAACCTTGTTCGCCCAACGTCTAAATTCTGTTCCCCGTTTACTTTTTACACGGTATCCAACAGATATTACAACGTCTAAACTATAAAGTGTAGTAGGTTTGAACTTAGAAATAGTATTATGCAAAATTTGCATATTACCCTCAGTTTCTAATTCTTCCTCTGTAAAGATGTTTTTAATATGCCTAGCGATAACAGATTGATCTTTTATAAATAATTCCGCCATCTGTGCCTGGCTAAGCCACACCGTGTCATTCTCCAAACGAACTTCGAGACTAATAGTATCGTTCGGACGATAAAGGATAATTTGATTTTGTTCTTTTGCGGAAACTTCGTTAACACTCAAAGAAATCTCTTCCCTTGCAGTTTGCTTTGCTTGTAAATCAGTTTTCATAATCGTATAAAATTTAAAATTCTAATTCTTTACAGAATTAAGTTTAACAATAAAAGTGTTCTCTCACATTCTCACTTTACTTCTTCTTGGCAGTGGGGGCTACCTCTAGTATAACTTTTAATTTTCAGCAGTGATGCAAAGGTAGTGAAAATTGGTGTGGTAGGCAAGAGTTTTTGTCATTTCATACAGTTAAACAGTAGTTTGGTACATTTCTCGAAAAAACAATAACAAACATTAGCGAATAATAAAAATAATTTATACATTTGTCAGTAGCCTACATCGTCTTTACAGGGGTAAAGAGGTAGGTCTTAATAAGCGGAACTGCAACAATGGAGTTCCGTTGCCTATAGGTGAAAATAACTGAACAGAAATAATCAAACTAATTAAATTATGAGTATAATTATTACTTTAAAAACTGGTGTTATTGCATTGTTAGGAGAAAATTCTATCAAGCAGTGTCAAATTAAAAATTTGGCAAAGACGATTGACTTAAAAATACAATATAATGAATCTCCTATTAAGCCGATTCAGATTCAAATTGATGATGAGAATTGGAATGATATAACACATTCGGAAAATAAACGTAAAGAAGAAGATAAGGTTAATTTTTATATAAAGTTATTGCAGGACCTTGAATATTCATATGGCGGTAAACTCTATTATTTAAACGATGTTCCTGTTCTTTTACAGGAAATGGATAATCAAAATAAAAAATAATATGAAGTTATCTGAACTAGCAATAAAGAAAATTGTAGAAGTGGTTCTTGGAGGTAAATCTGATGAACCTACGTACAGAAAATTAGAAGATTTGGTTGAATTATTTCAAAGATATGGTAGGAAAGAAATTTATGATTTTCTAGAAAAAGAACCGAAGAATCCTAAAACTGGTAATACGTATGCAAGAAAAGAATATACTAAGATGGCTTTGAGGGGCCTTAATAATACTTCGCAGATGTATGATTTTTTGGTACATCAATTAAATATAGACATTTATCATAATGATTTGAAAGAGATTCTTAAGGAAGATGGTTTTAACGTAGAGAAGATTCTAGAAAATTGGATAATTTCAAATGTTGATCAATCTAAAGTGAAGACGACGGTTGATATTTCTTTCTCAGAGAATAGAGACAAAATTATATTTGCTCTTAATGAAGCTAAGGTATCAATAGATATTGCAATGGCATGGTTTACTAGTGATGCATTTTTGCCTATTTTGTTAACAAAGAAGAAGGAAGGTCTAAGAATTAGGATAATACTAAATGATGACGGAGTTAATAAAACGAAAGGTTGTAATTTAGAAGGGTTTGAAGTAAAAATGTTAAGAGGTAAAAGTGGCGGAATAATGCACAATAAATTATGTATAATAGATAACCAAATTGTGATTACAGGCTCATATAATTGGAGTGAGAATGCTGAAAAAAGAAATGTTGAGAATGTTGCAATCATAGGAAAAAATGAGATTGCCTCGCAAGCCTCTATTGAGTTTCAACGATTATGGAATAATGATAAACAATAGTAAAAAAGTACGAGAAAGTTTCTAAATAAATTTGAAAATATAAAATATACATTATGACTAAAGATAATATTAAAGGTTCAGAAGATATTTCAGAAAAAGACTCTCTTAGAGAAAGATTACTTATGACAAGAAAGGTTAATAATAAGAGTGTAAATGGAAGGGGCTCAGAGGAAGGTGGTGTGTATGGAATAAATTCTGAAGGAACTGTCTTTATCCGTACAAAGGAAGGAATAGAATTTGGTGTGGCACAAATTAATAAGAAAGGTAAACTTCTCTCTACAGATGGTAGAAAATATGTTGAAGAATCTTTCATTTATAATAAGATCGTAATTTGGATTGTGTTAGTTGCTCTTGCTACATTATCAATACTTGTTACTTATATGTTTGAGGAAAAACCATCTACTTATGCTCGTGTACAAAGGAATAATGATAAAATCTACGTTTTAAATTGTATAGAAACATCTATTTCAAATATAAGGACTGATGTAAATGAATTAGAACGTAAATTACATATGAAGTGTCAAAGTTTAGGTTATGACAGGTATAGTAAATCTGTATTAGATCGAATAAATACTAATTGTGATGAATGTAATTAATAAGAATTAAATTTATGAATACAAAATATAGCATAACAGAAGATGGAATTCTTTGTGAATGTATAGGAAAAAGAAGGATTATTGCTTGTATAGAAAAGAATGGTGTAATTAAGTCGACAATTGGGAGACGTATGACTCAAGCACCTAAGGGATATTTTTTATATTGGTGTTTGATTGTTATACTTACAGGGTATTTATGCATTATGTCATATCAATATATTAAATATATGTCTTTGTATCAAAATAATGTAGAACAATTAGATAGGAATTATGCTGAAATAAATAAGAAATTGCAATGTAAGAAGATATGTGCAGATAATTTAGTTCAACAAGAAAATCTACTTATAGAG
Organism: Paludibacteraceae bacterium; assembly: GCA_017517845.1. Classification (GTDB taxonomy): domain Bacteria; phylum Bacteroidota; class Bacteroidia; order Bacteroidales; family Paludibacteraceae; genus Enterocola. The sequence goes on from JAFWXW010000032.1 coordinate 15,588, forward strand.
GCTTTATATGGAGAATTTAATTGGTCTACTTGTAGTAATTGTTTTGCTTTACGAAATGAAGTTTGGGCATATGAACACACTATAAGTAATTATAATGAATGTATAGGGCAGAAATAATTATAGTATGAAAAAAGTAGAGTTGAACATTGTGTAATCTAACAAAATTATTACTTATGAAATTTAAAGGAATGATTCAAGTTTTGATACCCTTAATTGTGGGTGTTGCTGTGTTTTTATTGTTTTATCTTTTAGGTGGTGTTAGCTATATTTTAGAATGGCTATTTGACGCTATAGATGATATTGGTATAGATAATCGCTTAGATAGATTTTTTGATGATGTAGGAGATTTCTTTTGTGTGCTAAAAGATAGAAACTTAGCAGGTAGAGTAGTTGCTATTATTGTTTGGCTAATAGGAACTATTATTGCGGAAATAGTTTCAACAGATATTAATGATTAATTAAAATACAATAATTATGGAACAAAAATTTTATGTAAAAATGGATGACGAAGAATTTGGACCTTATACAAAGGAAGAAATTCTTAGTTTAAAATTATTGCCTGATTCTTTGGTTTCTATGGATATTCTTAATACTTGGTTGCCATATAGTACCTATAATTTAGAGGAAAAACTTCAGGCTTGCACGGAGGAAAAGGTAGGTAACATTCAAGAAGAATCTAAGACTACGACTTTTAAGGAAGAAAAAGAATCTTATGGGAATAATGAAGTTGAGATAAAAGGTTGGAACTGGGGTGCTTTTGTGTTCAATTCATTATGGGGATTATTCAATGGAGTCTATTGGCCAATTGTAGTTAATATTATTGTAGCAATACCAACGTTTTGTCTTGTTAATGAGGTTTTTATAGCAATGGGTCAATTTATAAATCTGATTGTTTGTATTATTTTAGGAATAAAAGGGAATGAACTTTCATGGAATTCAAGCAAGAAATGGAAAAGTGTTGAGGAATTTAAGCGTGTTCAGAAAAAATGGTCTAAAGCAGTTCTATGGTGGTTAATAATAGCAGTATTATTAATATTAGTTCCTTATTTGATTGTAGAGTCAAGAATTTTTACATAAGATAATTTTTGTAATGTTAGGATATGGATCAAAATATAGATAATAAGCAAGTAAACTGTTCTAAAGAATCTTTGAAACAGAGATTAGAACAAAGTGGGAAACGTTTAAAATACGAACAAGAGAATCTTAGTGTTGAAAAAAATGAAGTAGCAGATGAACGTTTATTACTAAAAAATAGATTAATAGATACAAAAAAAAATCGTGTTTTAGTAATAGAAAAAATCAATAGTGAGAGTGAACAAAAAGATAATGTCAACAACACAATAAATAATTCACACAGAAAGAAAACTTGGTTGCTTATTATTTTACTATCAATTGTTTTTTTTATAGTTGCTGCCTTGTGTGCTTATTTAATTGTAATAATTAATATTGATAAAGAAAAACAAGAAAAAGGTAGGTTGTTTTACGAGGAAAATGTAAAGATTAATCAGATAGGATCTAGTGAAAAAAGTTTTGTTGATTTAGGTTTGCCAAGTGGTACTTTGTGGGCTACATGTAACGTGGGAGCAACAAAGCCAGAAGAGATTGGTAATTATTTTGCTTGGGGAGAGGTTGTGCCTAAAAATTATTATGACCCCTTGACTTACAAGTGGTGGTATAAAAATGATTTGACAAAGTATTATAACTTATTTATGGTTTCTAAGAACACTCTAGAATTATCTGATGATGTTGCAAACGTAAATTGGGGAGGGAATTGGCGTATGCCCACCGAGACAGAATTAAGAGAATTAATATCTTATACAGATGAAGGTAAGTTTTATAAAAATGGTGTAAGTGGAATTGAATTAACTAGCGTAATAAATGGGAATACTATATTTTTTCCAGGTTCAGGCTATAAGGTAGAAGATAAGATTTACAATAGTGATGTTGTATATTGTTGGAGTAGTTCATTATCAGAAAATGACTATCATGCTTTTTGCATAGAATTTGGATCTTATTTATGGACAGAGAAAAAATATCGTGCTTATGGTTTACCTGTTCGTCCTGTGAAGAATAAATATATTGCAGAGTAAAAGGAAAAAGTATAACTTCTATTAAAATGAAAATCAATTCCACTCCTAAACGCATACTTGCTATGATAGGTATTGGCTTTGTGCTCGTATTGATATTTTATGCCATAGGAGTTCCATACAATGCCATCGGCTCACTCACTGGTGGCATTCTTTTCTTTGTGTGGATGTGGTTAGGCGGGAAGTAAAACGGCACAATTTAAAGTGCCGTTTTTATTTTGTAGAAAATATCTCACTTCCTCTTCTAAACTATCATGTTCACGTTTTTGGGTTAATGATAAATGTACAAAATATAGCTAATTCTGTACCAAATTTATATGTTGTTGAAATTGATACAATAGTGACTAATTTACTTGTTATGCATGTAAAATACTGCTACTTTTACCAATATTTTAAAACAATCAATTATGTTAGGTAAAATTTTATTAGGATGTGTAATTATTGGAGCGATAATTGGGGTTATTGCTATGTTTACTTCTGATGATAAATCAGGAAAGACTGGGAAGACTTGGCTTGATACTCTACTTGGTGCATTAGGTGGAGGTGTTACAGGAGGCATAGCTGGTATGGGTTGCTTGGCAGAGCTTATCATTTCTTTGGCTCCTATTATTATTACAATTTTTATTATTATTTCTATTGTAAAGGGGTGTTCATAGCAAGCTTGTCATTCTCCAACCATATAAGCACCCATATTGTACCAAGTGGATTACGTTTTATAAGTGTTTTTAGTGGAATATTACATCTATTTCCTTCTAAAAAGGAAAGAAATGTGCAAAAATTTCCTTTTGAAAAGGAAATAATTAAGTAAAAGTTTCCTTTTTAGAAGGAAATGTTTTATATTTGCAAGAAAAGTAAACATTATGGACTATAAAAAGACATTTCAGTCAATAATAACATTGCATCAGGCAGAATTTCCTATAGACTTGTATGAACGTGAGACCCAGTTGCCAATAGACGAAAAACGTATAGTAACGGTTACTGGTGTAAGGCGTTGTGGTAAATCTTCACTTTTAGAACTCACTATCAATAAGTTGTTACAAATGGGAGTGGCAAAAGAAAGAATCTTGTATATAGGTTTTGATGATGAACGTTTTATGTCTTTAAGAACAGAAAATCTAGATGAGATACTTCAAGCCTATAGAGAATTGTTTCCAGAGCAGAATCTAAAAGATGTTTACATGTTTTTTGATGAAATTCAGTTGATAGAGGGATGGGAACTTTTTGTGTTGAGGTTGTATAAGAGTTATTGTAAAAACATCTACATAACAGGTAGTACTGCCCAAATGTTGTCTGAAGAAATATCTTCTGCGCTTCGTGGTTGGCCAGATGAATACAAAGAATACCCTTTGAGTTTTAAAGAATACTTATATTTTAAAGGTGTAAAGGCAAATCCTTTTTTAGAACAAGATAGAGCGATACATGCGGATAAATATTTGTCATATTGTAGAGAGGGGGCTATGCCTCAAGCTGTTCTTTTAGAGACAAAGTCTGCCAAGATAAAGTTGTTGCAGTCGTATTTTAATACGATGCTCACTCGTGATATGATAGAGCATTATGAAATCACCAGTCCGATAGAGGTAGTAAGATATTTTCTGAAACGTGTGATGAATAACCTTACAAAACCAACTAGTGTGCATAATATCTATAACGAACTAAAATCTCAAGGATTTAAGGTCTCTAAGGATTCTTTATATTTGTGGTTGGGTTATGCATGTAATATATTCTTGTTTTACAACCTTCCTCAATATACGGCATCTTTAGTGAAAGAAAAATCTACTCCTTCTAAATATTATGTTTCAGATGTGGGGTTGAGAAATGCGGTGCTTCTTGCTCAAAGCGAAGATGATGGCAAATCGTTGGAAAATATGGTTTATCTTAGTTTGAAAAGAAAGTTATCTGAAGCAGATAAAATGTATTATTTTTCAGACAAGAATGAATGTGATTTTGTAGTACAACGAAATGGTAAAGTAGAAGAACTTGTGCAAGTTTGTTGGGAGTTGGATAGTGACAATGAAAAGCGTGAAGTGGATGGATTAGTAGCAGCTTCAAAAGTAACAGGTTGCAAGAACTGTAAAATAGTTACATTTAACCAATCCATGACCTTGCAATCGCAAGACTTGCAAATCATGGTTGTGCCAGCATGGGAGTTGGAGGTGAATTAATCACTTCCTCTTCCACACTATATAGCTCACGTTTTTGGGGCAACCGGATGGGTTATTGCGCCAGATGTCTTCGCCGTGTTCGTGTGTGATGCCGTTTTGGTCAACAGACCATCCGTAGGCAGTAGAGCCCACAAGATAAATGGCATTGTTCACACCAAGGTCTACAAGTGCTTGCGCAAAATCGTGGAAAGACTCGCGAGTGAGTGACTCTACCATAAATACACTGCTTTGCATTTGGCAGATGGCACGACGAATTGTTTTGCCTTTAGGGTTGTTTTCTACTAGCTTACCATTATCTACCAAAGCATATTGTCTAAAGAAATATCCTTCATTTTCTGTTGCCATTTCAAACAATGGAGTGCTTTCTGCTACGCCTACATATACTTTCCCATTGATAGAAGCGCAGTAGCCTTTTTTTGATTTTCCCCATGAAATTGGCTTTCCTTTGTGAACAAATGCACCTACAATTTCACCATTATCTGCTCGTACGTCTGCTGCTTGTCCAACAAAAATAACAGATGGATCGTCCTTTTTCATTCTGCCTATATAGAGTGACATTTCTGCGTGATGCGGAATGAACAAACGTAGTTGTATGTCGTTGATGCATGTGTCTATGCGTTCGATATAGCCAACGTTAGTAGTGTCGCTTGGAATATTAAACAAAGGTACGCTGTCTGGCAATACTGGTGTAGGCTTTGCTTGAGGTTCAAAGGCACTTGAATAATTATTTTCGTTTGCTACGTTAGTACGTGTATTTTCAATAATCAATAATGCCACAACTATAAATAATAGGCATACAATCGCAATTGGTATCCACTTCATTTTGTGTGAAGTGGTTGGATTTTTGTCGCCAACAATGCGAATTTGGTCGTCTCTTATATCTTTATTTTGGTTTATCATAAGTTAGCCTCCTTTTCTATTAACTCTTTAAGCTGTCTTAGTGCTTCTTTAGACGCTGATACTGTATGGATAAATTTCTCGGCGTCGGATAGGATGAGTTTTTGATTAGGAATATTAATATAGTAAATGTAACTTCTATTTATAATTAGCGATTTGCCAATACGTATAAAGCATTTACCTTCACTTCCAAGTTGTGTGGAAATCATTTTCTCTATCTGCCCCAATTGATAGGTGATTAGGCGCGTCTGATTGTCGGTTTGTATCAAATTCGAGTAATTTCCATCGGAAGTGATACAAATAATTTTTTCTGGCGCTATGCGCACCAAATCAGTACTGGTAGATATGATTAATGATTTTTTCATGTGCAAATTGATAAACAAATATAAAAATGTTTTTTATAATAAACAAAACTCAAAGCAGATGAATGTACAAAACATAGCTAATTCTGTATCAAATTACTACTTGTGGAAGTTTTATACATTGCTAGTGTATTTCTTTGATAATGTTGCTATAAACAGATAATTTTACACAAAATTTCTATTTTCTTCACTTTTAAATGATTATCAGTTTGTCGTATAATTTTAATAAAAACAGTGTGTATAAATGTATTAATATAAAATAATTTGAATATGAAAAATTTATTATTAGTTTTTGTTATGTTATTAGTGCCTTTAACGATATTACAGGCAGAAAACTCAGAGTATCAAGATTGGGAAAATGAAGAGGTTGTCTTTTATAAAAAACCTTAAATAAAATTAACTCTCAAAACTAAAATTATATGTCAGAGAAATTATTTGACTGCGTTATTTATGCAGTTCTGTTTTATCCAATTGTTCCGCTTATTGCGGCAGTTGTATCATCGTTTAAAAGTAAACACATTTGGTGCTTTAGTGTGTATCCGTATGCTGTTTGGGTAATCTTATGGATGTTGTTTGTGTACTGCGATGGGACTGGGTATCCACCATCAATATATGCTGTGATAGGCTTAATCGTTTCACTTACGATAATATTAGGACTGCCTTTGTTTATTCAATTAAAGTCGCTTACCAAGAAAACTCGTTTGTTACTTATGTGGGGATCAACGTTTGTATTTCCTATAGTGGTAGCGTTAATGAGTGTCGGAATAACTTTTGATAGCAGACCATTGAATAAGAATGAAATAGAGAAGTTTACTCTACTGGAATTGCCTGATTATGAAATAGTTGGTTTTAAACAAGGTAAAAAGCTGATGTATAGACATCAAGATTGTTTGCTAAAGTTTGATTATTATGCAGACCTCGCTGAGTTGGAAGAACAATTAGAGAAAAAATGTGCAGAACCTCCGTTTGAGTCTTATGAAGTTTCGTGGGAGTGGAAAAAAGAAGGTACTTGGTATGTTTTTTCTCACTCGGGTCTATTTCAACTATCTATCGACCTGCGCTCAAAGGTGATGGTGTATAGTTTTATTGACATTTGGGGAAAGAGACTTGCTCCAGCGTGTGTTGCGGATAATGGTGCTGAAGATGTTACTACGGAAGTATCAGAATCTCATGAAGATGAGCTTAGAAAGATTTGGGAAGAATCAAAACTAGTAGATTCGGTATCTATAGCTACTGATAGATGGTATCCTATGCCAATTACAGATTTTCCAGAGAAAGTTACTCAAGAACAACTAGATAACTGGAAGAAAAAATTGTTAGAGATAAGGCATAAAGATGGTTTTGTTATACCTACTAAATTTTTGGGAGGCGATGAAGATGCTCAGTTATGGCAAGCAGATTTGACAAACTATCTGCATTATATAGCACAAACAGGTGATTCTGCAGATTATAAGTTGATTAGGTATTATGCTAATGCTATTTTTTCTTATGGTAGTGATGATATAGAGAATGAAGCTGATCGTGCATTTCGTTTGCTTTTTAATTTAGATAGGGCTGCTGGTATGTTGGGATTGGTGAGTTTCAATGTAAGTAGAATTTCAAATCTTTATGCGTATTCTTATAGGAATTCTTATATAATGTATCAACATATATTGCAAAAATGCAATTTCATAGATTTTTATGTTTCCATATATAGTGACAGTATTAAGGGGAATGCTGAATTGCAAAAAGAATTTAATGCTTTAAAGAATCATCTTAACGATATAAAGAAGTTTGAGTTGTCTGGTAATTATAAGCCATCAGCAGATTTAAGAAATGCGTTGTGTTATCATGTAAATGCGTATGACTATTATGAAAATACACTTAAGGAATTGGCTTATGTAGATTATATTTTACCGGATGAAAGTTTTAATGATATTAAGTTGTATGATAGAATATCAACCGAAGAGATCAATGATGCAATAGACCAACTTAAAAATGATTTAATACTAAATGCTGATACTGTTTATACAGAAATTACTCTGAAAGACGATTTGCGTTTTATTGAAGTATATAGGTCTAGTCTTGATAAATGGTTAAATAGTAGAGAAAAAGCGCTAGCGAAACTCTCTGGCAAAGAGTATGATGCATTTTTGAAGGCAGATAATGCTGTGAGGTATTTTTGTATGATGCATATAAAAAATGCTTTTAGGCATTATAACGAACATCTTGACGATGAAATGCGTGAGTACATAGAGAGTCTTTATACCTTTAATTCGCCAGAAGACTCTGTTCGTTATGGCAGAAATTGGTATCGTTAGTTAATCCCTTTGAAGATTGCCAACGCTTTGCTCACCGACTGCATTGGTTCGATTTGGAGCATTCGTTTGCCTTTGTCTTCTTTGAAGACGCAAGTGTTGTAGTTGGCAAGGGCGTATTCGAGCATCTTGTTGAAAATAGGAGACTGATAGTATGGTGAATCAAAATTGCTGATGAAATATGCTGTCAGTCTTTTGTTTTTGAGTGTTAGTTTTTCTATGCCTAGTTGCATACCAAGCTGACGCAAGCGAACTACATTAATTAATTCCTTGGTGATTTCTGGAATAGGTCCAAAACGGTCCACCAATTCATTTTCTAATGCAATAAGTTTTTCCTCATTTTGCATATTGTCTAGTCTGCGATATAGGTCTATTCGTTCAGAAATGTTTTCTACATATTCTACAGGGAAGAGTAGTTCCATATCAGACTCAAAGATGCAATCGGTGGTGAAGTTTCTGATTTCTTCTTGAATTTCTTCTTCAAAAATGTCGGCAAATTCGTTGTATTTAAGTTCGTGAATGGCCTCATCTAATATTCTATGATAGGTCTCGTAGCCCAAGTCTGTAACGAAACCACTTTGTTCGCCTCCCAAAATATTTCCAGCTCCACGTATGTCGAGGTCTTGCATTGCTATGTGAATGCCACTGCCAAGGTCTGAGAAGTTTTCAATGGCTTGAAGCCTGCGGCGAGAGTCGGCAGGCAGTGTGCTAAGCGGTGGCGAGATAAGATAACAGAACGCCTTTTTGTTTGTTCTACCCACGCGACCGCGTAACTGATGCAGATCACTCAATCCATAGTTTTGAGCAGAATTTATAAAGATTGTATTCACATTTGGAATGTCAATCCCAGACTCAATGATAGTGGTGGCTAGCAAAATATCATATTCATAATTGATGAAATTAAGAATAATTTCTTCTAGTTTTTCGCTATCCATTTGGCCGTGACCCACGCAAATACGTGCTTTAGGCACAAGTCGGCGTATTTTGTCTTCAAGTTCTGGCAAGTTTCCCACTCTGTTGTTTACAAAGAAAATTTGCCCTCCACGACTTATTTCAAATTCAATTGCATCCTTAATTGTGTCGTCATCAAAACCTATCAATTCTGTTTGCACAGGATAACGGTTTGGCGGAGGAGTGTTGATAACAGACAGGTCTCTTGCTCCCATAAGTGAAAACTGCAGGGTGCGAGGAATAGGGGTTGCCGTTAGGGTAAGGGTATCTACGTTTGCCTTGATGGTTTTAAGTTTTTCCTTTGCACTAACGCCAAATTTTTGTTCTTCGTCTATGATAAGCAAGCCTAAGTCTTTGAATTTCACTTCTTTACTTAGGATCTTGTGTGTGCCAATAATAATGTCTATTCGGCCTTCTGCCAATTCTTCTAGTATCTTTTTCACGTCTGATGCCTTTCTTGCTCTAGAAAGATATTCTATCTTACATGGAAAGCGTTTTAGACGGCGAGAAAAACTTTTGAAGTGTTGGAATGCAAGCACAGTGGTAGGTACAAGCACTGCTACTTGTTTGCTGTCGGTCACTGCTTTAAATGCAGCACGCATAGCAATTTCTGTTTTGCCAAAACCAACGTCGCCACAAATAAGCCTATCCATAGGTTTGCTGCTCTCCATGTCTTTTTTCACCATCACGGTGGCTTTTTGTTGGTCTGGAGTGTCTTCGTATATAAATGAAGATTCTAGTTCTTGTTGCAGATAACTATCTCTAGAGAAACTAAATCCTTTTTCTGCCTTGCGTTTTGCATATAGGGCAATAAGTTCACGAGCAATGTCTTTAACCTTTTTCTTGGCTTTCTCTTTTAGGTTGCTCCAACTTGCACTGCCCAGTTTGTTGAGTGTTGGCGGTTCGCCATCTTTACTTTTATATTTTGAGATGCGATGCAGAGAGTGGATATTTACAAAAACAATGTCGTTGTTTCTAAATAGAAGTTTTACCACTTCTTGCATTTTGCCGTTGATTTCTGTGCGGATAAGTCCACCAAATTTGCCTACGCCGTGGTCCACATGCACCACAAAGTCGCCCACTTGCAGTTGGGTAAGTTCCTTGAGCGACATAACCACTTTGCCTGCACGTGTTTTGTTCGACTTGAGTGAATATTTATGATAACGTTCAAATATTTGGTGGTCGGTGTAAACACAAATTTTAAGGTCGTGGTCTATAAAACCTTCGTGAACAATATTTATAACAGGTGTAAAACTAATATGTTCTGGTCGGTCGGCAAGTATTTCTTTTAGTCTATCTATTTGTTTTGCGTTGTCGCTCAGTACCAATACTTCGTAACCTTGACTTTGGAATTCCTTAAAATTACTAGCTACGAGGTCAAAATTTTTATGGAAAACACCCTGAATACTTTGATTGAAATTTATTGTCTTTTTACTACCAAAGAAGTTTCTAATTCCCCATTCTAGGCATTTATATTGTCTGCACTCGGCATCGAAGTCTTCTTTTGTTATAAAAAGTGATGTTTCGGCGTTTTCGTCTGATATTTGTTTTATAATGTCTTGTGTGTAGGCAGCGTCTATAAAACCAAGTATAAAGTCTTTTGGGAAATATTCAAAAATACTTACAAGTTCCTCTTCTACAGTATTTTGCAAAATATTTGAAACAATAGAAATCTCGCTCAAAGACTCTACAGAGAGTTGGTTCTCTATATCGAATGTTCTAATGCTGTCTATCTCGTCGTCCCAAAAATCTACACGATAGGGCAGGTCGTTTGAATATGAAAAAACGTCCAGAATGCTACCTCTTATAGAAAATTGTCCTGGCTCATAAACAAAATCTACTCTCTCAAATCCATAGTCTGTGAGTATAGCACTCAAGGTGTTTAAGTCTGCACTTTCGCCTGTTTTAAGGGTTAAACTTTCAGATTCCAATGCTTTGGGTTTAACCACAAGTTCAGAAATGGCTTCTGGATAGGTTACCACTACATTAGCTTGATTCTTACTTAAAGCATTGAGGGTTTCGGTCCTTAAAACTAGGTTTGCACCGTCTTTTTGCAAGTCGGCTTTTACTTTTTTCTTATATGAAGAAGGAAAATAAAATACTTCTGTGCTAGGGGAGAGTTGTAGAATGTCGTTGTAGAAATACCCTGCTTCTTCTGCATCTCTCAGTACATAAAGTGTTTTAACGTTATGTTTCTTTTGAACAGAATGCAAAAAGAGTGCTGGAGCAGAACCGTACATTCCACTCAATTTCAGAAATTTTGAAGTGCCCAAAAACCACTTTTCTATCTCTGCAAACTTCTCCGTCTTGGAGATAACTTTTACTAAGTCGTTTATATTCATAGGATATGAGACTTCGTTTTTATTAATTTACAAAGTTAAATATTTTTATTTAATTATGTGTACACTAACGTTATATTATCGTGTTTTGGGGCAAGGAGAGCAATTGAACTAACTTTTTTTGGAAAAATGCAGAAAATAGAGTGTTTTTTACTTAGAAAAGTGTAAATTTGTATTCTGCAAAAAATAAATTACTATGTCTAAGAATTTAGTACTTATTCCTACATACAACGAAAAGGAAAATATCGAGGCGATAATAAGAGCAGTGTTTAAACTACCTGTGGCGTTTGAAATCTTGGTGATAGATGACAATTCGCCTGATGGTACTGCCGCTATAGTAAAAAATCTGCAAAAGGAATTTACTACAAATCTTCATATTTTGGAGCGTCCTGGCAAACAAGGTTTGGGTAGGGCATACATTGCTGGTTTTGATTGGGCTATTGCCAATAAATATGACTACATTTTTGAGATGGACGCAGATTTTTCTCACAATCCTAACGACTTGGTTCGCCTTTACAAGGCTTGCGCCGAAGAGGGTGCTGATGTGGCAGTGGGGTCACGTTATGTGTCTGGGGTGAATGTGGTGAATTGGCCTATGGGACGTGTGCTAATGTCTTATTTTGCTTCTAAATATGTGCGTTTTGTAACTGGCATTCCTGTGGCTGATACTACTGCGGGTTTTGTTTGCTATTCTCGTAAAGTATTGGAAACTATTGAATTAGACAAAATTAAATTTGTGGGATATGCCTTCCAAATAGAAATGAAATTTACTGCCTACAAGTGTGGATTCAAGATTAAGGAAGTGCCTATTATCTTTGTAAACCGCGAGCTTGGCACTTCTAAAATGAGTGGTGGTATTTTTAGTGAGGCGCTTCTAGGTGTGTTAAAACTTAAAATCCGCTCATGGTTTCGTAAATATCCAACTCCTAACTTCTAATTCCTAACTCCTAACTTAAATACGATGTATTTAATAACTAACGCTTATATAGTAAACGAGGGTCGCATTTTTAAGGGTGCGGTGCTTGTAAAAAATGATATAATTGATAGTATTTTTAAGGGTGATGTGCCTGATTCTATACGTGAAAAGGCTGAGGTAATAGACGCATCCGATTGTTGGTTGATGCCAGGCGTAATAGACGATCACGTACATTTTCGCGACCCTGGTATGACCGAAAAGGCAGATTTCTACACAGAAAGCCGTGCTGCAGTGGCAGGTGGTGTTACGTCTGTGATGGATATGCCAAACACCAATCCTGCAACTATTTCGCTTGCCTCTTGGAATGAGAAAATGGCGATGATAGGTGAAAAATCACTAGTTAATTATAGTTGTTACCTTGGTGCTACCAACAACAATCTAGAAGATGTGCTAGCTGCAGACCCAACTGCAGTTTGTGGTATTAAGCTTTTCATAGGTTCTTCTACAGGCAATTTGCTTGTAGATGACAACAATGCCATGACTGCAATTTTTAGCAAAGTGAAGTCGCTTGTGGCAGTGCACGCAGAAGATAATGCTATTATTGCCAATAATGTAGCTAAGTTTAAGGAACAATATGGTGATGACCTTCCTGTGTCTCTTCATCCACAGATTCGCTCTCACGAGGCTTGTTATAAATCTACTTCTTGGGCAGTGGATATGGCTCGTAAATATGGCACTCGACTTCATGTGATGCATATTAGCACAGAAAACGAACTTGCTTTGTTTGAAGATAAACCACTTGCAGATAAACTAATTACTGCAGAAACTTGCCCTCAATATCTTATATTTGATGCATCAGATTTTGAAACTCTTGGTGCTCGCATCAAATGCAACCCAGCCATTAAAAATGAGGCGGATAAAAAAGCATTGCTTAAGGCTGTTGCTTCAAATAAGATAGATGTGATAGGAACAGACCATGCTCCACACTTGCTTTCTCAAAAAGAGGGTAATGCTCTTACTGCTGTGTCTGGTATGCCAGGTATTCAGTATTCGCTTGAGCTAATGCTGTCACTTGCAAAACAAGGTGTGCTTAGCGTGGAACAAGTGGTAGAAAAAATGTGTCACAACCCAGCACGATTATATCGCATGGAAAAACGTGGATTTATTCGTAAGGGTTACAAAGCCGACCTTGTAGTGGTGCGTCGTAGTATTCCTACAAATGTGACAGCCTCTGACGTGCTTTCAAAATGTGGTTGGTCGCCATACGAAGGTATGACACTACCAGTTTCAGTTGCCTATACTTTTGTAAATGGTCGTCCTGTCTATGCAAACGGCATTATTGATGAAACTATAAAAGGTGAAGCTTTGAGATTTAAGGAATAGTATAAAAATTGATTGATAAAACAGAAGCCCTCTGAGAAAAACCAAATCTCAGAGGGTTTTCTATTAATACTCAAATCCAAACATCCATTCTTTTTTCTAATCTGCATAGTCATATGTGCAAAAACTACAAAAACTGCACAATCCCTTAGACCCTCACAATCCTCCGAAAGTTAAAATAAATAAGGATTGGTTTTGCTTTTTCACAATACTTAAGTTTACATAGCTTAAAATAAATTTTACTTCAACAAACGTACGTTAAGGAACTACCCTTTGTGTTGTAAATTCTTAAGGAAAGTAACAACGGATATGTAACCGCATTACATTTGCATCGCAATCAAAACTCAGCGGTTGTGAAAACAGAATTAATAAATATTGCAATTTCGTTTGCAGCTGAATATTCTAGCGATGCAGTTTATCCAGCACACTTATTCAAGGCCGTACTTCATAAAGAAGCAGGACTAGTACCTTTCTTGGAAAGAGATTTAGACAAAGATTACTATTATCTACAAGAATGGGCAGATGTTCAAATGTCATTAGCTCCTCGTGCCGTTCGTCCTACCACAGATTTACAATTATCTGAAGAATCAGTTGATGTATTAGATGAAGCAGTAGTATATCAAAAACGCTTCTCTCTTGAGGAATGTGATGCAGTTTGTTTGCTTGCATCATTGGTTACACCAGGAGTAGGTTTCTCATTTGATGCACTTAAAACATTGCCTCTTACTGCAGCAGAAATCTGCGAAAAGATGGGAACAGCAAGTAGCAATGCTACACCTGCAAGTGTAGGGACAATGCGTGCATTGTCCGTGATTCCAAGTAGCCAACCAAATACATTAAAAGGCAACTTACAAAAATATTGCATAAATAAAACTGCAGAAGCAGAAAGTGGAAAACTATCTCCAGTAATAGGATTTGAAGATGAAATATCTACTATATATGAAATTTTGGGACGTAGAACAAAATCAAACTTACTAATAACAGGTGAATCAGGAGTAGGTAAAACTTCTTTGATAAATGCTTTTGCAATAGAAATTTCAAAAGGTAATGTTCCTACTTTCTTGAAAGGTGCAGTTATCTACGAAGTAGATTTAGCTGCTCTAGGTGCAGATGCTTCATACAAAGGTGAAGTAGAAGACCGTTTTAAAAAGATATTGAACGAAGTAAAAGAAAATAAGAATGCTATTTTACTTATAGAGTCAATAGATAAACTATTTGATAAACAAGGTTCTCTATATGGTGCGTCATCTATATTGAAACAAGAATTGAGCCGTGGCAATGTTCTTTTACTTTGCACATCTAGTATAGATGGATATACCAAAAACATAGAAACAGACAAAGAGTTTGTTACTAAGATAGAAAAAATAAGTATCGATGAACCTAATGCAGAAGATTGTTTAGACATATTAAAAGGTTCTATTCAGGCATACGAAAATTTTCATGGTTTAACCATAGAAGAAGACGTAATGGTAGAAGCCATTAGACTTGCAAAACGTTATTTGACAGAAAAAGCGCTTCCAGACTCTGCTTTCGACCTTATCGACCGCACTATGGCGTCTGTGAAAACCAAAAATGATGTGCAAAAAGAAGCTCACACAGCACTAGAAGTATCAGACCTTACTGCAGTAGTGTCAAAACAAACAGGAATTCCAATGGGAAAAGTGCAGTCAGGAGAGCGTGACAGACTTATAAATGGAGAAAGTACTCTTAAAAAACGTGTTGTGGGTCAAGACCACGCAGTGAAAACAGTGCTTGATTCTGTGTTTGAGTCTCGTAGTGGATTAAACAAAAAAGGTCAGCCAATGGGGTCTTTCTTCTTCCTTGGACCTACAGGAACAGGTAAGACAGAACTTTCCAAAGCATTGGCAGAGTTTCTATTTGAAGATGAATCTTCACTTATCCGTTTTGATATGTCAGAATTCAAAGAGGAACACTCAGTGGCATTATTATACGGAGCTCCTCCAGGATATGTGGGTTATGAAGAAGGAGGCTTACTTGTAAATAAAATTCGCCAAAAACCATATTCAGTGGTGTTGTTCGACGAAATAGAAAAAGCCCATAAATCTGTCTTTGACTTGTTTTTACAAATCCTAGATGAAGGAAAACTACATGACCGTTTGGGTAGAGTAGGAGACTTCTCAAATGCATTGATACTTTTCACCTCAAATATAGGTAGTCAGTTTATAGTAGATGCGTTCAATGAAGGTCGCATACCAGAAAACAATGAGTTAATGGATATTATGCAAGGACATTTTCGTCCAGAGTTTTTGGCTCGTTTAACAGAGATAGTTCCATTCTCACCTATAATGCCAGAGGGTGTGGTTAAAATCTTTGACATTCATTTAAATGGTTTATTAAAATTGCTAGAAGAGCAAAATATTAAACTAATAATGACAGATGAGGTTAAAAAAGAAATAGCTATGAAAGGCTATAACCAACAATATGGTGCTCGTCCACTTATAGGTATTATCAGAAAAGAACTTCGTCACCCACTTTCAAAACTAATTATTAGTGGCAAAGTACAATCTGGTGATACAGTACAAGTGAATATTATAAATGACAAGATAGAATTTACAGTAAAAAAATAAATAATTAATCCTTAAACTAAAAAATTATGGCAATGAAAGAAAATTTCATCTCAATGGCTCCAGATGAAGAATCAAATGCTAAAGTGAGTCCGATAGACAATAACAAAACATTGATGATAGATCAATACACATCGGATGCTGAGCCAGGTAATCCTGAGTTTGTAGAAAATATTCAAACTATCTCTGATGCGTTTGCTCACTTCAAACCAAAAGTAGAAGTGGATTTCGTAGATGAAGAAGGTGGTTCTGTAAATGAAGTACTTAAGTTTAATGAACTTCGTGATTTTGAAGCACAAGGTGGAAAAGGAAATTTAGTAAAAAACAGTGAGTTTTTGTCTTCTGTAAAACTAAAAATCGACACCAACGCAAAAATTCGTAAAAGCATTGAACAAAATCGTAAACTAAGAGAGATTTTAAAAGATGCTACAGCACAAAATGAGTTAAAAGAAATGCTAAAAGCAATGTTAGCAGAATTGGAAGAAAACAAATAAAACGAATGAATTATGGCTGAATTAGAAGTTAAAAAACAAGTAGTAGCAGAACAAGCACCAGTTGCTAATTCTAGTGAAAAACAACAAGAACTTTTATCTGCTTTTGGTGGATTTAACGCAGTTCGTGGTTTTATGCCAGATGCAGACAATTTAAATCCTACAAAAAAAGCTGCTAAAGCTGTATTCTTAACAGATAAACGTTTCAAAGAAAAACGTGAAAACTTAATCAATGATATCAAAGGTTGGTTAGATATTTTGGAAGAAGGTCATGCAAGTGCAACAGAATTTGTAGATGCTTGTAAGGAAAAAGAAGAAAAACTAGAAAAAGTTCTTAGCCAAGGTATCACAGATGCACTTTTTGCAACAGCAAACCTAGAACGTTCTTATCGTGCTTTGGATTCATTCTTTAAAACAGCTAACGCTGAAAAAGTAAAAAATCTTCGTATCATTAATGTTTACAAAGATGATATAGCAGACCCAGATTCTGGTTTTGCAGGTGAAGTAGATAATATTCTTCGTGGTGGTTTTGACCGTTTAAGTCTAAAAGATTGTTATAGCCTACTAGTAGTGCCAGGCAACGTGTTCCAAGACAAAGTATCTCTACTTCAATGGGCAAAAATAGCATTCAAATATAAAGTAATGTTACTTACCGACCACGCAGACGAATATTCTTTTGATGACCTATTTTCAAACACCGAAGGTTATAAAGATAGCGATATAGAATTACAAAATGTAATTATGACTGCAAACTGGATAGTAGGACGTGAGTCTGAAAAACTATCTGTAGATGAAAGAGAAAATCCTGCATTCTTTATCTCTAGTTCTAGTGCATTAGCAGGTAAACTATACGACGAAAGTGCAAATATGGCACAAGGTGCAGGAGGTAAAAAATATGGTACTCTAGATGGTGTAAAAGGTGTTCGCCTAGACCTTTTGAAATCTGAAATAGCTTCACTTATGGACAATCAAGTGATTCCTATGGTATATTCAGAAGGCAGAGTAATAGCATTTAACAATTCTACACTTTACAATGGTGATAATACCGCAATGAAAGAATACCCTATAGTACGTGTATTTGATTGGGTGAAAAAAGTATTAATGAATTATGTTCATGAAGTGGCTCTAGAAAACTGGGACCCATACAATTCTCCAAAAAACCTAAAGGCCAAAATTCAAGCCTTCTTAAATGATTATAAAGGTTATGGTAATTTATTCCAAAATTATGAGATTAAAGAGCCAACACAAGACCCTGTAACAAAAAGAATCACATGTGATATTAGCTTGACTCCTTTCTATTCTGCAAAAAACTTTATCATCAAAGTATCTGCAGACAAAAAGGATAAAGAAACTCAAATGTCTTAATTAAGATGATATTATCGTATTTATTTAAACTTTTAAACTTTAAAACTATGGCAAAGACTCCTGTAAAATTGGAAATTGATGGTTACAAAGAACGCGAAGTGTTAATGGTAACCTACGAATTTGATCAGGCAACTGACATCGAAGGACAAATGTCTGGTATTCCTCGTGGAGGTAAAATTACTATCCGTGTCAAAGCTCATAATGATGGTACTCCAGATTTATTAGCTTGGATGATTGAACGCAATCTTCCTAAAAACGGTACAATCACCTTCATGGAAACAAAGACAGGTAAAGTGATGAAAACCATTAAATTTACTAATGGATATTGCATCGACTTCGACGAAAAATGGGAAGACAAAAAAGAACACTCAGAACAAATCGTCATTACTTGTCAAAAGATCGAATTTGGTTCAGTAGTTTATGAAAACGACTGGGCATAAAGTTAACAAAAACGTGTAACTAATTAAATTTAAACATTATGGCAGAAAATAAAACTCCAGTACAATTGGAGGTAAGTGGCTTTGAAGCCCGTGAAGTAATGTTGGTTGACTATAAGTTTAACCAAGAAGTGGATCGTGAAGGTCAAATCGCAGGTATTCCTCGTGGTGGCAGAATTACTATCCGTGTAAAAGCAATGAACGACGGTAATAACCAACTTCTACAATGGATGCTTTCTGCAAACGATCCTCGCGACGTAAAAATCTCTTTCGCAAACACAGTAGATGGTTCTACCATGAAAGAACTAACTGGCAAAGGTTGCTACTGCGTACATTTTACCGAAAAATGGGAAGATGGCGAAGGTCACTATGAAGAAGTAGAAATAGTTTGCCAAGAATTGAAAAACGGACCAGTTGAGTTCGCAAATCCTTGGAAGTAATTATTTATTTTAAACTGTAAGTGAGGGTGGACTAAACCACTTAGCCCACCCTTAATAATAAAAAAATTAAAATTATGTCATTATCTGCGACTTTAAAAATAGGCGACAACTCAATTGGAAATTATGATAAAGAATACAATGTTGTTAGTTGTCGATACAAATGTTCTTGCGGATACAATTATAGACTGCCAGATACAGATGCCAAAAATAATAGTATAGAAATCACTTTGGTTTCTCCAAATGATAGAGACTTGACTATTTATGATTGGTATATTAAAAGAATGTTGTTGTCTGGTTGTTTAGAATTTAAATTCTCTCCTCATTCCGATTCTCAAAAAGAGGAAAAAATAGTGACTTTTGAAAATGCTTCTTGTTTCTCTATAAGTGAGTCATACGATATAGATGCAAAAAGTTTACGACTTATAAAACTAGAAATTGTAGCAGAGAAAACCACTATAGATGGTGTAGAATTTCAGAATTATAATTTATAAAACTTTACTTTATGGCAGAAATCTTTTCAAACCAACTTAAAGCGGTTCTTTTTTTAGGAGATGTAAATGAACTTGCTGCTTTGCGTCAAGAGAACGGATATACTGTGCAACATTTAGATTATGAATCTTTTCGTTCTCGTGACAAATCTGGTCAGCCATACGGTCTAATTAATGCTTCTTTAGCAAATATTACTTTGCGTTCTATATCTGGAGAAGGTTACAAAGATTTATATAATATCCTTAAAGATAGAGAATGTCACGCTTTTTCAGTTTTATATAATATAACATATAAGAATGATAGATTGGTAGAATCTTATGATACAGCAACAGTTCTTTATGGTTACATAGTGGAGATAGAAGAAATATTTGATACTAATCATAAGAGAGGTCAAGGTATGATTCTTAATATGAAGATTTTACTTCATGATGTTAGTTACATAGGATCAAATACACAGAGGAGATTAGTGGTTAATAGTTAAAAACGTAGGGTTATGAAAACGGGATATAAGGTATTAATCAAAAAAGTTTTTTCAGATGATACCACAGAACCAATAACTTTTACACAAGATGCTTCTTTGGAAAATGCAGAGGTACTATTGAGTGCTTCACTAAGTAAAATGATGTATAAACCTAGTAGCCTAGAAGTTGAGATTCAAACAGAAAGGTCTATAGGAGATTTTAGAAATTCATTAATTACACTTTCTAATGAAGCTACCATTTATGCAAAAGACTATTTCATTTTTAATATAAAACTTAATAATGAGAAAGTAATTCTTACTGCATATAGTCCAGATTATTTTCTTACAATAGATAAATTTTGTCAGGCGTTTACTGCCAAAACATTAATAGATGGCATTATAAAACCTAGTCTGCAAAATTCCCAAAGTAAACACTTCGATAAATTTAGAAAAATATTAACAGGAGATAGAAGAGGGGAAATAAGTAGTTATGTTTTGAATAATGTTCATAACTTTCTAGAAAAGAAACTAAAAAATCCAGAAGAAAGCAGGGAAGAAAAACAGGAGTATGTTTATGTAGAGACTATCATTCCGTACGCAGTGCAATACAATGAGAGTTTTTATGACTTTTTGGTGAGATTATGCAGTCGTGACGGAGAATTTCTATATCTAGACGATGACAATAAATTAAATATAGGGTTAGGAAATGGCAATTCTTTTGATATAAAGACTTTGAAACCTACCTACATTGAATATATAGAATCTTATAATGAATCTGATGAAACCAATTGGGTAGATAGAAATTATTTATTAGGTTCAGAAAATTATAATGAAGCAGTTACTGAGAATAAAAAACTCAATACTGCATTTGGCGTTTTAGCCCCTGAGTATTTAGAAAAAATAGAAATAGATGAATATTCCACTTGGGATGACTTTACTCACCCTTTTTCAGAAGTCTGTACAGTACTTCGTGCAATGGCATTAGAAAGAACACTTAAAGATTCTTTGATGACTGCAGGAGCTGTGATTTCTATTAATAATTCCCATTATGGACTTTTTGTTTGGTATTTTAATAGTGTCTTTAATCATAAGTATCCAAAAGATATGTTACTATATTCTTCTGGAGAAATGACTAGAGAAGAAGAAAATGATATAGTAAGAGATAATAAAGGTTATCAATGTTTGTATTCTCTTCAAGAAGAAGCAAAAAATGGTCAATTAAAAGTTATTACATCAGAACATTATAATTATAGGTTGGGTGATATAGTAACAGACAAAAATGATTCGTATGTTGTGTATCAGATAGACCTAAAACTATCACAAGACGAAAATCAATATTACAATGAAGAAAGTGAACTTCTACTAGTAAAAAAGACTCCAAAAGGTTTCTTTCCACTACCAATGCCAGAAAAACATATCAGAAGATCTTCTGCTCAGAGAGCAATAGTAGTAGATAATTTTGATCCTAGTCGTTTAGGTAGAGTTCGTGTGAAATATCCATGGCAAGATGGTGTGATAAATAATGAAGAGGAGGATTTGAATAAAATTAATAGTACTCCATGGATTAGAATTTCTTCTCCAATGGCTTCTGATGGGTCTGGCTTTTTATTTACTCCTTCTGTAAAAGATGAGGTTTTGGTAGATTATGAAGAAGGAAATATAGAAAGACCATACGTTTGTGGGGCATTTTATAATAATACCAACAGACCTTCTATTCCTTCTAGAAGCCAAACCAAAGGTATTGTAAAATCTATTACCTCTGCCAATGGTCATCACTTGTCTTTTATTGATAATGCAGGAGGAGAAAGATATGCGGCAAACTTTTTACCATTAGCCAGATTTGCTGCATCATTTGGGTTGGCAGACCAACGTATATTCAAAGGTCCATATACCAAATATTTTGGAGGTGGATTTGAGATAGCAGATTATTATGGAATTTATTCCATTACAGGTTCTACTCACAATAGAAGCATAAATATTAGTTCTCCATTTGGTAAAGTATCTATTGACGCTTTTTCTGGAATAAATATAGAGGCACCCATGGGAGATGTAAATATAGTAGGGAAGAATGTGAATATAGAAGCTAGAAACAACCTAACAATCACCTCTGGAACAAACATTCCAGGATATTTTCGTAACAAAGAAAATTTGGGAATATTTGTTGAACCATGGGCAGTGCTTAATAAAGTAACAGGTATAGATTTTAGTTTCTTAAGAACATATTTAGAAGTTATTTTACGCCCAATTGGTGGAAGCATGCTTATAAAGTCAAATCGTTATATGTGTTTAGAAGCAGGTGATGGGGAAACTATAATAGAAAGAGATAGGGCAAACAACGATTTTGGTTCATTTTTGTCTTGTACCAATGAAAAAAATGTTGTTGATGTATTATTAAATACAATCTCTAATATACAGACTATTGCTAGAAATTATCGTTCTATGTGTGAAAAATGGGCTAGTTTATGTGAGAGGGTAAAGGAATATAAAAATACTGCGATTCAACTTGTAGGGGAAACTTTAGTTACAGATTTGGGCGTGCTAACAGAAGAAGAGTTGGAAAATAAGATTTACACTTTGTCTTCTGACGAAAGAGGACTCTTGAGAGCTATGCGTAGAGATGCAAATGAAATCCATGATATAAAAGATTCATTATTTGATAATTATAAATTACATGACAATGAAATTAAATCCAAAATAGAGGATTTTGATAATATATTTAAATCTCAAATGAAGAATTGGGATAGCGAAGCTGATGCTCCTAATATTATTTCAACAAAAGAACTATTGTATAAAGAATTAAAATATGCAGTAAAAGGTGAAAAGAATCTAGATGATGTGGTAGAAATGGACGATTGGGCAGATGGAATGAATATAGAAGATGCGGTGAGAAGAAAAGATAATTCAGAATTTAATGTGAAATCTTTAATAAAAACCGTAGCAAAAGAGGCAACAGGAATAGCAGATTTTGCTAGATTAAATGACGAAAGAGCCTGGACAGAACGTGAAAAAGGAGCAATTTTGATTTCTGATGACAAGAGAAATTTCTTTAAGATAGGAACTGATGGCAATCTTCAAAAAGGTTCTCTCAGAGATTACGATAGATTTATTATCGATACCATTAATAGTATAAATGAGTAAATAAAATAATTGTGTAATAGTTTAATTAAAAGGAATTTAAGACTATGGCAACAGAATATAGATTATATGTAAGAGAAATCAATTCTGATTATACTAGAATTGATG
Organism: Paludibacteraceae bacterium; assembly: GCA_017517845.1. Lineage (GTDB taxonomy): Bacteria > Bacteroidota > Bacteroidia > Bacteroidales > Paludibacteraceae > Enterocola. The sequence goes on from JAFWXW010000032.1 coordinate 38,489, forward strand.
AAACTGTACTAAATGTGAATCTGATTCAATGTATGTATAAACCTAGTTCTTTAGAAATAGAAATTCAGACAGTTAGTGATATAAATACTTTTAAAGATAAATTGATAAAATTATCATATAGAAATAATAACGGAACTACTGAATCTGATTTATTTAAGGATTATTTTATTTTCAACATAAGGAAAAAAGGTGAAAAGATAACTTTAACTGCATATAGTTTAGACAAATTCTTAACTATAGATAAATTCTCTCAAGCATTTACAGGAAAACTACTTGTAGATGAAATGATAAAACCTACTTTACAAACTTCTAATAGTACTAGTTTTAAGAATTTTAGAAAGATACTAACCAAAAGTGAAACTGGAGATATTTCAAATATAATAAAAAACAAAATACAAAACTCCATTATTCCATACGCAGTTCAATATAATGAAAGTTTCTATGACTTTATGGTACGTATGTGTAATAGAGATGGTGAGTTCTTATTTTTTGATGAAAATCAAGAATTGCACATAGGTCTAGATGAAACAGTTACAAATACAAATTTAGAATTAAATACAGAAACAGAGATAATAGATTCTTATTTTGAAACGGATGAAAGTAATTGGGTGGACCCCGATTATCTAGGTAAGTTAAAAGATAAAGGAGTAGATTATAAAGAAAACTTTAATTCTACTGCAACAAAAGAAACATCTAATCTTTATTCATCTTGCTATGTGTTGGCACCAGAATATTTAGAAAATATCAAGGAGGTGGAAAGAAAAGATTATGCGGTATTAGGAGATTATATGTGTTGGTTCTCTGAAGTAGCAGCTTCTCTTCGTGCATTTGAAGAGAATGGAGCAGTGTCTGATAGTTTAGTAGCAACCGCAAAATATATAGCAGATAGGGTTTTGCATATAAAATATTTTAAAGATGGCGTTAATAAAGATTATGAAAATAAATTTAGATATATCTACAAGAAAGAAGGTGATGAAACCATAAAGGAAGAGAGAAGTTATCTATATGCAGATGAACAAAGAAAAAAAATAAACTATCAAGAAATATACAAAGGACAACAATTCTCTCAATCCAATCAGATTATAATCAATATTTCTTATGTGCCTCCAGTAAAAGTAGGACAAGTAATAAAGTTATCTACAGGAGATGACAAATATGTTGTTTATAATATAGAGAATTATATTATAGGAACTAAATTTGGTGATGATATTAGTTATGTAGAAGATTATAAGATACTTTTAATTAAGTTTAATGGTGATACTGTCTATCCATTGCCAATTATAGAAAACCGCTTTCGTAAATCTTCTGCTCAACGTGCTATTGTAATGGATAATTTTGATCCCTCTCGTTTGGGACGTGTTCGTGTAAAATTCCCATGGCAAAAAGAGAAAGATACAGAGCAGAAAAATGAGGATCAAATTAATGAAAGTAATAACTGGACTCCTTGGATTCGTGTTGCTACACCTATGGCTTCTGATGGGGCGGGATTTTTATTTACACCTGCTGTGAATGATGAAGTATTAGTGGATTATGAAGACGGAAATATAGAAAGACCATACGTTTGTGGTGCTTTTTATAATGAATCCAATAGACCTTCTATCGCATCTCAAAGCCAAATGCATGGCAAAGTAAAATCTATTACATCTGCCAATGGTCACCATATTTCATTTACAGATAATGCAGGATTGGAGCGTTATGTTTCTAACTTTATGCCAATAGCTAAATATGTGTCATCTTTTGGTTTATGTGATGAGCAGTCATTTAAATTTGATGAAGCAAAATATTTTGGAGGTGGGTTTGAAATTTCCGATTATTTTGGAATCTATTCTATAACTGGTTCAACACACAATAGAAGTATAAATGTAAGTTCTCCTTTTGGTTCAGTAAGTATAGATGCATTCCAAGGTATAACTATTAATGCTCCATTAGGAGATGTGAAAATAGTTGGAAAGAATGTAAGTATAGAAGCAAGAAATAATTTGAAATTAGAATCTGGTACTAATATTAAGAATTGTTTTGGTAAATATAAAAATAGTGGATTCCAAAAAACAATTAATGAATTTGCTTCTAGTTTGTTTGCAGATAATTTGTTAGGAACTATTACAGGAATGATTGATTTAAGTTTCTTTAGAAACTATGTAGAAGTACTTTTGCGACCTATTGGTGGTACAATGCTTATAAAATCAAATCGTTATTTAAGATTAGAGGCAGGAGAAGGGAAAGCTGTTCCAGTAAAAAATCTAAATAATAAGGGAATAGGTATTTTAAGATCATTTGTAAATGTAGAACACAAAACTCCTCTACAATATGCAAAAGAAGATGCGTTAAGAGCATATTCAGATTTGTGTTCCTATAGAGACAATTTGAATTCAATATTGAGTAAATATAGAACAATATGCGGTAGAGAGAATCATCAAGATGTTAAATTCTTTAATGGAAGTACTCTTAAAGCATATAGTGATATCATACATGAAATCACTGAGCAAGATGAAGTATTTAAGAATTCTATAAAACTTATAAGTGAAGAATTAGAAGAATGTAGTAAAAAGATTCAAATTTTGAAGATTTTTGATGACAAGGATTACAAAGATGAAGTAGATCGTTTATGGAATAGACTAAAAGGTAATTTTAATGGAGAAGTGTCCAACTTGCAAATTGAATTAAATAAAAGGGAATTAGTGTATAACCATTTAAAAAGAATTGTTGGGAAAAATGAAGAAATGGAAAAAAGTCTATCATTCGTACAAATACAAACCTATGATGATGAAAGTGTTGCAAATTCTATTACTGTAAAAAACAGAGGTATGGAAGAAAGTGAAGAAGCTTGGTACAAGGTTTGGGGTGATAAGGCTTTAGACTCAGTAAAGAAACAGCTTGATGTAGGTGGATTTATGGATTTATCTGATGATAAAGTTTGGGGAACAAACGACAAAGGTGCAATTCTTTTCTCTGATGATAAAAAATCATTCTTCAGAATCCAACCTGATGGTACTTTTGCAAAAGGATTGATACGCAATTATAAAGAAGAGTTCCTACAATTAATGAAAAACGTTAATAATGATCAACAATGAACACAATAGCAGAAAACTTTGAAAAGTGGCAATCTGAACTAGAGGAACTTCAGAAAAATGTCAAAAAGGATTTAGAAGAGATTAAGCGTTGCAAGACAGAAGTTCAGTCCATGAAAAACAACTTGACAGACACTCTAGGTGAACTAAAAGAACTCACCAGAGGCAAGTTTATTCGTGATGAAAATCGCATAATCCTTTCTGCACCAGAGATTATTATAGGCAATGTAGATAAAGACGGAGTACTTTACAATATGCCTTCACACATAGTTGTGCGAGGTAATGATGTAAATATAGAAGCCACAGGTTTAGGCGGGTTATTAGGAGGAAGCGTAACAACCCGTGCTTCGCAAATTCGCAACATAGCAGAAGACCCAGGCAAAGACGGCAACGAACATGCCGTATTGCCATTCTCAGAAGTGGTGTCACAAGGACGTAGTGTCGCACTCATTAGTGAAGATGCCAAAGGAGTTTTCACTCGCCCTGCATGTGGTGGAATAACAGGAGTGGAACTTAGTTCAGAAACAGGCATTGCTATGAATGCCACATTGTCTAATACAAACAAGAAGTCTATTCTTAAAAACAGGGGTAAACAATTGGATTCTCAAATAAAAGATCTAGAGTCTCGTTCCAAATCTCTCAAGCAAGAGGTAGAATCTAATATGCAGAACTTAAAAAAGATAGTTGAAACAGAAGACCTATTGGGAAGTGTTACTGCAGCACGTACCAATTACCTAGACATTAGTGAACTTTATGAATCCTTTGAAACATGTTCTGCTTCATTATATAGTTCTATGGCAGGATATTTCAGTGTGCTATCCAAACTTGCAGAAGCCAATAGGCAAAAAAATTGCATAGAAGAGATGGAAAAAACTGTGGATAATAAAAAATCATCATTCAAAGATAAAACCACAGGTACATTCATTAGCATGCGTTCAGAAAACATCACAGCCCTATCTGTAGATGGTGATGGTAATTATCGTGAAAACAAAGAAGCAGGTGTAAGTATCACAGCAAAACATGTGAATATTGGAACTGTCAAAGCAGATGAATCACTTCAAGATGATAGTACCATTACCATGGCTTCACGTAAGGTAGAAATAAGTACTCTTAATCCCAAAGTGGAACGCAATGACAAAGGTGAAATCACCAAAGCAGATTACCCTGCAGTAGGTGATGTTATCATTAAGTCCAAAAACATAGATCTAGAAACTCTAGACTATGAGTGGAAAGATAAGAAACAACAAGAAAAGGCTCTTACCAAAGATGGAAAAATAGCATTGCGAGCAGAAAAAGTGGATGTGTCTGTAACAGATACAGAAGGTAAGGCAACAGGAAAAGTGTCTGTAAATGCCAAAGTGCTAGAAGTGAAATCTATGGATGTAGATAAAGATAAACGCACAGAAAAATCACTAGCCAAAGGTAGTACTATGCTTCTGCTTTCTGAAAAAATGTATATGGGTGCACGTGATTCCAAACTTAAGAGTGCTCAATTACAAGTTTCTTCAGATAAGACAGGACTATTTGCAGACTCTACTCTAGAACTCCAACAAGCCAAAGCAGTAGTCCAACTCTCTGGAGGCAACACAGCAGTGGGAGGTGGAAATCTAGACCTTTATGGTAAAACCACCCTTCAAGGTGATGTTACAGCAAAAGGTTCTATCACAGGTGGCGATATAGAAATGAAAAACATGAAAGTGAAATCTTCATTTAAGTCTCCAAGCACATCAGAAGGTATTGCAGTGCCAGGAGCACCTGCCACTGGCAAACTTAGTGCAAAACTTAAGGAAGAAGAACTAAAATAACGAGTTGAATTACATCTTTTTATTCAACTCTTATAGTCTTTAAAATCTAAAAAAAAGCTCTGAATCCTGCGGAATCTATCAAATTTTACCACATTCCGCAGAGTTCAGAGTATTTTTATGAGTTAGTAGAATAAAGAATCTGCCAAAATTATTTTTTGAAATTCATTTGAATACTCATTTTTTTGTACTTCGTTTGCAGAAATTAAAACTAAATGTACAGCTTTGGAAGTTTGCAACTCCTGAATAAATCTAGCCTTTTTGTTCTGTATTACTTCATTATAGTCAGAATCTATTGTATATTTTTCTTTTGTATATTTTATTTCACAAATATCTATCACATTATCATCACGTTCTATAACCAAATCTATCTGTGCTCCTTTGCCATTTTTGGAATCTGTACTTCTCCAGGAACATACATTGCTAATTACACCTGTTATTCCTAAATTTGACTTAATCTGAGGAACATGTGCTAGACATACTCTTTCAAATGCAAGCCCGCACCAATTGTAATAAAGTGGAGTTCCCTGATTATGTGACCAAAAGTTTTCGTCGTTGCGTTCATTATTCTGCATAAATTTATAGTAGAAAAGAGTAAATGGGTCAATTAATTGGTATATTGCGTTTTTCTTCTTAAATCCAATATGATTATATTTTCTAATGAAGCCACAATATTCCAAATCTTCTAGGATTGTAGAAAGTTTGCCATTGTCAGAAATCTTTATCGACTCAATTAGTTCTTCTCTAGACATTCCTACTTTTTTTATTCCTAGTGCATGAATTACTTTGATATACGATTCAGGATTTCTAAATAATGAAGCATATAAATCATCATATTCATTATGAAGTTCACCCTCTGGGTTAAAGAAGATACTATCTATATTTTGAGCAAGACTTTTGCTTCTATCCAAAAATGTCCAATAAAATGGGACACCGCCCATTATCATATAGTTTTCTAGTATTTGCCTTCTACTCATTCCCAACTTGTTGGCAGTGGCATATAACTCACATTCTTGTAATGTAAAAGGTTTTATATTTATCTTAGTTGTTACACGTCCACGTAAACCACCATGATTTTTAACTAGTTTGTTAATTACCCATGAAGTAGCAGAACCACAAACAACCAATAACACATCCTTTCTGCCAGAAGCCCAACCATTCCAGAAATGTTCTAATGCAGGAATAAAACCAGAATGGAAAGTATCCATCCAAGGCATTTCATCTATAAAAATAACTTTCTTATTTTCTGTAGAATTTTTAATTACATCTTTTAGTTGATCAAATGCATCTATCCAGGTTTTAGCCAAAGGCACATTCGCACCAGCCTCCTTCAAAGAAGATTGCCATGCTTTTAGTTGCTTTTTCATAGAAGATTTAGCCAATCCAGCATGCTCAAACGTAAACTTGTAATCAAAGGTTTCTCGCACAAAAAATGTTTTGCCCACTCTTCTGCGACCATATACTGTTACAAACTGCGAATACTCAGATTCGTATGCTTTCATCAGTTTTTCCTTCTCTAAAATTCTACCTACAATCATATATACAGAAATTATATTTTTGCAAATATAATAAAAAATGCTCGCAATCCTGCGGAATGTGGCAAAAATTTACACATTCCGCAGAGTTCAGAGTGTTTTTGTGCTATTTTGTTTAATCAACTAAACAAAATAGGGTGGTTTTTATTTAATGGATTAAACAAAAAAAGGTGCTCAATAGGAAAACGCACCTTTTTTACCCTCAAATTCATAGGAAAACGCACCTTGTAAAATGTAACGTATTAATATATAAGTAGTTAGGTGATTTGTGGTAATTTTCTTTCTAAAGATGTCAAAATAAGATGATTTGCAAGGTCATTTTTGTCAAAATAAGATAGTTTGGATGCTAGTTTTTTACAAAATAAGATGATTATATTTCTACCCGATTGAAGAATTCACTAAGTGATATTTGGTGAATATCAAGAATTTTAAGAAGAGAATTTAAAGTGATATTACTACCTTTCTCCATACGCCAGTAACTAATTCTATTAATATTCTTCTCGTACGCAAATATTTCTGCACTACTATATCCCATTTCAATGCGTAATTGCTTAATCAGCTTACCTATAGCGATTAATCTTTTATCTTCTATGTTATTTTCTTTTTGTTCCATAAGACAAAATTTATTATTCAAAAATACACTTTTGTAAAAGATAATTAAACCTAATAAGATAAACATAAAATGCGTACTACCTCTGTGGAATTAATAGTACAGTTTTTAAGTTTTAAAACTCATTTAATAAAGTAATTCCAATTGGCGATTGTATGCCAGACTACCAAAATGTATCAGCAGAAATCATCAAGATTTAACAATTTTGCTTAAGCTCAATTAATCTCCAAACAAGTCATCCATTGTGATTTCTTTTTGAACTAGTCCACTATATTTACCATATTTGATACCATATGTGCTAATTATGGTTAGGTGTATGGCTTGTTTTGCAGAGAGTGTATCTTTGAGGGTTTCAATGCGATGTCTAAGTTTTGAGTCTTCTTCTTTGTCAATATTGTAGATGTCGCTTGCAAATTTCATTTCACAAAGATTTACAATATTATCTTTTCTAATAATTAGAAGGTCTATTTGTGCTCCTTCTCGGTTGTCATTGCCTTTTATGCTCCAAGCTGATATAGAGCAGTTGACACCTTTTATTCCAAGAGCATTTTTGATGTTATCAATATGTTGCCAACAAACTTCTTCGAATGCAATACCTCTCCAATACTTTAAAATGTCTGAAGTAATATTTTCAGTCATATAGTTTGTTTTGTTACTGTTTGCTTCTACATGCTTAAGCCAAAACAAACAAAAGTTGTCGATAAGTTTATATTTTACTACCTTCCCGTGCTCATTGTATGGAGTGTATTTTTGTATGAAATCGCTTTCTATAAGTGATGTTAATGTATTTGTAAGTCCTCCTCCAAAAGGAATTCCAGTTTCTGCTGAGATTTCTTCTCTAGTATAACCTATATGTTTTGTAGAAAGTAGTTTGATTATTTTTTTGCAATCTTCTGGGTTGCTGAATATTGCTTTAAATAGTCTATTGTATTCGTCTTTAAGTCGAGGATTCCTTCCAAAAAGTATTTCATCAATATTTCCAGATAGGCTAAAACCCTTTTTGAAATATCTTAGATAATATGGAATTCCCCCAAATACCATATATGCTTGAATAATGTCGTAGCGTGACATTATAATATTTTCGTGTTCAAAATATTCTTCACATTCTTTTAAAGTAAAAGGTGATAATTTAATCTCGTCTGTAAGTCTGCCATATAGTCCACCTTTATTACGAGATAAGTTTCCTAATATCCATGAAGTCGCACTTCCGCATACAATAAGCATAATATTATCCCTGCTGCTACACCAACCATTCCAAAAACTTTCAAATGCAGGTAAAAATCCAGAGCGTGGGGTATCCATCCAAGGAAGTTCATCTAAAAAGATTACTTGTTTAGAGCCATCGTCAAATCTTATCAGTAGTTGTTTTAGTTGAAAAAAAGCTTCCATCCAAGTTTTGGGTTTGTCGTAGCCTTCTAAACCATGACTCAAAAGTGTATAGTAGAAACTTTCTAATTGTGTTCTCATAAGATTCTTCTCACTTTCTTGATCTACAGGTGAAACTCCTGTGTGTTGAAAGGTGAAACGATTCTTAAAAACCTGATTGATTAGAAAGGTTTTTCCAACGCGTCTTCTGCCATATACTGCGACAAATTCTGAACGGTCACTATGATAGAGTTTTTCTAGTTCTTCTATCTCTTTTTTTCTACCTATTATTACACTCATAATGTATTGGATTTTGTTGCAAATATATAAATAATTTTTCTATTTGGCAAAATATATACCTATTTATTCTGCCAGATAGAGTGTAAAATGGTTGTATGTGGCAAGATAAGCCTTTGTTTATTCTGCACTCATATTCATGCTGAATACTGAGTCTATGCATTCTGCGACCTCAAGAGATAGATGCTCAATAATCATCAAGATTTAACAATTTTGCTTAAGCCATAATTTAAAGAGTGGGTCTGTTATATAATAAGCGCCTCCTCTTTCGGTTTTGGTCTCTTTGCCTAAAACTTTTTGATTAATCATTAGTTTTAGATAAGGAGATATTTTTCCATTTTCCAATCCAGTTTTTTCTCTTATTTCAGATAATATGATATTATTGTCTGAATGTGAAATGCTAGTTAGGATTTTTTGTGTAGGAGTAGAAAGGGAATCGTATTTACTTTGAAAATATAGGTTGTATAAATCTAATAATACTTGGATGTCATTTGCAGAATCTTGATTTCTGCTTATTATTTCCAAAGTTATTATCAGAGATTTGATTGTTTTGGGTAAGTAAAACATCAATTTTTCGACTCGTGAGATGTCATATTTATTCCCTACTATATTTTTTATTATCTCAGAAGTGAGAGGTTTTAGATACGAAATCTTAAATCCATCAAAAAATGCAGCGTTATATTCTGTAAAAGCAGGAAGCACATTGTTGGATGTAGCAACAATAATTGGTGCTCCTGCTTTATAAATCTTTCCTCGAAAATCGTAATGTTCTACATTATTGGTTCTTTCAAAATAATATTGAATGTTATCAATAAGTAGTATAATACGTTTGCTATTCTCTTTTTGCCAATTAATAATCTCATCAAATGTATTGTTTTTGCCACTTATATTTAGGTGTACCGCACATTTATTCCATATGTTTTTTGTAGAATAGAGTGACTTACCCTCTATTATTATTGGAATAAATTTATTGCTAAAATTTTTATTGATATGTCTAATTATTTTGTGCAATAGAAATGTCTTGCCACTGCCATCTTCACCAATAATAAGATTAGGTTGAGCAATTTTAGTTAAATTTTCAGTAGCCAGATAGTTAGTTAACGAATTATATATTTCGTTATTAATATCTGGAAAGCCTCTCAATAATTCATTATGAGGTACAATAGATTTATTAAATGACGTTTTTTTCTGCATCTATAGATGATTTATTCCACAAATTTATTAAACCAATAATCTCTAAGTAGAGGTGAACGAAATACTCTTAATGAATCTTTTTTTAGAATGTATCCATCATTTTCTAGCATCTCAAGTACTTTACTTAGTGTAAAGTCAAATTCTTCTATTTTTGAAGAATCTTGATCTGTCATTAAATAATTTAAGATAGTAGATCGTTTTAATCCAGCTTCTTGAGTAGAAAGAAGTTTTAGTATTTTTCGTGCAATTGATTCGTATGTCCTATATTCTGTTAATCGCTCAGACCATGTGTTTAGGTAGTTTTCAGAACAAAGTTTATTGTATGCATTATCTATATTCTCTTTAGTTATTTCACCTTCATATTCTTCTACTAGTTTAGAAAAAATAATTTGAATAAAATACGGAATGTTCCAATGAAGTTTTTCTAATGTATATTGCACTATGTTGTTCTCTATTTTTATTTCTTCAGATTTACATAAACTAGTGAGTAAACCTGCAGCTTCTTCTTCTGTTAACTCGTCTAAGCCAAATTCTGTAAGGTCATTAATTGTATATCCTAGATTCATAGCAGAGGTGAAGTTTCTTAAACCTACTGAACCACAGAATAACCATCTTACTTTAGTCTTGCTTACCTGTCTTAAACTTCTTAACCAATTAAGAATAAATGCAACTTTCTCTGCACCATTTTCACTTTTGTTTAATATGCTTAAAAAGAGAGTTAATTCATCTACTGCAATAAAAGTATCTTCATCGTGCTTAATAAGTTCTTTAAGATTCTTGTATAAATCTTCTTGCTCTTCTTTTCTTTCTAGACTAAAATCAATAGGTCCAACAGAAACTTTTTCTATACGTTCAAAAATAGAGGTAAGACCTTTAGATGCTCCTTCTGCTAGTTGTTTCCAAATGTCATTTTTCTTAAATGACTCTATTATTAGACGCAAAAAACCTTCTTCTGTTGTAGTTTCTTCTAGGTCTATATATACACATTTCCAGCCTTCATTCTTTTTTACCTCAATAAGTCTTTTAGCTAATGATGATTTCCCTATACGACGAGGTGCTGATAATAATAAAGAGTGATTATTATCAAGAAGTTTGATGGCTTTACGAATTTCTTTTTCTCTACCGTAGAAGTCTTCTCCTTCTACTGGTGGACCGATTTTATTTGATATACACATAGTTATAAAAAATTGAGATGTTATTATATCGCAAAGATACAATTTTTTCATTTAATAGAAAAATTTTTCTATAGAAAAGTTTTTTAATAAAATTCCCATCTTATTTTGACGAAAATGACTATCTAAACTGTCTTATTCTGCACTCATATTCATGCTGAATACTGAGTCTATGCCTTCTGCGGCTTGTTTTTCTTCTGATGCTTTGTTTTCTTCTTGTTCTCCTGCAAGGTAGGCTTGGAAGGCTTCTTCCACTTCTTTTTCTTTATCTTCTTTCAATTTATTGAGGGTGTTGGTATGCCAATCATAAATCTCTTGAAGTTTGTCTTTGGCTAGCTTGATATTTTCTTCTGATGCACCAGACATTTTAAGAGCCACCTTGGCAGAACCTTGTGAAAATATTGCTTCCAATTTGGTCTTGGTAACATCAAATTGTGCCTTAATATATTCCATACATACATCATGACGATCTTTGTTCATTTCTGGCATGGTGTAATATATTACCACATTGTCTTCTCCAGTAATCTCATCTTTTTCTGTCTTCTCTTCTATTTTAAATTCTGGGTGCTCCAGTTTGATAGCTTTGGTAATAGGCACAAGATAGTCATGTTCTTTTGGCAATACTGCAAACTGTTTGTCATTTGGAATAGAAACAGATGCCACATCTTCTAGATTTAGTTCTTGATTTTCTATTTTTACCGTTGCAGAAAGCAGTGCCATAGGGTCTGCAGTGATACATAAATTGGACAAGTGAAAATAAAACAGCATTGTGTGACCGTTCATTTTCTGTTTAGTCTCATCAAATAATTCATTAATAGTCTTGGTGTTCATAACTAAAATTTATTATGTAATCTATTTATTTTCCTGTGGTATTTTCTGTGTGTCCTGGATTGGTTATGGAAATATTTCCTCCATAAGCACACATAGTTTTACAATTGTCTAGCAATGCTGGCATATTAGAAACCATTCCTTTTCCTCCTGGAGCCCATGGCGAAACTATCACTGGGATACATGGCATAGGAGTCAATACTCCCATGGCTGCAGAAGTGGCAGATGCTACTGTTGGGTTTGCCATAGACCTACACATACCAAATGGCATAATATTCATCATAGGTGCAAAGTCCATGATATTGGCTTTTGGTTTATTCTGAATCATAGGGCGGAGTGGAACTGTTACCATCAATGTAGAAGGTGTCATTCCAAAACTACATTTAAGCATAGCCCCCATACATACGTATTTAGCCATATCCTTACTATTAAATTAATACTGCGAACAAAGGTATCCAAAAATATATGTCATTATTTTTTTATTGCGTTTAATTAATCTATTTTTTAACATTTTACATTTGAAACGTTTGAAAATTTGAAAATTAACTAATAGTCACACAAAAGTCCGTTTTTAAGCATTTTCATTTAAGTATTTTAATGTTAAATCTAGATTTAATCCCTTAACAATAAAAATATGTTAGATATGTTAAACATTATTCCTAAAAAAACTTTTTAGAGGAAGTTTTATATACATTTGCCACATGCTTAAAAGAAAACAGGCATGGTAAAAGGAAATGATATAGAGACGGTTACATTAGAGGAGTGGGGTGCTGATATTTACCCAAAACTTTCTTGGTTTAAACAGAATAAGGTTTCTTCTGCTCATATAATGGTGGTGGGTTGCGGTGCACTAGGAAATGAGGTTATCAAGAACTTGGCTCTTTTTGGAGTAGGAAATTTAGTTCTAGTAGATTTTGATACTTGTGAATTTAGTAACCTTACCAGATCTATATTATTTAATAGCGATGATGCTCAAAAACATCGCTACAAGGTGGAAGCTGCTGCGGAGAGTATAAAAAGAATTAATCCTAATATTAATGTAAAAACTATTGTTGGCGATATAAGCTATAGTGTAGGACTAGGACTTATTCGTCAGATGAATGCTGTGGTGGGTTGTGTAGATAATAGGTGGGCTCGTTACTGCCTAAATCGTCTATGTATGCGTGCTGGAGTGCCATGGGTAGATGGTGGTCTTAATGCATTAGAAGGTGTGGCAAAGGTGTTTATCCCCGGAAAAAACTGTTATGCTTGCACATTGGAACCCTCTGCTCTAGCAGAACTTAAAAGAAGCACATCTTGTGCAGTGGCTATCAAAAGAAATCAAGAAAGTGGCAGAGTTCCTACCACTCCTGTTGTGGCTTCTATTATAGGTGCAGTTCAGGCACAGGAGGCTATGAAACTTATTCACAAAGAAGAGTTGGAAAGTGGCGAACTCACCTCGTTGTGCGGAAAAATGTTTTGTTATGATGGTCAATATATGAGTGTTAGATTAATCTCACATCAGGCATGGGACGATGATTGCCCTGTACACGAAAATTGGTCTCCTATTGTGAAATCACCACTAAATAATCTCAATACAGTGGAAGAAGTTTTGTCTTGGCTAAAGAAAAAGTTCTCTACAGACCATGTGGAGATAGTACTCAGAAATCATTCTTGGGTAGATTTTATTGAAGATAGAGAAAGTGGTAAGATATATAATGTAATGCTTCCAGAGGCTGAGGTGCCCGCATTTATAGAAAGTGATGAGGTATTACGCAGCAAACCGATGGGACAATTTTACCAACACACAATTCGCAATATCAATTCAGATTTTAAGGATAAAGACTTAACACTCTCTCAGCTTGGAATTCCAGAAATGGAGGTCTTATATGTTAGAACTCAGAATGAGGAAAAGTATGTAGAGTTGAGAGTTGGGAGTGAGGAGTTAGGAATTCTTGTGCAAACGAGAGGAGAACCAAGCTAGCTTGAGTTATCCCGAGTGCAGCCAAGAATCACGAGCGTAGCGAGTAATTTTAATGTATAGTCATAATAAACAATGAACACAACTAGAAACATATCAGAAATTAGGGCAGAGGTGCTGCTAAATCACTTATATCCAGAATTGACAGAAAGTTGGATAGTGAGAAACAAAGGTTCTTTTTATAGGAACTATAGTGATGATATATTAAAATTGGATGAAAAATCATCACAACTATCTTTGTCACGTGATGGGTTTCTACGATTATTGCCACAGGGGCTTATTTGTACAGATGAAGAATTAAAAGGTGGAGATTTTTCTGTCAAATATGAGGCTCTCACAGCACGTAAAAAATTACTTGAAGAACTCTTTATTCCGTTTGATTCTTGGAGTTTTAGAGAAAGTATTCACAACGAAGAAGAACTAGCAGAATTATTAGAAAACAAGTTAAGTATATTACTTAAAACATATTATGGTCTTGATATAGAGGCAGAAACCAATCCGTACGTTCGTGAATTTATGAAATTATTGCCAAAGGTAAGTCGTTTGCGTGGCAATTTTCATAGAATATCAGATGTACTTACTGTATTGTTAAATCATAGAGTGACCACAGAAATCTCATGTTATGATTGGAGCGACAAACCCTCAGATACCCAACCATTGATAAGTTATAAGGTATGGATTCCAAACCTAACTAGAGAAGAATATATAAAACTAGAAAACAATATAGAAGGCTTATTAAAGTTTATTGTGGAATGGTTTATTCCGTTTAATACCCGTTGTGTGATAGAACTTAAAACAGAAAATTCTACTTCACTAGACAATGGATTATTACTAAACTATAATACAAAATTGAGTTTATAAATTTATCTAAATACATATAGAGATGAATGTAAATGCAAAAATAGATTGGCATGCTGGAATGGAACTTACAGCTCAAACATTTATTGAATTAGATAATTGTTTACAGAGAAATAGGGAAATTACTCATAAAGTAGTGGCAGGAAATCATTTTGGAATTTTACCTACCACAGCATTCCAATGTAATGGTGTATTTGTGAAAAAAACATTGGAGATTAGTCCATTGTCATTTATGGCACTCATGCCTTCTGGAGAATTATTACATGTAGATGAAGATATAGTGCTAGAGATTCCCATTTTGTACGGTAAGGAATATTATCTAGGTTGCAGACAAGGAGACAAAACTCGCAGTTTTGACAAAGAGCAGGTCCCTTTTATATCTCCTGTGCCAGAATGTGGAATATATAAAGAAGAAGATTTAGCCTCTGGCGATATTTTGCCTTTGATGAAATTCAAGGTAAAAGACGGAGTTTTTTCTGTGGACAAAGATTATATTCCACCATATCTAACATTGGGTTTAGATGCACGTTTCGAGAAATTTATCAATACTTTTTCCGAAAAAGTTTCAATCCTAGCAAATCACCAAAACCTAGAATCTGGCGAGGCAAAGCGTAGTTTTTTACGCTATGCTAATGTACTTAAAAATTATAGTACCACACATCGTGTAGAACATTTTATAGAATTATTACAAGAAATAGCAGAGGCGGTAGAGTATTACATAGTAAATGTTTATACAGAAAAGGCTATAGAACACGTAGTGTATTCTCCATACGATGTGGTTTCATATTTAACTTGGTTGGACGGATATTTACATGGAGCAGCCACCATATTAGATGGTGTGGTATTAGAAGACAAAAGCATAGACTTTGAGGCTTTAAAACTTCAAGTTAAAGAAGAAATTTACGAAAAATTATACCCAGAACTTAAAGAAACTCTTCACAAAGAGTTGCATGATGAACTTAAAAAAGAAATTTGGGACGAATTATATTCTTCACTTTCAGACTATATAAATGGTAATTTCAGAAAAGAAATTTATGAATTACTAGAAGGAAAACTTTCAGAAGAACTATACCAAAAATTATATAAATCTCTATATGATGGTTTGTATAATGCTCTGTTTGTTCCAGAAGAAGAGGAAGAGGAA
>JAFWXW010000033.1 GCA_017517845.1 Paludibacteraceae bacterium
TCGCACCTCATGATTCTTGGCTGCACTCGGGATAACTCAAGCAAGCTTGGTTCTCCTCTCGTTTGCACAAGAATTCCTAACTCCTAATTCCTAATTGGAACAAGTTGTTCCAATCAAACGACCGATAGATTTGGACAAAAAATTGGGTGGAAAAAAAGGGGATAAAAAATGGGAATTGTTAAAAGAAAAAGGACAAAAAAATAGCGTTAAATGTTAAATTAATTAACAAATAACACTAAAGAGGGAATTGAAATAAAAAATTTATTCTACAGTATTCTAATACTAAAATCTGTTTCTTATTCAGTTTTATTCTCGAACTTAGGTCGTTTTTTACCCGAACTTAGGTCGTTTTCACCCAAACTTAGGTCGTTTTTTACCCGAACTTAGGTCGTTTTCTCTCCAAATTATTAGACGGGAATGATTAGTTAATAATACTAACTAACAAAAAAATAGGACCTATAGTTCGTACTAAAGGCCCCTGATATTTATAGTAGCAATGTGCTAAATACTCGCTGAAGTTCACTAAAAGTTTCGCATTTTATTACTTTTGCATCTAGCTTAATATTCTTCTCTTTATTTTGAGTTTTCTGTACTGTATTGAATATAAATTGAATATCTTCTGGTATGTTAATTGTAGTTATCCTCTTATTAATTGATGTATTCTTCATTATTACATTATAATATTCATCAATAAAACTTCTAGTTGCAAACTTAACATTGGCAAAATCTATTACAATATCATCCCCCTCTGTATTGTTTATAAACAGAAGTAAATCATTAACTGCATATCTAGACTTTAGATCCGCACTTAATAAATTGGTTATGTCTATAATATTTCTCATAAGGCAAATATAATAAATTTATTCGATGTAGTTAATATATTGAAATTCTTTATTTACATACGGAATTCTAAGTGCAATAATTGTACCCTTCCATCGTATATCATGCGGCATTCCTATAAACCGTCTATCTTTGGAATTATATATGTGCAATGCATTTCCAGACATCATAATAAAACTACCTTTCAAACCTTCAATAAGCATATTTTTAGAAGTAATAATGCCGTAACCTCTATTTTCTGCGTCAGGCAGATTTTTTGTTGAAATACCTCTATTCGCTGCCTGGATAGCTTCAAGGTCATTTTCTATTTCGTTGTTGGGCAAAGATTTATAACTACCCAGAAGTGTAATTCCACTATCAGCGATGCAAATATCTAAATAACCTTTACTAGGGTATGATTGCGCAAAAATATAACCACGTTCAGAATTAGCATGTTGGATTATATTATCTATAGCTTCTCCCAAGATGTATTTTAATCCCATCGCTACATTTGAATCTATATGCAATTGCCTAACAATAATAGATTCGACTGTTGATAGTATCGCATCCTTTTCATTATCCTTCTCTTTGGTTGCGGGGAAACTTATAATCGGTATATATTCTTTCTTAGAATACTGTTCCATGATAGCGATAAACTCACTTTTCCTCATTTTGTCAGGTTGCAAACCATTGGGAAATTTTATAAGATTAAGATAATCTGATAATTTTATATTTGTAATATTTTTATCGCAACTATCTAAATATACTACAATAGGTAATATAAAAAGCGGAGTAGCAATTTCTAAATCAGAATAATCTAAATGATAGTTTACACTACTAGAATTATTAATTAGATTTATGGCACTTATTGATGCCAATAAACTGTCAGATAATTTGCTATCGCTTATTTTAGATGCTACTTTAATGATTTCTATGTCTTTTGTATCGCTCATTGATTAATATTTTACATAGGATTTAGTTTCTCTGGATTTAGTTTCTCTCATAAATCAAGATTTTATCATTATTGGCACTCTCAACAGCACATTCATAATTTTAGTTTCACATAATTGCAAATGTACACTTTTTTAAGAAATAAAAAAAGATTAGTCAATAATTTTTATTTCTAGCACAGAAATCGTTAAGTCCATATTGTAACAATCTATTAGCAACTTCTAGGCAACGACTATTTCCGCTTCTCATTAGATCTGCATAAACAAGAATTAAAGGAGCCAAATCTCACACCACTCTAAAAATATCGCCGCCTGTAAAGTAGTTTACTACATTCTGTGTGGCTTGGGCAGCCATTTCGTTGCGGGCTTCGCGTGTGGCAGTGCCAATATGTGGCACAAGAATCACATTATCCATTTCCAATAATTCTTGAGTAATCTGTGGTTCATTTTCATAAACATCAAGTGCTGCACCTTGAATTTTGCCCAATTTCATCGCCAAAACCAACGCCTTTTCATCTATAACTGCACCACGTGCTGTATTAATAATATATGCCGTAGGTTTACACAAATTCAATCTCTCTTGGTTGATTAAATGATGTGTTTCTGCAGTGAGTGGAGTATGTAGAGAAATGAAATCTGCCTCAGAAAGAAGTTCTTCCAAGGATTTATATTCAGCATTATAGAGTTTTTCCACATCTTCAGATACTCTATTTCTGCTATAGTAAATTATTTTCATTCCAGAAGCAAATGCTCTTCTAGCAGTTGCTTGACCTATTCGTCCCATTCCCACAATGCCCAAAGTTTTGCCATAAAGACCACGACCAATATTTTCCAAAACGCCCCATTTCACCGAAGAATTTCGCACTTTTTTGTCAGACAAAACTAAGCCTCTAGCAATGCTTCCCATAAGTGTCATAGCCAACTCTGCCGTAGGTTCGGTTACAGGAGTAGGAGTATTGCAAACGATTACATTATGCTCTTTGGCAGAATTTATATCAATATTGTTAAATCCTACCCCTACATTAGATATAATCTTAAGATTTTTGCCTGACTCTATCAGTTCAGCTGGAACCTTGAAATCAAACATAGGAATAAAAGCATCTACATCTTTTATCTTTTTTAGGATATCAGAATATGTAAAACTCCTCTCTTTAGGTTTTATCACCTTAAAATCATCTGTAAACCCATTGAAAGACTCTGGATATAAACTATGTGAAATCAATACTTTTATCATAATTCCTTCCTTATTCTACCCACAGGAATAGACATTTGCTCCCTGTATTTAGCCACAGTTCTACGTGCCACCAACAAACCTCTTTCTGCCAATTTTTTAGAAATTTCTCCATCAGAAAGTGGTTTAGTTTTATCCTCTGAATTTATTATCTCCTTTAAAATTACTTTTATTTTTCTACTAGAAACTTCCTCTCCAGATTCTGTATTAAACTTAACAGAAAAAAACTCTTTTAATGAATAAATTCCAGCATTAGTCTGAATATATTTACTAGAAACCACCCTAGAAACAGTAGAAATATCGCAATCTGCCACCTCGGATACTTCCCTCATAGTCAGAGGTTTCAGATTTGATTCATCTTCTTCCTTAAAGAATTCTTTCTGAAAATCTATAATAGTTCTCATTACCATAAGCAGCGTATTCTCTCTCTGCTTAATGGCATCAATAAAGATTCTCGCCCTATCCAATTTTTGCTTAGTAAACTGAATAGACTCCCTCATGTTTTTGGTTCTATTCTTAGGATTCCCCTTAAAATCCTCAAGCATTTGTATATACTCCTTAGAAACATTTAATGAAGGAATTCCTTTGCTATTAAGACTCAAAGTATCTGTCTCATTATCATAAATAAAATCTGGAATTACAGATTCATTTTTCATCATACCACCAGCAGAAAACCCATTACCTGGTTTAGGATTAAGATGACTAATTAATAGAAAGGCATCCTTAACCTGCTGCCTAGAAATAGAAAATTTCTTAGAAATCTTGTCCACCTGTCTAGACTTAAACTCATCAAATGCCTCTTCCACTATCATAATGGCATTATCCACATTCTCTGTCTCAGGTTTTCTAGAAAGTTGAATAGTTAAACATTCTTGAAGGTCTCTAGCACCTACACCAGCAGGATCCAAACTCTGAACTACAAGCAATGCTTCCAGCATCTGAGTTTCTGTAATCTCTAGACCTAGTTTAATATTCAAGTCTTCTGTCATCTGCGGAATCTCTTGATGCAAATAACCAGACTCATCTAGATTTCCTATTATATATGAGCACAAAGCTTTCATCACTTTGGAAAGATTCTGAAACTCAATCTGCTCCAAAAGCGAATCTGTAAATGAAGTTTCTTCTGTGAGATTTGACTGAGGATTGTAACTCCCTTCTGAATATCCACTATCAGATGAATAATCATCATAATAATCATATCCATCGGAACCAAGATTGGAAAAATCGCCCATTTCATCGTACTTTTCTCCCTCTTTATAATCAGATTCATCAGAATACTCACCTGTATAATAATCCTCATCAGCATTATACGTTTCACCCTCAGAAGAAGACTTTACATCACTTAAATTTTCCGCTTTTTCTAACGCAGGATTTTCCTCCAATTCCTTTTTAATTCTTTCCTCTATCTCCTCCACATTACAAGAAAGCATACCTACCACCATCAGTTGCTGAGGCGATATATTTTGAGTCTGTTTCTGTATTTGTAATTGCTTTTGAGCCATAAAAGAGATAATATTTTTGCTAAATTAATACTTTTTTCTAAATCTATAAACCACCCTATGGAAAAAAATATATATATTTGTATTCAGAACTAATTTTTAATCATCTATTAACGACTAAACTTAATATTATGAACGTATTACTAAAACCATTTTGGTTCATTTATTTAGTATTTATTTTTCTTTCGTTAGCCATTATTCTAACTATTCTAACAGCAGTAACCACATTCATTGGTTGCACCCTAGCAGACCATAAGTTTTGGGGATATTACCCAGGAATGATTTGGTCAAGACTAATGTGTGCACTTATTTTTACTTCAGTAAAGGTGGAAGGAAAAGAAAATCTAGACAAAAATCAGTCATACGTTTTTGCGGCAAACCACACCAGTTTATATGATATATTCGTGATTTTTGGGTTTATAGGAAGACCATTTAAATGGGTTATGAAACAAGAAATTCGCGACATACCTTTCGTTGGTTGGGCTTGTAAGGCAGCAGGGTTTATATTCATAAATAGAAAAGCCATGAAACAAGCACTTCACAGTATGGAAGAAGCAAAAAAAACACTTTCAAATGGTGTTTCTGTGGTGATTTTCCCAGAAGGAACTCGTACCAAAACAGGTTTAACAGGTGCGTTTAAAAGAGGAGCGTTTAAAATAGCTATAGAAATGAATCTACCCATAGTTCCAGTAAGTATTTCTGGAGCATATAATATTTGGCCTACTACAAGAAAATATCCTATTCCAGGAAGACTAAAAATGACTATTCATAAGCCTGTAGAGCTCCACGAAGACCAAGAGCACCGAAACGAACAGATAGAAAGCATCAGACAAACGGTTATAAGTGGGATAGTTAAAAGTTAGGAGTGAGGAGTTTTATTTATATATTATTGTTTTGGGGAATTTTCCAATGTCCTTGTTGGGCAAAAGCCAATAATGAAATAGAAGTTTATAACAATATCTATCATAAAATAAGCATTGGCGAAACTGCAGACGCAATAAAACTCTGTAAAAAACAAATAAAAAAAGACAAGAAAAACACCACTTGGTCATACCTATTGTCTCAAGCCTATTTGACCCAAGGAGACTACGCCCTAGGAATAGAAACACTCTCCAAACTTCCACCTAGCAGAGATGTCCTTCATCTAATGAAAAACTGCATTGTTGCAGATAGTCTTACCAAAAATCCACTTCCATATTCACCTAGATACATGGGAGATAGTTTAAATACTGCTTTTAATAATATTTGGCCTACCTTGACCCCCACAGAAGATGTACTCTTCACTACTGTAGTTTCCAACTATCAAGAAGATATTTACTATAGTTTACCCCTAGGCAACGAAAAATGGAGCAAAGCTAAACCACTCCCAGAGCCCCTCAATACAGATGAAAATGAAGGTTCGCAATGCTTCTCTGCTGATGGGAAATATATGTTTATGGTGCGTTGCAATCAGAGAGACGGCATGGGCAGTTGCGATATTTATTATTGCATAAAAACGGCTAATGGTTGGACCAAACCTATCAATGCAGGCAAAGTGGTAAACTCACGTTTATGGGAAAGTACGCCATCTGTAAGTGCAGATTTTAGTACATTATATTTTTCAAGTAATCAAAAACCCAACCTAGGCGGAAAAGACATTTTTAAGGTAAATATTTTGGTTCATAAAAACGGATTTTTGGAGTTTTCTCAACTAGAAAATCTAGGAGAAAAAATCAATACTTTTTACGATGAAACCGCCCCTTTTATTCACCCAGATGGGCAGACTCTTTACTTCTCGTCACAAGGACACGAGAGCATGGGAGGATTGGATGTATTCTTATCTAGAAAAGATTCTACAGGGTGGACAAAAGCTATTAATATGGGTTATCCTCTAAACTCCGTTAGAGACGACTTTGGATTTTGCACAAACCTATCAGGCGACAAAGGATATATCTCTGCCATAAAAGAAAACTCTACCAATATGGTAATCTATGAAGTTTCCATTCCTAAATCTATGAGACCACTACCTACACTTCTAAGTAGAAACAATGGAACACTAGAGTTTTCTCCAATTTCTGCAGGAAAAAGTATTGTTTTAAATAATATTCTATTTGAATTTAACGACTATAAGTTGGTAGAAAATTCCATTACAGAGCTCAACAAACTATCAGAAATCCTATTAGATGCTCCAGAACTCAAAGTCTCAATTTGTGGTCACACAGACTCAATAGGCTCTGCCGAATATAACCAAATTCTTTCGATGAAACGGGCAATTTCTGTATCAGAATACTTAAAATCCAAAGGCATTTCTACAGATAGAATGCACTGCATTGGATATGGTTGTACAAGACCAATTCTTCCAAACACCACAGAAGAAAATCGTGCAAAAAACCGCCGCATAGAGATTCTTATATTCTAAAAACTGGCAAAAAACTTCTCTCGTTTGCATTAATTCGCCAATTTATTTGTATATTTGCGTCTTATTGATAAAAACAGATATTATGTCAAAATCAGAAAATAGAAAAGGATTTACATCTAAGTTAGGTGTGATTTTAGCTACAGTAGGCACTGCAGTAGGGTTAGGAAATATATGGAGATTCCCATATATAGTGGGAGAAAATGGAGGAGGAGCATTCTTAATCATCTACTTTTTCTGTTTGCTATTCTTAGGTCTGCCTGTGGTATTAGCAGAATTTACAGTGGGAAGACGAGCTCAGTCCAATGCAGTCGATGCCTACAAAAAATTCTCAAATCACCCTATATGGAGTCGAATAGGTTACTTAGGCGTATTAGCAGGTTTTTTAATAATGGGCTATTACGCAGTGGTAGTAGGTTGGACCATAGATTATTTATATGAAGCCATTGTAGGAAATCTCCAAGGACATACTCCTGAGGCATATACCCAACTATTTGCAGAGCTTTCGGGAGATACGATTTACCCCATTTTACTAGTAATAGGAGTTATGGGTTTAACTTGTTATATTATAAGCCAAGGAGTCCAATCTGGTATAGAAAAAGTTTCACGTTTCCTTATGCCGATGCTATTCTTATTGATGCTAGGTCTAGCAGGATATGCACTATCATTAGACGGAGCATATGAAGGTTTGCATTTCTTATTCTACCCAGATTTTTCTGATGTAACAGCAAGAACATTCTTAGATGCCATGGGTCAATGTTTCTTCTCATTAAGTTTAGGTATGGGTTGTTTGACCACATACGCATCATACTTCAAAAAAGATGTAAACTTACCAAAAACAGCTGTTCAAGTTATCAGTATAGACACATTAGTTGCTATCATTGCAGGTGTAATTATCTTCCCCGCAGTATTCTCCTTTGGGGTAGAACCAACACAAGGTCCTGGTTTGGTTTATGTAGTACTACCAAACGTGTTCCAAAAAATGTTAGGCGGACAAATTTTAGCTATAATGTTCTACGCCCTACTATTTATTGCAGCCCTAACATCTATAATGTCATTACTAGAAGTGGTTACAGCATACGTACACGAAAAATTTAATCTTAGCAGAACCAAATCTGCCATCGTAGTTACTATTCTAGTCATTATCATGGCTATATTTGCTTCACTTTCTTGCGGTGCAATGCCAGAATTATCATTGTTTGGTAAAAATATATTTGATATATTTGACTTTATCTCTGCCACTATTTTATTGCCATTAGGCGGTATGGCAATATCCATTTATGCAGGTTGGATAATAGATAATAAAATTCTTTATGCAGAATTTGCCAAGAACAATAAATATTCATTAAACCTATTTAAAGCATACGCATTTATCCTTAAATACATCGCACCAGTTTGTATTCTAATAGTATTTATAGGTTCATTTATTTAATAAAAAGAATTACTAACCATCTCTTAAAAAATTTTTCTTATGAATTGGAAAGCGTATTTCTTTTTCACCAAAGGTGAGAGAAAAGGTGTAGCAATACTCCTAACTATTGCATTTTTATTTTTAATTATTAGAACAATTCTCGCTTATAACAAAGTTGAGAACACAGATAATGTACCCACAGAGGAACCTAAAATAGCCTCTGTGGATACTTCTTTTAATAAGGCCTCATCGGCCAATAATAGTCGCACTTTTAGGCGAAGCAATAAAACATCTAGAAGGGCAGAAAAGACCGATGAAACCGTAGAAATTAACTCTGCAGACACCACCACCTTTAAGAAACTTAGAGGGATAGGAAGCGGTTACGCCAGAATGATAGTAAATTATAGAGAAAAACTAGGTGGTTTTTATAATACCAATCAAATTTTGGAGGTTTATAAATTTCCCAAAGAAACATACGATAAGATAAAAAATCAATTGGTGGTAGATACCACACAGATAAAAAAGATTCTCATTAACACAGCCAGTGTAAAAGAGTTGAAATCTCATCCATATATTTCATATTATCAGGCATTATCCATTGTGGAAAACAGAGAACTCCAACCTCAAATGAGGTATAATTCCTTGTATGATATGATAGTAGATGAGGACTTAAAAGAAGCAGATATTTTAAAAATTGCTCCTTATCTATCGTTTGAATAAAAAAAGATGTCAGTTTTTTGCAAAAAAATGTATAAAACGTGCGAATATTCATAATTTTTGCATAATTTTGCAGCATATTTATGGAATATTCATTCTATATGCATATTTTATGAAAAATAAATTAGACAGATTAAAGGTCATAAAAGAGGTTGTTACAGATAATAAAATTTCAAACCAAGATGACCTGCTTAAAATATTAAAAGACAGAGGGTTTGAGCTAACACAAGCCACACTTTCTCGTGATTTAAAGAGGCTTAAAATAACAAAATCTCCTACAGAATCAGGTGAATATTGTTATATCATAAACCCAGTGATGCCATCACACAAAAAAGGTGAAATAAAAATCATTGGTTCCAATTCATTAGAATTCTCAGGTCAATTGGCAGTGTTAAAAACTCGTTCTGGATATGCAGGTGGTATAGCAGCAGAGATAGACAGTAGAGCTTCTAGTGCCATATTGGGTACCATAGCTGGTGATGACACCATATTAATAATACCGAGAGAAGGTTTTTCTCGTTCAGAAATTACTAAAATCTTATCTAACGTTATAGAAAATTTTTAAACATGAAACCGGAAGACGTTAAAATTATTGTCGCCGACGAAAATCACATTCAATACGTCGACACTATTTTGTCTACCATTGAGGCGGCCGCAAAAGTACGTGGCACAGGTATAGCGAAGCGTGACCCTGAATACGTAAAGAAGAAAATACTAGAGGGAAAGGCAGTTATAGCACTTTATGGGGAAGAATTTGCAGGGTTTAGTTACATAGAAACATGGGGTAATAAAAAATACGTTACCACATCTGGACTAATAGTTCCAGAAAAGTTCCGAGGACTTGGACTAGCTAGACGTATAAAACATAAAACATTCTCATTGGCTAGAGAACGTTGGCCAGAGGCAAAAATATTTAGTTTAACATCTGGTGCTGCAGTTATGAAACTGAACACAGCACTAGGTTACTTGCCTGTTACATTTGCAGACCTTACAGACGATGAAGATTTCTGGAAAGGCTGTCAAGGTTGTGTAAATTATGATGTACTCCAACGTACAGGACGTCGTTACTGCATCTGTACAGGTATGCTGTTTGACCCTAAACAAAAAATGTGCATGGACGCAGCCAAACGCGAACTAAAAAGCGAGAAAAAAGGTTTTATCAAGAGACTTTTGGGAAAATAAATTAAACAACAACAATATGGAAAAGAAAAAAGTAGTAGTAGCATTTAGCGGTGGATTAGACACCTCATACACCGTTATGTATTTGGCTAAAGAAAAAGGATACGAAGTATATGCTGCTTGTGCCAACACAGGCGGTTTCTCTGCAGAACAACTAAAACAAAATGAAGAAAACGCATATAAATTGGGTGCAAAAGAATATGTAACCCTAGATGTAACACGTGAATATTACGACAAAAGTATTCGTTACATGGTATATGGCAATGTGCTTCGCAACAACTGTTACCCTATATCAGTTTCTTCTGAACGTATTTTCCAAGCTATGGCTATTGCACGTTATGCCAATGAAATAGGTGCTTCTGCCATTGCTCATGGTTCTACAGGTGCAGGAAATGATCAAATCCGTTTTGATATGACATTCCTAGTAATGGCTCCAGGAGTGGAAATCATCACACTTACTCGTGATGGCAACCTTACTCGTCAAGAAGAAGTTGATTACTTAAACAAAAATGGTTATTTTGCAGATTTCACCAAACTTAAATATTCATACAACGTAGGTCTTTGGGGAACATCTATCTGCGGTGGCGAAATTTTGGACTCTACACAAGGTCTTCCAGAATGTGCATATCTAAAACACGCTACAAAAGAAGGTCCAGAACTACTAAAACTAGGTTTTGAAAAAGGCGAACTTAAATCTGTAAACGGTAAAACATACGAAGACCCTATCGCAGCAATTCAAGCAGTAGAAGAAATAGGTGCTGCATACGGCATTGGTCGTGATTGCCACGTAGGTGACACTATCATTGGCATCAAGGGTCGTGTAGGTTTTGAAGCAGCAGCTCCTATGCTTATCATTGGTGCACACCGTTTCCTAGAAAAATACACATTGAGTAAATGGCAACAATACTGGAAAGACCAAGTTTCAAACTGGTATGGTATGTTCCTTCACGAAAGCCAATACCTAGAACCAGTGATGCCAGACATTGAAGCTATGCTAGAAAGTAGCCAACGTAATGTTACAGGTGTGGTTACATTAGAGCTTCGTCCACTAATGTTCCAAACCATAGGTGTAGATTCTCTAAATGATTTAGTTAAAAACAAACTTGGTGAATATGGTGAAACAGCCAAAGCATGGTCTTCTGATGATGCAAAAGGCTTTATCAAAGTTTCTGCCACTGCACTTCGTGCATATTACCTAGCTCACCCAGACGAACGTAAGTAGTTAGGAGTGTGGAGTTAGTAGTTAGGAGTTAACTCGCGTTGCGAGTTTGGTCTTTTATTGTAGGCAGGTGTCAGAGGGCAGAGCCCGGCGACGCCTGTATAAATAAAGCCCCACAAGGGCACCCCCGTAGGGTGGTGCATCCGAGCGAAGCGAGATATTAAATAAAACAAACAAAATCAATATGATAAAAGTAGGTATCGTAGGTGGTGCAGGTTATACCGCAGGCGAATTACTTCGCATATTATTAAACCACCCAGAAGTAGAAATCACATTTGTAAACAGTACAAGTAACGCGGGCAACAAACTATACGATGTTCACGAAGGGCTTTATGGTGAAACAGAAATGGTCTTCACCAACCTTTTCCCATTCGATGAAATCGATGCGTTATTTATCTGTTCAGGACACGGTGAAAGTACCAAGTTCCTAGCAGAACATAATATACCAGAAAACGTAAAAATCATAGACCTAGCCCAAGATTTTCGCGACGAAAGTAATGGTTTCGTTTATGGTCTTCCAGAACTCAATCGTGAACGCATTAAAAAAGCCAATAAAGTAGCCAACCCAGGCTGTTTTGCCACAGGCATTCAGTTAGGATTATTGCCACTAGCAGCAAATGGTCTGCTAAAAGGTGAAGTTCACGTAAATGGTATTACAGGTTCTACTGGTGCTGGTGTGAAACCTGGTCCAACATCTCACTTTAGCTGGAGAAACAACAATATCTCTGTGTATAAGGCATTTAACCACCAACACTTGAAAGAAATCCGCCAATCACTAGTGCAACTACAAAGCGATTTTGACAAAGAAATCAACTTTATTCCAGTGCGCGGAAACTTCTCAAGAGGTATATTTGTGAGCACATATATAGACTGTGATTTGGAACTAAGCGAACTTAGAAAAATCTATGCTGATTTCTTCTCAGATGCTGCATTTACCTTTATGACAGAGGCAAATCCAGACCTTAAACAAGTGGTTAATACCAACAAAGTTATTATACAAATCAACAAACACGGAAATAAACTTTTAATTCTAACCGTTATTGACAACCTCCTAAAAGGTGCATCTGGCCAAGCAGTACAAAACATGAATCTAATGTTTGGATTGGAAGAAACTTGCGGTTTAAAACTTAAATCTGTAGCATTTTAAGATATGAATTTATTTGATGTATATCCATTATTTCCTATCGAAATCACAAGCGGCAAAGGCTGCAAGGTTTATGATAGTGAAGGACAAGAATACCTAGATCTTTATGGCGGTCATGCTGTAATTTCTGTTGGTCACGCACACCCAGTTTATGTAAAAGCCATAAGCGAACAAGTAGCAAAATTGGGCTTTTATTCAAACTCAGTAATAAACTCTCTACAAGCAAAATTTGCCGATGAATTGGGCAAAATTTGTGGATATGACGATTATAGTCTATTCCTAGTAAACTCAGGTGCAGAAGCCAACGAAAATGCTTTGAAATTGGCTTCATTCCACAACGGAAAGAATAAAATATTAAGTTTCAAAAAATCATTCCACGGCAGAACTTCTGCTGCAGTGAGAGTTACAGATATTCCTAAATATGTAGCCCCTGTCAATGCAGGTCTAGAAGTAACATTTGTAGAACTTAATGATATAGAAACAGTACGCAAAGAACTTAGCACAGGCGAATATTCTTCTGTAATTATAGAAGGAATCCAAGGTATCGGAGGCATTATGGTACCAGAAGATAGTTTTATGGTAGAGCTTCGTCAAATTTGTACCGAAACAAAAACCGTGCTTATCCTAGACGAAATTCAATCTGGCTACGGCCGTAGCGGTAAATTCTTTGCTCACCAATACGCAGGTATCAAGGCAGACATCATAACAGTAGCAAAAGGAATCTGTAATGGTTTCCCAATGTCTGGAATGCTTATTAGTCCAGAATTTACTCCTATTTATGGTCAGTTGGGTACCACATTTGGTGGAAATCACCTAGCTTGTGCGGGAGCATTGGCAGTACTAGATATTATAAAATCAGAAAACCTAATAGAAAACGCTGCAAAAGTGGGTGAATACTTGATTAATGAACTTAAGAAGTTCCCACAAATAAAAGAAGTGCGTGGTCGCGGACTTATGATAGGTATGGAATTTACAGACGAAATCAAAGAAATTCGTCGCAACCTACTCTTTGACCAAAAAGTATTCACAGGAGTAGCAGGCACACACACCATTCGCCTTCTTCCTCCACTTGCCCTATCAATGGCAGAAGCACAAGACTTCATCAATAGACTCAAAAAAGTCCTATAAGAAAATAGGTACAATCTCAAAAAAAATAAGCCACTTCCAAAAAGGAGTGGCTTATTTGTGGTTATTCATCATCATCATCACCTCGATGACGATAAAGATAAATACACGATATAATAATTCCAATCAATGCAAATGAACTCATTATCGCAAATAAATATATTAGTGCCATATCACGCTCCTTTCTTTTTGTTTTTTTGAGATATGTGAATAAACATAATTCCTAAAATAGAGAATAGTAGTACAGTAATAATTCCAAATACAAGAAGCATAAGGCTACTAATTCCTTCTATTTGCATAATTAATACTAATACTATACCTCCAAATACAAGTTTTGACATGTCAAGCATGTAGTCTCCCGATTTTATCAGGACTAATTCTTTTGTTTTCTGTTTCATAATAAAAAAATTAAATATAAGTTAGTAATTTGTTGTCTTTCGTATAATTATAAAATTAAGTTGCTTATTTACAGATGTGTTTTGATACTGCAAATATAATATTTTTTTAAGAAATTAAGTAATCTATGCTAATTATAAAACGTTTAGATTTTTTCATTAAGAACTAAGATCTATATAAAACAAAACGACCCGCAACGTTTGGGCATTGTTAAGAGGCCTGGCGGGTTCTAGTGTTGTAGCTAATTTCTTATTTTAATAATTCAGAAATATTTGATATAAATCTTTCTGCTTTTGGATATAAATAATCTACCATTTCTTTGTCACATATAACAAAGTCATCATAATCCCCAGTATGTCTCTTTTCAAATAACTCATGAAAAGTTTTTCCATCTTCTTTGCTTAAAATTCCTTTTGAGACAAAATGCAAACCCAACATCGAACGGACACCGCTATGAGTTTGAGCAGATATTTCATATTTAAGCAACAGAGCAATTACAGCATAGTAACAAGCGTAATATAATCTATTAATAGCGGCTGTGTAAAATTCACCGTCTGCATTATACTTTGCCTCTTTTAAAGTTTCAAAAGCTCGCTCTATACGATATTTTATCAAAGCATCCTTGCTTTCTTTGTCAAATACTTCTTTCATAATCTGATTCCTTCGTTCATTACATTATAATAAAATGGTGTTTTTATAGTTCGATTATACCATTGTTTTTTTAACATTATCAATGGACTGATTAAAACTCCTGTTTCAAGTTCTAGTTCATACAATGGCCATTTTAGACTCTCCTCTTGCAAAATAGAGGGCTTTTCTCCTGTCCCCTCTAGCAATATAAGAACATCAATATCGCTATTCGCAGTAGCCTCACCTCTAGCCTGAGAGCCGTATAATATAGTTTCAGCAGTAGGATCTATATCCTTTACAATTTGCTGAATCTTATTTACTATTTTTTGTCTATCAATCATTCTACTGCAAATATATGATTTTTTATTTAAGAAACTCTGGTTCCTAAAGATAATTTTCTGCTCTGGTTTCATCGTTAATAACTAAACCACGACTTTGGAGTAGTCTAACCAAGTCTTTTGCTGTTTTATAAGGTTTGCTGTATGATATTTTTTTTGGCATAGTCTTTTGAAGTAAGACGGGTTAATAAAACAAAACGACCCGCGCATTTGGGCATTGTTAAGAGGCCTGGCGGGTTCTGGCATTGCAAAGATACAACAAGTTTTTGAATTACCAAATAAAAATGATGAATATTTTAGAAAAAATTCAACCTATCCCTTCCAAAGTTCTTCCTCAAGCCAACCTGCAGGAAACCCCATCGCAGATATGTCTATACAAGGATAATCCGCAAGAAGTTTACAGATCTTATCCCTTAGGGTGTTGTTTGGAGAAATACAATCCAGAAACCATTTGATAATACAAATATCAAAATAAATACGAAGTTTATCTGTTGGTAACTTTATCCAAGGTCTTGTAATATGCTTCGGTTCCGTTGCGAGCATAGTGTTCTGTTTGTTCCAGATACGCGAATGATGACAGCAAGCATTACGAGTAAGTGTCACAATGGACATCCAAGATTCAAATGGTTTTACCTGTAAACCAAACTCATTTGCTATTTTCTTTTTAATACTGATTTCTTTAATATTATAATATATACCTGTTAATACTCCCAATGGTAAGATTTCTGCCAATATCCAAGCAGGAGGATATGTGTTTGAATATTTTGTTTTAAAATGAATTATAAAATCTTCTTTAGAGTGTTCAAGCTCTTTATCTATTAATGAAATTGTTTTTGAAAATTTATCTGGATATATAAAATATTTACTATTCGTAATCCAATATGGGTCATTGAAATACTCACAAGCATTATTTACTATAGAACTCCTTACTGCTATTTCAATCTTTTCTATCTCATTAAAGATAAGTAGTCTAAGTTTCTTATCAAACTTGTATAAATCTAAAATATTCTGAAATGTCTTGTTGTTTTTGTATATGTGTCTTTCCTTAGGATGTTCCAAATGTGGACACATATAAGCAGACAGTCTATAATAACCGATGTGACGAATATAATTTTCTGCTCTTTTTAAATCATTGATTATTAGACCTCGTGTTTGAAGTAGTTGTACTAAGTCTTTTGCTGATTTGTAAGGTTTGTTGTAAGAAATTCTATTTGGCATAGTCTTTTGAAATAAGACGGGTTAATAAAACAAAACGACCCGCGCATTTGGGCATTGTTAAGAGGCCTGGCGGGTTCTGGCATTGCACAATTTGGAGCAGCGAGAGCAGAACTAAGCTTGCTTAAGTTATGCCGAGTCGTGACAAATTGGTTCTCTGGAACAGAGTACAACAAGTTTTTGAATTACCAAATAAAAATGATGAATATTTGCAAAACGCAGATTAAGATGAATAGATTTCGATACTCCACACATTTTTTTAATTTAAATCTTATTTCTTCTCGAAAGACTTTAAATTTTGAAAAAAATATCTTAACTTTGTACGTGCAATGTAATTGCTATTCTTTCTTCCGTGAGTAATAGACTTTTTATGAATAGCATTTTCTTAATCTTTTTGAATAATCCGTGAATATTCTTTTGATGATTAACTATTTTATGTATTTAGATTAAGAGACAATATTATTATAATTAACTTAAATTTAAATAGAATGAAATTATTTGACTATGCATGGTTTTCAGATTACCATAATTCTATAGAAGAATTGAAGAATCTGGCAATGAACGAAGATTGGGACTATAAGAAAAAACCTCTAGGCAAAAATCCCATATTGGAAAATTATATAAAACACACTTTTGTAAAATTAAGTGAGGAACATAAAATTTTAGAGCAAAATGGATATTCCATATTTAATACTGGTTTAGTTACAGACTATCAAGAAGAAATATATGCATTATTTCAAGCAAATCGGCGTCCTGGGAGTATAAAATGGTATTTTATAGGTTGGAGAAAAGCAAGTGATAGAGATTTAGTAAAATTTACTAGTCTCCCCGAGAACGCTAATTATTTTGATAATTCCTCTGATTTGATATATGATACGAATTTAGAGTTGCGTTTAAATATAAATCATATTATAGATGACAATTTACTAAGATTCCCTCCTAGTTTACAAACCATGGATAAGTATCAATTAGGAGTTCTATTACAAGGAACAATTGAAGACGCCAAGAAGCGTATAAGAAGAAATTATAAAACTGCGGTACCGCAATATTACGGAGGACGTTTACAACTCTTATTGCCATTGTGTCTGACATCCAAGGCAAATGCGGACCTTGCATTGGTAATTGAAAAAGAAAATGGAGTATATAGAGCATCCACCTGTTTAACACTAGATATGGCCATTAATAATGCGAGATTAATAGCAAAACCAGATGATGAATGGTTAAAAATTTAATAAAAGTTGCATATTAGATTTTTTATAAATATCTTTGCAAAACAAAATCCGATAGATATTTACAGAATATACTTTTAACTTGATTATATTTTTCTTAAAAACATTTGAAGATACATTTTTTGAGATAGATTTAAAGCTTGATTATATGGAGGGTGATTTATTCACTCTCCTTTTTTATTTTTACACCTTATTATAAATAGCAATATAAATCTTCTCAATCTCTGCACTCACTAACAATAAAAAAAACTTAA
>JAFWXW010000034.1 GCA_017517845.1 Paludibacteraceae bacterium
ATTCCTAATTTCTAATTAAATGATAAAACACATACACAGATACATATTAAAGAATTTTTTAAGAACATTCTGCATCACATTTTTTGCGGCTGTATTCATACTTGTAATGCAGTTTATGTTCCGTTATGTAGATGATTTGGTTGGGAAAGGAGTTGGAGTTTCTGTTCTTGGGGAATTTTTCTTATATGCAGCCTTATCTGTTGTACCATTAGCTCTGCCACTATCCATACTTTT
Source organism: Paludibacteraceae bacterium (assembly GCA_017517845.1). Lineage (GTDB taxonomy): Bacteria > Bacteroidota > Bacteroidia > Bacteroidales > Paludibacteraceae > Enterocola. The sequence goes on from JAFWXW010000034.1 coordinate 235, forward strand.
GGGTTCTTTGATGACATTTGGAAACTTAGGAGAAAGACTTGAACTACTTGCCATGAAGGCTGCAGGTATTTCTTTGTTTAAAATAATGAGGTCTCTAATTATCCTCATTGCTATGGTTTCTATAGGTAGTTTCTACTTTGCAAACCACATTTTACCCAAAACACAAGTTAGAATGTGGGGACTTCTATTTTCCATTAGGGAGGCTTCTCCCGAACTAGACATTCCACAAGGTGCATTTTATAGTGGAATTACAGGAAGAAATATCCATGTAGAAACCAAAAGAAATGGTTTTCTATATGGCGTAGTTATATATGACTACTCAAATGGATTTAGCAACACTGGAATTACTCTTGCAGATACCGGCAGATTAAGACTTACAGAAGATAAGAATCATCTAATATTGGATTTGTATAATGGTGAAAGTTTTGAAAATCTTCAAAATAGGGACAAAGTGAATAATCATGACAATAAAATTATACCATATCGAAGAGAAACATTTAGCAAAAAGGAACTTATAATTGATTTCGACGCCAACTTTAAGGAATTAAACTCTTCATTTTTAAACGACCAATATGTTGCTAAAAATGTAGAAGAATTAAATAATACTGTTGATTCCATTACAAAAAGAATAAATGAACGTACAAATAGAGAAACTACAAATCAGCAAAAAAATACATACTTCAATAAAAATAATTTAAGTGCAGCAGAAGTAACAGTATTTAAAGATAGTAGCATAAACATAAAAGAGCATCAGACTTTGCAATCTAGATTCTCCAAACTCAATAAAAACAATAAAAAATTAGTATTAAATTCATGTATAAATAGAATTAAATCTATCAATAGCAGACAAAATAGTTATTACCAAGAAAAAGAATGGTTAAAAACAGAAATGAGAAGGCATGAAATAGAGATGCATAAAAGATATACCTTGGCATTTGCATGCTTCATATTCCTATTTATTGGAGCCCCACTAGGAGCCATTATTAGAAAAGGCGGAATGGGTATGCCTGTAGTATTATCCACCATTCTATTTATCATTTATTATATAATAGACAACACTGGATACAAAATGGCTCGTGAAGGTATTTGGGAAGTATGGCAGGGTATGTGGTTAAGTGCATTTATACTACTTCCTTTCGGTATTTTACTCACATATATGGCAGCCACAGAGTCTAGTATTATGAATGGTGAAAGTTATATTATGGTATTTAAGAAGTTTTTTAGTAAAGAAAATATTATATTTGCAAAAATAAATAAGTTAAGAACCAATAAAAAATAAAATATATGGCACTAAACACTATAGAGGAAGCATTAGAAGATTTCAGAGAAGGGAAATTTGTTATAGTAGTAGATGACGAAGATCGTGAAAATGAAGGCGATTTCATTATTGCAGCAGAAAAGATAACCCCAGAAGCTGTAAATTTCATGTTGAAAAATGGTAGAGGTGTTTTATGCGCCCCTATCACAGAATCACGTTGTGCAGAACTAGAATTGGACAAACAAGTTAGTAACAATACTTCAATCTTAGGAACACCTTTTACTGTTACTATAGACAAAATAGAAGGTTGTAGCACAGGGGTATCCACCGCAGACCGTGCAGCTACCATACGTGCGTTGGCAGATCCAAACTCTACACCCAACACATTTGGTCGTCCTGGACACATCAACCCTCTTTATGCAAAAGAAAAAGGAGTTCTTCGTCGTGCAGGACACACAGAAGCTGCTGTAGATTTAGCACGTCTTTCTGGTTTATATCCTGCTGCCGCACTTATAGAAATAATGAATGAAGACGGCACTATGGCACGTATGCCAGACCTTATGAAAGTTTCTGAAAAATTTGGCATTAAAATCATTACTATACGTGATTTAATTTCATACAGACTAAAAAAAGAATCAATAGTAGAAAAAGGAGAAACTGCTCACCTACCTACCAAATATGGTGATTTTAAAATTATACCTTTCCGCCAACTATCCAATGGTCTAGAACACGTGGCACTTGTAAAAGGCGAATGGAAAGAAGATGAGCCTATCCTAGTGAGAGTACACTCATCTTGCGTTACTGGCGACATCTTTGGTTCATTAAGATGTGAGTGTGGCGACCAACTTCACAAAGCCATGGAAATGGTAGAAAAAGAAGGTAAAGGTGTAATTATATACTTGATTCAAGAAGGTAGAGGAATTGGTTTAATGAACAAGATTAAAGCATACTCACTTCAAGAACAAGGCCTTGACACTGTAGATGCTAATATTCAATTGGGATTTAGCCCAGACGAACGTGACTACGGCGTTGGAGCAAGCATTCTTCGTGAAATTGGTGTAAGAAAAATGCGTTTAATAACTAATAATCCTGTAAAGCGTATTGGTTTAGAGGGTTATGGATTAGAAATAGTAGAAAACGTCGGCATAGAAGTAGGAATTAATAAATATAATGAATACTATATGCAAACGAAGAAAGAAAGAATGGGACATAACTTAAAATTATAAAAAATATGGTGACTCAATCGAGTCACCATATTTTTTATAATTTTAATATACCTTTTTAACTACCTTACTACCACGACGTTCTATAGTAATTTGACCTTCAATTGGTTCATTTACTTGTACACCTGTGATTGTGAAATATTCTGCAGGACCTTCTTCTGCTTCTACCTCGTCAATAGGAGTATCTGCACCTCCGTCTGGAGTATCTGGGTTGGTTAGAAGTATACCAATACGTGCAGGAGCGTATGTAATCTTATCTTCGTCTTCTTTTTCTTTACTTGTAGAAGGATCCATAGAGTACTCTTCTTTGGCATTATCAAAGTATGAAGGGTCATATGGAGTACCACCTACAGGGCTTGAGCCATAAATATCAATATACATTACACCAATACCATATTCAGCAATATAATCTGCAGATACACCAAGTAGTGAAAGTGGGAATTTCCATTCATAGAAGGTGTGTGCAGTAGTAGCAATTTCTGATTTCAAATCTCCAAAGCCAGTTTCTCCAGTAAGAACACTTGGGTTGTAACCAAAATTTTTCTGACCATAAATAGTTTTGATAGCAGGGTGTAAATCATCATATTTACCATATTTTACACCTGCAGGACTAGGACATTGAGGACAATTATAACATGCATGACCATCTGCTGTAGGAAGGAAGAATCCTGGAGTACCTACACCTGGTTTTGAAGAGCCAATCCAGATAGCATCTACACCATTAGCAAATTTTGCGCCCTTTTGTCCATCGCCATTCCAAATAGCATGGGTACCATTAATATAACCATCAAATTCTTTTATAGGACTTAAGTCAAATGCCCACATCATACGTCCGTCCATATTGTGTGGTTTAGATTCACCTGCTTGTTTTCCTTCACCACCAATATCCCAAACAGTATATACCAACTGCACACCAAGATAAAGATTATCGTTGTCGTATGCAGCAAAAATAGCGTATGAGTCAATGATTGGACGTTCGTGAACTCCCTTAATTGCTTGGCAAACGTCACGAGCCACACCTTGAGCAATAATATCACTTGCTTCCCAGTGTTTCATAGCATTGGTAGCATCTTGATTATTAAATGCCATATCGATGGTTTTCTTAACACCAACTTGACCATTAGGGTTCACTTGATAATATTTGGTATTTAGTTGAGGACCAGTTTTTCCTGTACCAGGAGCAGGCATTTTGGTATAATCAAATGTTTGTGCTTTTTCTTTACCATCTGTTGTTACAGCAAGAGTTTTTAGTGTAGTAGTTTCTGTAAACTCTAGAGGTTCACTATAAATAGCAGATTCTTTTGTAGGATTTGTACCATCTGTTGTGTAATAAATGGTAGCTTCCATAGACACTTCCAATGTTACTGTAATACTTTTACCATCTTTAAATGTTGCACCAGACGCAGGATTTGCAGTTACATTAGGAATTGTAGGGTCAACAAATTCTGTGCAAGTACCATCTTGGTGATAAGTAGCTTTATCTACATATTTTAGGTCACCACCACCTATTTTATTATCACCTTGGTGGATAATGATACCAGTAGGTAAACCTTTACCTTCGGGCACTTCCCAATACCATTTGCCATCTTTTTTAACCATGTTATCGCCTGGCCACGAAGTAAAGTCTTTGTCGGCCCAAGCATGAACTTGAGGATTAGAGAATGTACCATCATAGTACACATAGTGCTCTGCCGCAAATACCGACAACGCACCCATAGCCATTACAAAGGCTAAAAATAATTTTGTAAACTTTTTCATAATATATTAAATTAAAGTAATTGATTATTTCTAACTCCTAATTGCCTAACGGCGATTTTATTCCCTACGGTCATCAACACGTGCTCTCGTTCGGGATAATAAATAAATTTATTCTCCTCTCACTTACTCGCAAAATTCCTAATTCCTAACTCCTAATTCCTAATTCCTAATTATATAACCTACCCAAATATCAGGTTTACCTCTGGAGTAAGTTCTATTTGGAATTTTTCTCGTACCGACTGACGAATACTATCAGAAAGATTTATAATATCCAATCCATCAGCACCACCTTTGTTTATAAGTACCAATGCCTGACTACCATGCACTGCCACATTGCCTTGTGATTTTCCTTTCCAACCACACTTTTCTATCAAATAACCAGCAGGCACTTTCACTTCCTTTTCAGATACCTTATAACATGGCAACTCTGGATATTCTTTCAAGAGAGAATCATATTGAGACTTAGAAATTACAGGGTTAAGATAAAAACTGCCTGCATTCCCCCATACTTTTGGTTCTGGAAGTTTTCTCTGGCGAATATCTATCACAGCTTTACGCACATTAGAAAGAGTCACTTCTGGATATTTCTTCATTTCTTCCTCTAGGCTACCATAGTTTATTTGTGGAACACCCACTTTTTTAAGTTTATAATAAACATTGGTCACTATATATTTACCTTTGAGTTCTCTTTTAAAAACACTATCTCTATAAGCAAACTTACATTCTTTGTTTGTAAATTCCTTAATATCACCTGTTTCTACAGACACACATTCCACCTTGGTTATCACATCTTTCACCTCCATACCATAAGCACCTATGTTTTGTATAGGTGTAGCTCCCACTTCACCAGGAATAAGAGAAAGATTTTCTACCCCACCATATCCTTTATTCACACAAAATGCCACAAAATCGTCCCAAATCTCTCCAGAAGCAGCACGCACCACTACAGTATCTTTTGTAGTTTCTACCACATCTATACCTTTCATCTTGGAATGCAAGATAACACCTTGATAATCGCCCACAAACAACAAGTTGCTACCACCACCAATGTGAAGAAATTTGTTCTCTTTAAGCAAATCTGAATTTATGAGTTGAACTAATTCCTCTACAGAATCATATTCAACAAAATAATTTGCAGATACATCTATCCCAAAGGTATTATTATTTAACAAAGAATAGTTCTCGTATGTTTTCATATTATTATGTACTAATTTACATCAAATGTAAAGTTAGTTAATTTTTCTCATTTTCAATATAAGAAATCACATTTTTATACAGTTTTCTATGATAATTTCCTTTTCTAACCTCAGAATTATGCCACAGAAGCACCAATTCACCACCAAACTTCCTTACTTGCTCTATCAAGTTACATGCACAAATGTATGCTTGATCATAATCCATACAAGCATATTTAGAGAAACTTCCGTCCATCATAGTAAGAGGGTGAAGAATTAAATCCTCCACTTTTAATGTTTCTGGATTAATATACTTTACTGGGTGGCAAGTACCTAATCTAAAACCAGGCATTTCTGCAAAGCCAATAGTAAAATCTTCCTTAATTCCAGCATCAATCAAAGCCTCTAGTTGTTTATTACTTTTCAACCTCAGATAATGATTTCTATTGGCAGTCAATGTTTTACCCAACATTCTCTCAATAGAAACTTTTTCCTGCTTCACCAATTCCAAATGGTCTGCAGACGCATAACTTACATGAAGCCCCAATTCTACATCATTTTTCTTTAGAATACGAAGTAGCCTTCTCATATCAGAAGACTCAATCTTTAAATATGGACGGTCATAATATTCTGGAAACAATGGATTTCTTAAGAAATAAATCTTACGTGCATTTTCCAACCTATTATCTTGCTGCAACAACCATGGAAAAGTAAAAAAAGTATTCTTTTCTAAACTACGAAAAATATTTTTAAATAATTGCTTAAACTCACCACGGCGTATTCCACCCAATATAGACATAAAACTTCTATACACAAACGGCACATCTACATCATGAGTAAGTACCACAGACATTTTATTTTCTGGTTCTGGAATATTTACCCCTACACTCCTAAGTGCTTCACGCAATATTACACCATATTCATCTACTATTGGTCGATGAAGAAAATCCTCTTTTACAGCAATCGAATCCATAGCAGAAAATCTCCCATGATTATCACGTTTAGTAACAATAAGTTCCTCATAACGAGATAATAAATAAAAAGAACTAGCTATTAAGTCTGCTTTAATTACTACTAAATCATCAGTTTTGGAAACACTAGGAGTACCAAATAGTATAGGAGTTCCGCTGAGTTTTTCTAGCGGAGTATGTGGAGCAAGAGGAGTTCCTGCTTTGTGAAAATCAAAAAACTCAGAAGGCACAATAACCACCTTATAATTTTTCCATTCACTAACTTCTTTTGTATAGCCCACATATTTCACATAGGCTTTATCTCTTAATAAAAATTCTATTATGTAGTTTGTCATATAGTTAGGGGTTAGTTAGTTAGGAGTTAGAAGTTAGGAGTTAGGAATTATTTTTTCTATTAACACCCAACTCAAAACTAGTCTTTAGCAAAAATATAAAATTTTAGATAAAAAAATTACTTTTTTATTTTTATTTTAAAAAAAATATAGTATCTTTGCATCGCATTTGAGAAATCAAGCACAGCCTACGAGAGCGTAGCCTTAAAAAAAATCAAATTGGAGAGATGGTAGAGTGGTCGATTACAGCGGTCTTGAAAACCGCCGTACCGAGAGGTACCGGGGGTTCGAATCCCTCTCTCTCCGCAAACTGACTTCGGTCAGGGCAAACATCGCAATTCAAATTGCGATGTTTTTTTTATGCCCTTCCCTCGCCAAGTTTGCTTGAAAGAGGAATTAGGGAATAAAAAAAACATGCAATTTAGCAGAAAAAAAATAGAAAATCAGTGTGTCTATAAGCCGGGTTCTGTACTTCTGTCAAAACAAAAGCGTTTGTCATTTATCTACTACTACCCTCACGAGTAGTCTCTAGCAACCTACCCCCTGACATCGGACGGACAGCCCTACATGCGTCAGTATACTTGGTCTTGCAATCCGTGGCGTGAACAGACCCTACATGTTGCCATGCAAGCGGTGAGCTCTTACCTCACCTTCTCACCCTTACCCCAAACGGGCGGTTATTTTCTTCTTCACTTACCTACCCTCGCGGATAGCTTCTACTTTCAGAAACACGGTGTCCTATATTGCCCGGACTTTCCTCTTTTTTTGCCCAAGGGCAAAACCAGCGACAAACCGTCACACTAATTTTCTATTAAGTCTGCGAAGATAATATTTTATTTTAAAAAAATAATTTATTTTACTATATTTTTTTGAGAATTACACAAGTTTTTACTACATTTGCATTTTATTTGCCCGAAAACTATATATTACTATATATTATAATATGAGACAGCTTAAAATCGTAAAATCCATTACTAATCGTGAAAGTGCTTCCTTAGATAAGTATCTTCAAGAAATCGGCCGCGAAGGCCTTATTGTTGTAGAAGAAGAAGTAGAACTGGCTCAACAGATAAGGAAAGGTGACAGACGCGCATTAGACAAGTTGGTTCGTGCCAATTTACGTTTCGTTGTTTCCGTAGCAAAACAATACCAAAACCAAGGTTTAAGTCTTCCAGACCTTATTAATGAGGGAAACTTAGGTCTTATCAAGGCTGCTGAAAAATTTGATGAAACACGTGGTTTTAAGTTTATCTCTTACGCTGTTTGGTGGATTCGCCAATCTATTCTTCAAGCATTGGCAGAACAATCTCGTATAGTTCGTCTTCCACTTAACCAAGTAGGTTCGTTAAATAAAATCAACAAGGCGTTTTCTCGATTTGAACAAGAACACGAACGTCGTCCTTCTCCAAAGGAATTATCAGAAGAACTAGATATTCCAGTGGACAAAATTGCAGATACATTGAAAGTATCTGGTCGTCACATTTCTGTAGATGCTCCATTTGTAGAAGGCGAAGACAATAGTTTATTAGACGTGTTAGTTAATGAAGAATCGCCTATCGCAGACCGCGAACTAATGAACGAATCTCTTTCTAAAGAAATAGACAGAGCTCTAAACACCCTAAGCGAAAGAGAAAAGAAAATCATTGTTTGTTTCTTTGGTATCGGTTGCCAAGAAATGACACTAGAAGAAATCGGAGATAAATTTGGTTTAACTCGCGAACGTGTTCGTCAGATTAAAGAAAAAGCTATCAGAAGATTGAAGACTAGTGCACGCAGCAAATTACTAAAAAGTTACTTAGGATAAACAAACTAAGAGGCTGAGTCAAAAATATTTGAATCAGCCTTTTCTTTTAATTCTCAAATCACACAAAAGAAATATGCAATCAGTTTGGATCTCTGCCATTGGACTATGCTTAGCATCTGTCATTGGTTCAATTATAGGTCTCACCTTCAAGGGCTTAAGCCACAAGTGGAATGATATTATAATGGGCTTCTGTGCTGGTATTATGCTAGCAGCATCAGTAGTTGGCCTTATTTTACCTGCTACAGAAATGGCAGGTAGTTATGGTTGGTGGCAAGTGGCAATAGGCGTGCTACTGGGTGCATTATTCCTAAATCTACTAGACAATATCACACCACACCTACATAAACTAACTGGTCTAGACGAAGAAGAACACGCCAACAATGCACATTTAAATAAAATTTTGCTTTTTGTTTTGGCTATTGCTATACACAAATTGCCAGAAGGCATTGCTGCAGGCGTTAGTTTTAATAACGAAAGCGAAAGTGCTGCTTGGAGTGTTACTTTAGGTTTGGCACTACAAAACGTACCAGAAGGAATGGTAGTAATTTCACCGCTACTGCTAGCTGGTGTGAATAGGTGGCGTACATTCTTTATTTCATTAGCTATTGGGCTACTAGAAATAGTAGGAGTTTGGATTGGTTACGGACTTGGAGCAATATCTCTAATAATGTTGCCGGTAATGCTTGCATTTGCAGGCGGTGCCATGTTGTATGTTATTAGTGATGAAATGATTCCCGAAACTCACGCTCATGGCTATCATAAAGCTGCCACATACGCCCTACTTATTGGGTTTATGAGTTTGGTATTTATGGAAGGAGTGATGTAAAAAACACCACTCCTTAAATTACTCATTTATATATTAGTTTATATATTAGCCATCTTGATTGCAGTAATGGCTGCTTCTACTCCTTTGTTTCCGAGTTCTCCCCCACATCTATCTAGTGCTTGTTGAAGAGTATTTACTGTTAGAAGTCCGAATATTACAGGTGGAAAACCTTCACGTGCATTAAGTTCTGCAACTCCTTGTGTTGTACCAGAACATACATAATCGAAATGTGGAGTATCACCCTGAATTACACAACCTAAAACTATGATTGCATCATAATTCTTTTTTGATTGGAATTTTTTGGCTGCGTATGTAAGTTCAAATGCCCCTGGCACATGAACTACATCTACGTTTACAGCACCATTTTCTTCTAAAGCGTCCAATGCTCCTTCCAACAACTTAAAAGTCACATTAGAGTTCCAATCTGCCACTGCTATGGCATAATTTTGTTTAGCTACTATAGCCCTATCTGGCATAGAGTTAGCATCGTATTCCGAAAGATTATGTAGCTTACTTGCCATTTTTAAGAGAAGCGTTTTCTATATATTTATCTATTTCGTCTATATCAGTAATACCTGTTATTTTACCTTCTAGACGAGTTTTAATTTCTTTATAAGCAGCTTCTGCAGAAGTAAAATCACCAAGAGTTTCGTATGCACGACCCACTTTCATTAGAGCAGCACTTGCAACTAAAACATTTTCAGATTTTGCTGCTTTTTTGTAGCAAGAAATTGCTTTTTCTGTGTCACCTTTAAATGCATAGCAATCACCCAAGGTTGATTTCACTGTATATTGAAGAATATTATCAGAAGCAGAGAAACCTTCTAGATAATTAATTGCATTATCATAATCTGCCAATTTGAAGTATGCTAAACCTGCGTATGCATTAGCCAAATTTCCAGATTTAGTAATTGAATATTCATCTGCTATAGCAGCGAAGCCAATAAATTCTATACTGTCTCCATTAATAGATTTTTCATAATCTTGTGCAGCATAATAAACTTGACCTAGAGCCATTTGTTCTGCAGCTTCTTCTGATTGTGGTTGAATCATAAAGTTTTCTACAACTAACCAACATACTAACACTGCTACGATAGCAACTAGTGCATAAAGTAGAGGTTTTTGATTTTTTTCTAAAAATGCTTCTGAAGTACTTAATGCTTCTTCTAAATTTCTTAATTCCTTTTCGGTAGCATCTACCTGATTATTTTTTTTGTTTGCCATGATATATAATTGTTTATTGTTTATTGTTTTTTTAGTATATATAATTCCTAACTCCTAACTAACGTTGATTCTTGGCTGCGTTATTCCCTGACGGTCATCAACACGTCGGCATAGTTCAAACAAGTTTGACTCTGCTCTCACTTGCACAAGAATTCCTAACTCCTAACTCCTAACTCCTAACTCCTAACTGTCAACTGTCAACTGTCAACTCCTCGAATGAACTGCAAAGTTAAACTTTTTATTGATATAACAACTATTAAATTGGGTGTTTTATAAGATAAATTAAAAATTTATTGAAATTTCCTGTCTTTTTGTTTTGTAATTTAAAGAAAAGTATTACCTTTGCACTGCCTTAAGGTTCCTTGGCCGAGTGGCTAGGCACCGGTCTGCAAAACCGTATACGGCGGTTCGAATCCGCCAGGAACCTCAACAAACGAAAGCGATGTTCAAACGAGCATCGCTTTATTTGTATTACGAAACAAACAAGGGACGCACGAGCGTCCCTTAACTAATTTATATTTACTTTATTACCATTATTGTAATTACAGGCAGGTGGTCTGAAGGATATGTTGCTAAGCCCATGTTATCATCATCTGCCTTATATGAAAGAATTTCTGCATCCTCAAATAATACCAAGTCTATACGCTTTGGAGAATTGTCGCTAGAGCTGTAAAGACCTGTATAGGTATTTCCATCCCAACCACATTGTGTAGGATATTTAGAAAGTTGAGATTCGTTACATTCATATGCTCCTTCTGCAGCATCGCCCATAGCAATGAAAGAGTCAGTCCAACGATTTGATACTTTTTCGTATGCTGGCTCAGTGATTTCGCAGTTAAAGTCACCTACAAAGAAATATGGAAGGTCACCTGCTATCTCTGGCACCACTTTAATAGCCACTTCTGCTTGCTCGGTACGCACTTGCACTTTTGCTGGAGTGTAGTTGTGATTGAAGTGAGTAGAGAAGAAGAAAAATTCTTTATCTGTGGTTCTGTCTTTAAGTTTCACCCATGCAACAAGGCGGTTAAAATCTGAATTTGACACTTTACTTGGTTTATAAGGAGTATTAGATAGGAAGAAACGTCCTTGGTCCAGTTTCACAAATCTATCTTTTTTATAGATAATACCTGTTTGTTCGCCAGATGCACCAGCAGAATTTTCTTTACCATTGTCACGACCATAACCTATATATTCATATTCAGTTAGTTCTGATATAAAATCTGGAGATTGGTTTTTAGTGATTTCTTCTATACCACAAACATCCATTTGGTGTCTGCGAATCATATCAAACACATAAGATTTTCTAAATGGCCATGCTAGTTCACCCTTATTTGCATTATCACCTGCACCATTCCAATAACGAATGTTGTAGTTGCAGATTTTGTAAATATCTAAATATACACCTTTTGTAATAGGTTCAAATACAGGAACTAAAGTTGTATCTTTTGAAATAAGGAATGAGTCACGGGCTGCACAACCTTTTACTATATTTGAGCCTACAAAAATATGGTCATTGTCTGGAATAAATTGTAAATACACTTTAGAAGATTTTTCTAAAAGAGTGTCTGATGCAGCAAGTTTCGCACCATTTATGAACACTTCACCACCTTCAAAGTCACCTAAAGTAAGTTTATATGCTGTAGGTTCTGGTTTTGAAGGGTCTTCTGGGCTAACAGGAGTTTCTGGATCTTCTGGTGCTGGAGGTTCAGGGGTTGGTTTTTCATATGCAGCAAAAGCAAACATCATTGCCGCAGGAATTAATAATAAGAATAATTTTTTCATAAATAATTTATTGTTTATTGATTATTGTATATTGTTTATTAGTATATATAACTCCTAACTCCTCACTCCCAACTCCTAACTCATTGACAACGTAAGCCACCTCATCGACTTCTCGTCCAGCAGCGGAATAAGTTCTTCCATACGTTTTGCGTTCTTTTGCAGGGCCTCCATATCTAGTGTTCCAGAAGCAAAACCATCTTCAAGTGCCTTCTTTTCCTCCTCTAGCTGAGCTATTTCTACTTCAAGTGCCTCCAACTCACGTTTTTCTGCAAAAGTAAGTTTCTTTTTTGTCTCATTACGAGGTTTATTATTTTGAGTTTTATTACTATTTTCATTGGCGGTAGCCTTTTTGGCAATATTTTCCTGCTCTGTTTTCCAATCACGATAATCTGTGTAGTTCCCTGGAAAATCTTTTATCTCTGCATTACCCTTGAAAACAAGCAAGTGATCTACAACCTTATCCATAAAGTAACGGTCGTGAGACACCACTATCACGCAACCTTTGAAATTGATAAGATAATCTTCTAATATATTCAGCGTTACAATATCTAGGTCGTTGGTAGGTTCGTCTAGCACAAGGAAGTTTGGATTCCTCATTAACACAGTACACAAATAAAGTCTGCGTTTTTCTCCCCCGCTCAATTTGTATATATAATTGTGTTGCGTTTCTGGAGCAAAAAGAAAATGTTGAAGAAATTGTGACGCAGAAAGTTTCTTTCCTCCACCCATATCCACTTCTTCTGCTATCTCACGCACCGCATCAATCACCTTCATTTGGTCATTAAATTTAAGACCTTCTTGGCTATAATAACCAAATTTTACGGTTTCACCTATATCAAAACTTCCACTATCTGGTTTTTCTATCCCCAACAACAACTTGATAAATGTAGATTTACCAGTTCCATTTGAGCCTATTATCCCCATTTTCTCATAACGAGAAAACTGATAATAGAAATTGTCCAAAATCTTGAGGTCGCCAAATGCTTTACTAATATACTTGGCTTCAAATATCTTGGAACCTATATAGGTAGATTTATTTTCCAATCTTACTTGACCATTATCAACCCTTTGTGATACTTTTTCTTGAAGTTTATAGAAATCTTCTATTCTAGATTTAGCTTTTGTGGCACGGGCTTGTGGCTGACGACGCATCCAGTCCAACTCCTTCCTAAACAGATTGTTAGCACGTGCAAGTTCTGCATTAGCTTGCTCAATTCTTTCTTGGCGTTTTTCTAGATAATAACTATAATTGCCACGATACCTATAAAAACGTTTATTGTCTATTTCTATTATTTCATTACAAACTCTATCCAAAAAATACCTATCGTGAGTTACCATCAAAAGAGTAATGTTTGACCTATTAAGGTAATTTTCTAGATATTCTGTCATTTCTAGATCTAAATGGTTGGTTGGCTCATCTAGAATGAGTAAATCTGGTTCCTGAACCAACACATTGGCAAGTGCTACCCTTTTTACTTGACCACCAGAAAGGGTCCCCATTGGTTGGTCAAATCGGGTTATATTAAACTTAGTTAGAATTTGTTTGGCTTTTTGTTCATTTGAGAATTCGCTAAAGGTTTCCAAAACAGTAATTTCTGGAGAAAAATCTGGAAGTTGTTTCAGATAAGAAACACGTAAATCCCTTTTGGTTGTAATTTTCCCTGCGTCCATAGGTTCCACACCAGCTATTATATTAAGGAGCGTAGTTTTACCTGCACCATTTTTTGCAATAATAGCTATTTTCTGACCTTGTGAAATCTCTATATCCACGTTTTCGTACATCAAATCTGCACCAAAACGCTTAGTTAATCCTTCTATTTGTAAATAACTTACCATATCAAACCACAAATATACAATTTTTTCACTATTTTTGCAGTCTAACTCGAAAATTATGACAAAACTTATAAAATATTTTATTCCCTTTGTTTTTTGCCTATTTGCAATGCCAAACTTATTGGCAGACAAAGGGTTTTGGCACCCTGCATTTCTTCCAGATTCCATTGTTGAATACATAGAAGAAGAAGGCGACATCACACTAGAAAATATTTACAATGCAGACTCCTTAAACAGTTTAAATAATTATGTGGTATATCTTAACAACGGATATACTGCTAGTTTAATTTCTAAATCTGGTCTTCTTTTATGCCCATACGACGCCATCAAACCATATATAAACAGTGTAGATTCACTAAAAAATGGTTTCTTAGCAGAAGAAATTTATTATGAAAAACCTATCTACAATCTTTCTGCTTTTTTTGACAACAAGCCAGACAGCGTTAGATTTGATGATATTCGTTTGGTATATGCTCCAAGTTTGTCATTGGCTGAGCCTAATATCAAAAATCAATATTCCAAAGACAAATACAATGCCAACTTTGTTCTGCTAAGAATATATGCAGACCGCGACAATAAGCACTCAAACTATAACAACATAAACCAACCATACGTTACAGATAGTTGTTTGACTATCGCTCGCCACTATCCCAACGAAGACGATTTTGTTTTCTACATGGGTTACCCAAATATAAGTGAAAGAAATCTTTCTTCTATAAATATTTATGAGAGAATCCAATTGGAAGATAGTGCAAAACTTATTGGTTATCAATTCCTTACAGACTCTGCCATTTGTTTTTCTCACAAAGAGATAGCAGAAATCAAAAACAAAAAAGAAACTCTTATATACCCTACTCTTGTCAAAGAAAAACAGGAAAAAGAAAATGAGTTTAGAGTTTGGGCTGCCAATCACGAGATATTTGAATCTGCTTTGAGATATGCCAATAATGTTACGTTTATGAGAAAATATCTAGCAGAAAGAAGAAAATCTGGATTTTTGTACAATCTCAGCCAAACAATATTTGACAAATCTGTTATTCTTTCTATGGGAGAAATTCTTGTCACCATGACAGAAGAGAATAAAATGACAATGTATGCAGAACTAGCCAAACTTTATGAAATTTATAATCCAGAAAGAGAAAAACTAGTTCTTAAACAAATGCTAGAGTTTTACAAAACACATTGCGATAGCATATTTTTACCAAATGTTTATTCAGAAATTGACTTAAAATACAAAGGTAATATAGATAAATATCTAGACAAATTGTTTAAAAAGTCATTTGTGACTAATGAAAAACGCTTTAACAAATATCTAGACAATCCCAAAGAAGAGGTATTTAACCAAGATATGATGATTGTTTTGTCTAAGGATATATTAAAACATAAAACATTGGTTTATAACTACTTCCATAGTTTTGACGAAGACATGGAGAAGGCTTATAAGCTATATACCGAGGGTTGTTTAATACTAAATTCAGATTTTTATCATGCTCCAGATGCCGATTATTCACTCCGAATGGGATATGGAACAGTTAGCTCACACAGAAATAATCCTTCATTTACAGTATCTGCTATTTCATATTTAGGTGATATAAATGTAGTTTCTATTCTAGAAGGAGAAGCATTAGACTCATTAACCTATAGCCAACTAACTGATGCAGACAGCATTAGGACTAGTTTCCTTACCACCTGTGATGCCCCACTATTTAGAATGGGAGAACCTGTATTTAATCTAAAAGGTGAAATCATAGGTATGCTAACATCTGGAAATGAAGAAGCAGAATTAAATAATTATATGTATCATGAAAGTTTCCGCACTATAGCCACAGACATCAATTATTTAATGTATTTGTTGGACAATGCAGAAGCAGACAATATATTAAATGAAATAATCCTAGGAGAAGAAGAAAAGATCATTGATATAGAATACTTTACACCAGTAGATTCACTATTAATCCCAAATGATTCATTAATGATTCTTAATGATTCGCTTTTGATGCTAAATGATTCACTAAGAGCGTTGAACGATTCGCTGATGATTAATGCAGATTCGGTTGCGATAGATAGTTTACAAGTTAGGAGTTAGGAGTTAGGAGTTAGGAGTTAGGAGTTATGAAGATTGTTGCGGATTCATATATACCTTTTTTAAAAGGACTATTAGACGATGTAGCCCATGTAGAATATTTACCACCTTCTGAAATCACTGCAGAGGCGGTAAAAGACGCTGATGCAATGATTATAAGAACTCGCACCAAGTGTAATGCAGCTTTGTTGTCTGAGAGTAAGGTGAAATTTATTGCAACAGCAACCATTGGTTACGACCATATAGACACTGCCTATTGTGCAGAAAAAGGAATTTCATGGACCAACTGCCCTGGGTGCAATGCAGATAGTGTTAATAACTATATTTATGCAGCCCTTACCACTGTTTTTGAAGAAAATTTAAAGGACAAAACCATTGGTATAATAGGTGTAGGAAACGTAGGTAGTCGTGTAGCAAGCATGGCAGAGAAAATGGGAATGAAGGTTTTATTAAACGACCCTCCCCGTGCCGAGAAAGAAGGTCCAGAAATGTTTGTTTCACTGCGTGAAATTCAGGAAAAAGCAGCTATTATTACCATTCACACACCGTTAAATAAAGAAACTTTTCATCTAGTGAATGATGCATTTTTAGATGCTTGCAAAAATACACCCCTCATTATCAATGCAGCACGAGGCGAAGTTTGTGACACTTTAAGTTTGCTCAATTACAAAGGTGAAATTATTCTAGACTGTTGGGAAAATGAACCTAATATAAATCTAGATTTACTCAGAAAGGTTATCATAGGCACTCCACACATTGCAGGTTATTCAGTAGATGGCAAAGCCAATGGAACTCGCATGGCAGTGGAAGCAGTTTGCAAGTTTTTTGGCATCGAAAAGACCATTCACATAGAAGTTCCAGGAGAAAAAGGAATACCTTATTATATAAAGGGTGAGAGTGTTGCTCTAAAAGCACACCCTGAACTTTTTGAAAGTTTTAGGAATAATTATCCAATCCGCAGGGATAATATATAATTCCTAATTGCCTAACTGCGATTGTTGGCTGCGTTCGGCATAGTTCAAGTAAACTTGACTCTGCTCTCACTTGCACAACAATTCCTAATTATTCACTAACGTTCATCAATACGTTCTAATTAATATGCGTTATTTTATAACACTATCGTACAATGGAAAAAACTATCATGGTTGGCAAATACAGCCCAATGGTAGTAGTGTACAAGAGACTATAGAAAAAGCTCTTAGCACCATTTTGCGAAGTGATATTAGCATTGTAGGAGCTGGCAGAACAGACACGGGTGTGCATGCAAAAAAGATGATTGCCCATTTTGATACTGATATAGAAATAAATACTACAGAACTTCCACGCAGACTAAATTGTTTTCTCCCATCTGATATTGCTATACAAAAAATAGAACCCGTAGCAGACGACCTTCATGCCCGTTTTAGTGCTACCAAACGCAGTTATGAATATCATTTAGTTACAGAAAAAGATGTTTTCTGCACAGAAACTGCATATTTTTACCCTGGAGTGCTAGACTTTGATGCTATGAATGAGGCTGCCAGCAAATTATTCAACTACATAGATTTTACTAGTTTTAGCAAACTACACACAGATGTAAAAACCAATAATTGCACTATTTACGAAGCTCGTTGGGAACAAGTTTCACCTTCTCATTGGATATTCCACATTAGTGCAGACCGTTTCCTTAGGAATATGGTTCGTGCCATAGTAGGAACACTTCTTATGGTAGGAACAAAGAAAATTTCAGTAGATGGTTTTTGCCAAATAATTGAATCCAAAGACCGCTGCAAAGCTGGCACCTCTGCCCCCGCCCACGGACTATACTTAACAGAAGTAGTATATTAGTTAGAAGTTTGATTATATTCACCCCATATTTCTTCCGCTAAATATTTATCACTGCGACAATGCAAATCTGCAATCCCCTCTTCTATCATATTAGCGGTTTCTGATTGATAATACATATCTGTTGCTTCATCAATCGAGATATTATACATTTCACTCAAACACAATATTATTCTAGCACACTGATTGCTCTTTATTATTTGTTTAGAATCTTCACTCATAGTTCTTGACTTTCTATAAAGGTAAGGCATTCTTTTAACATTCTTTCTGAACGTATACAATATTGAATATTTGGTTTCTCAAATTGTAAAAGTCCCAAGGCTTCTTCTTGAGATATTTCACCCATAAAGTATCTATCTAAAGTTATAATAACTCTATCATTTGCTATTCCCCCTATTATCATATCATAATCACCAACGTCATTTCCATCTCTACATTGGGCAACAAAATCTAACCATTCAACGTTATAACTTTCAAATTTCTTTATATTCCATTTACTATCATCATCTACCTTCAATTCATATGTATTAAGCCAAGCAGATTTTCCTCTTCTTTTAAATCTCTGTGCATATCTAAAGGCTTGATCATATAATGTTGTAAGATAAAACCCAGAACCAAAGTCTAAGAACTTACGTGAATGCGTTGTATCTGGCTTTTCTACTATAACATAAGACGAATGGTACAGTTTCATACTTCTAACACTCCTTTCTCTTTCATATATTCTGTTAAATCTTCTACTAAATAACGTGAACTAAAAGTATGAAGTACATCGTACGAAGGAATTATATATTCATCCAAAATACCTGAATATTTTAGACGTCTATATACTTCTTGTTGAGGCAACTTTAAAAACAATGATAATTTACCTATACAAAACGTAACAAATTCAAGTGATTTTCTATCCATTTCTTCACACTAATTTTTACAAAAATAAAAATATTCTTTGTAAACGGAATATTTTATCAAACATTTCTTTACATTATTCCTTATTTTTTACAAAAGTACAAATAAAACTAATGCAACACTAAACTTATTTATCCATTACAAACACTTTCCAAACGTTAAATAAGCGACATCGTTTGCAGGTTACATTTTTTTTACGTAACTTTGTACCAAATTTGGATTTAATTTAAACCTAATTATATTTTTTAACTATGAAAAAGATTACTTTATTATTAGGAGCATTCCTAATGTCTTGTGCATCTCTGCTAGCACAAGCTCCTTCAAATGCTCCAGACGTAATGCTACAAGGTTTCTATTGGGACTCATTCGCGAATGGGAGCTATGGGAATACCACTTGGGCTACACTACAATCACAAGTAGAAGAACTCTCAGAATCTTTCGACCTAGTATGGCTTCCACCATCAGGGAAAGCTAGCAGCAAACCTAGTACAGGCTACGACCCTAAAAAATGGAGCGACCAAAATAGTTCATGGGGTACTGTAACCGAGTTAAAAGCACTGATTGCAGCATTCAAAGCAAATGGTACTCGTTGCGTTGCAGACATAGTTATTAACCACCGTAATGGAAATTACCATTGGGGCGACTTTGAGAATGAAACTTTTGGTTCTCAAACATACACACTATATCCTAGCGGACAATTTATATGCAGCGACGACGAAGTAAGAAATCAACCTGATGAAGTTGTTCCAACTGGAGCTAAGGATGCTGGTTATGAAACGGTATGCGATGCTTCTGGAGGTTATTGTGCTTCACGTGACCTAGACCATAGCAATGCTTACCTACAAAAAACCATAAAAGCCTACTTATGTTGGCTTAAAGATGAAATAGGTTATGACGGTTGGCGTTATGACCTTGTAAAAGGTTATTTAGGCAAATACACTGCTATGTATAATGATGCAGCTAATGCCTATATGTCTGTAGGCGAATACTGGGATTACAACTATGGAGGAGTTGAATATTGGATTAAAGAGACCAACTATAAATCAATGGCATTCGACTTCCCTATGAAATACTCAGCATTGAATGATGCTCTTTCTAAAGGGAATTACCAAGGCATGGCTAGCAGTACTTACAACGTTCCACAAGGCCTATGCGGTGCAGACAACATGAAACGTTACTCTGTAACATTTGTTGACAACCACGATACATTCCGTGACCACAACAAATACAATGGACCAAGTTGGGAACAAGCTAATGCATACATTCTTTCTGCTCCTGGTATTCCTTGCGTATTCTGGCCTCACTGGGTAAGTTGCAAAAAGGATATCAAAGCTATGATTAAAGCACGTAAAGCTGTAGGTGAACACAGCCAATCTAAATGTACTACAGAAGGTACTTGCGGAAGCTACTACAAATGTACAACTACTGGTACTAAAGGTACTCTTATCTGCTTTATCGGTGGTGGTTGGCAAGAACCTGCAGGTTACACCAAAGCATGTAGCGGTAATGGTTGGGCATATTACACAAGTACTGGTGTTACTATAGACCCAACTCCAACACCTGATCCAACTCCTACTCCAACACCAGACCCAACACCTGGAACTACAGGATATAGTCTTTTAGTTAATGGAACAGATCTATACAATATGACAGACGAAGGTGCATGGGATATGGACCAATCATACAACCAATTCTCACTTACAGGTGTATCTTTAAAATCTGGTGATACATTTGTATTCTACAACAACTCAAACGGAGAAACTTGGGGTAGTGTAACTGTAGACCCTGCAAGTGTTGCAGGAATCAGTGGTACTGGTACAAACTTCAGTGTTAGTGCAGATGGATGTTACTCTGTATACTTAAAACTAAAATACCAAGCTGATAATGTTTACTTTGGTACAGGTTCAGATTGCGGTAGCGTAACTCCTACTCCAACACCAACTCCAGATCCAGACCCAACTCCTACACCTGATCCAACTCCTACTCCAGACCCAACACCTGGAGGTACAGGTTATAGCATATTAGTTAATGGAACAGATCTATACAATATGACAGACGAAGGTGCATGGGACATGGATCAAACATACAACCAATTCTCACTTACAGGTGTAGCTTTAAAATCTGGTGATACATTTGTATTCTACAACAACTCAAACGGAGAAACTTGGGGAAGTGTAACAGTAGACCCTGCAAGTATTACTGACATCACAGGTTCTGGCACAGACTTCAGTGTTAGTTCAGATGGATGTTATTCTGTATACCTAAAACTAAAATACCAAGCTGATAATGTTTACTTTGGTACAGGTTCAGATTGCGGTAGCGTAACTCCTACTCCAATACCAACTCCAGATCCAACACCAGATCCAACACCTGGTCTTTCAACAGACTACTACCTAATTGGTTACATCAATGGTGCTGATTATGCAAGTGGAGAAACTGATTGGAATATTACTGGCGACTATAAATTTGTTAATGGAAAAGTAACAGTAGAATTTACAGAAGAATCATACGTTTATGTAAAAACTGGTGACCTAAGCGGTTGGTTTATGGCAAAAGAATATGTATTACCTAACGAATCGGGAGCATCTGGCGTACTTTACAATACAGCAAACGAAACAACAGCCATGGAAAAAGTTGGTGTACCAGCTGGCACTGTAACATTTACCCTAGTAGAAAATGCTAACGGTTCATTAACATTGTCATACACAACAGGTGCTTCTGCAATCATCGAAGCTGAAGCAGTTAATATGACAATCTACCCTAACCCAACAAGTGATTTCATCACAATCAGCTGCGACGAAGCTATTGAAGAAGTAGTTATCAACGCAATCAACGGTAGCGAAGTTATCAGAACAAACTCTAACCAAGTTGACCTATCTGCTCTAACTCCTTCAATGTACTTCGTAAACGTAATGTTACAAAACGGCGACGTTGTAAGAAGCAAAGTTATTCGTAAATAACAAAACTCTATAAAACTTTGAAAAGCGGTGTAATTTTACACCGCTTTTTTTTGTCACTACACAAAAAAGTAGTAAATTTGCATAACTTTAAAAACAAGAGCCTACTACACTCTTGTAATTCAATAATATATAATAACAAAATCTTATTTTATTCCCCTCCACTTTGCATAAAGTGCAAAGTTCAATATTTATGGCAGAAGAAATCGTAAAGAAAAGAAGGGCACGCATCAAAGTTACTCCAACAGAAGCGGCCACACCAGAGCCTATAGTAGAGGTTGTTCCTAATACTATAGACACTACCACATCTAATTCTTCCCAAGAAGAAAAACCGATGAATGTAGAATCTACCGAAAAAGTAGAAACTATACTTTCCAAAACAGAAAAAAGAGTCCCAGAAAGAACTTATGAAAAAGCAGACAAACCATACGAGTTTGATGACATCATAAAAGGGTCTGGCGTACTAGAGATAGTTCAAGATGGTTATGGATTCCTTCGTTCTCCAGAGTACGATTATTTTCCATCTCCAGATGATATATACGTTTCACAATCAC
Organism: Paludibacteraceae bacterium; assembly: GCA_017517845.1. Lineage (GTDB taxonomy): Bacteria > Bacteroidota > Bacteroidia > Bacteroidales > Paludibacteraceae > Enterocola. The sequence goes on from JAFWXW010000034.1 coordinate 22,742, forward strand.
AAATTAGACTTTTTGGTCTAAAAACCGGTGATACAGTAGAAGGTCCTATTCGTCCTCCAAAAGAAGGCGAGAAATATTTCCCACTAGTAAGAGTTGAAAAAATAAATGGTCGCGACCCTGAATTTGTAAGAGACAGAGTACCATTTGAGCACCTTACTCCCCTATTCCCTAATGAAAAATTTAATATCTGTGGAGGTAATCACACCACCATGGCTACAAGAATAGTAGATTTATTTAGCCCTATAGGCAAAGGACAACGTGGTCTTATCGTGGCACAACCAAAAACTGGTAAAACTGTTCTTTTAAAAGAATTGGCTAATGCCATTTTGGAAAATCACCCAGAAGTATATATGATTATTCTTCTTATAGACGAACGTCCAGAAGAAGTAACAGATATGGCTCGTAGTGTTCGTGCAGAGGTGGTTTCATCTACATTTGACGAACCTGCCGAAAAACACGTCAAAGTGGCATCTATAGTTCACGAAAAAGCAAAACGTCTAGTAGAATGTGGTCATGATGTGGTTATCCTATTGGACTCTATTACTCGTCTAGCTCGTGCATACAACACCACTGCTCCTGCTTCTGGCAAAGTACTCTCTGGTGGTGTAGATGCTAATGCACTTCACAAACCAAAACGCTTCTTCGGTGCTGCTCGTAATATAGAAAATGGTGGAAGTTTAACCATTATTGCAACAGCATTGACCGAAACTGGTTCTAAAATGGACGATGTCATATTTGAAGAATTCAAGGGAACTGGTAATATGGAACTTCAACTAGACAGAAAATTATCAAATCGTCGTATATTCCCTGCTATAGACATTATGGCTTCTGGAACACGTAGAGACGACCTTCTTCTAGATGAAAACACTATGAGAAGGGTTTGGATTACACGCCAACACCTTTCTGACATGAATTCTATAGAAGCTATGGAATTCTTAAAAAAACAAATGGAAGGAACCATGAATAATGAAGAATTTTTATTATCCATGAATTCATAAACGAATTATATTTTAAAACTTTTATAATTTTTAAAACAATGGCAAAAGAAAAAAAATTTCTAACCTGTGATGGTAACCAAGCTGCTGCACATATTTCATATATGTTCTCAGAAGTAGCTGCTATCTATCCTATCACACCTTCATCTACTATGGCAGAATATGTAGATGAATGGTCAGCTGCAGGTCGCAAAAACATTTTTGGCGAAACTGTATTGGTACAAGAAATGCAATCAGAAGGTGGTGCAGCTGGTGCTGTACACGGATCTTTACAAGCAGGTGCATTAACTACTACTTACACCGCTTCTCAAGGTCTATTACTTATGATTCCTAATATGTACAAAATAGCTGGCGAGTTATTACCTTGTGTATTCCACGTTTCAGCTCGTACATTGGCTTCTCATGCTCTTTGTATCTTCGGTGACCACCAAGACGTTATGGCTTGCCGCCAAACTGGCTTCGCTATGTTGGCAGAAGGCTCTGTTCAAGAAGTTATGGACTTAGCTGGTGTGGCTCACTTAGCTACTATTAAATCTCGTGTTCCTTTTGTAAACTTCTTTGATGGTTTCCGTACTTCTCACGAAATCCAAAAAATCGAAGCTCTAGAAAACGAAGATTTAGCTCCACTTATCGACCAAGAAGCATTAGCAGAATTCCGTGCTCGTGCATTAAATCCTAATAAACCTGTTATGCGTGGTATGGCAGAAAACCCAGATCACTTCTTCCAACACCGTGAAAGCAGCAACACATTTTATAATAATGTTCCTGCAATCGTGGAAGAATACATGAACGAAATCAACAAAATTACAGGTCGCAACTATGGTTTATTCAATTACTACGGTGCAGAAGATGCAGACCGCGTAATTATTGCTATGGGTTCTGTAACAGAAGCTATCCGCGAAACTATAGATTACTTAATGGCAAAAGGTGAAAAAGTTGGTTTAATCGCTGTTCACCTATATCGTCCATTCTCTGCAAAACACTTCTTAGCAGCTCTTCCAAAATCTGCTAAACGTATTGCAGTATTAGACAGAACAAAAGAACCAGGAGCAAATGGCGAACCTCTATACCTAGATGTTAAAGATATTCTTTACAACATGGAAGACGCTCCACTTGTAGTTGGTGGTCGTTATGGTTTAGGTTCAAAAGATACCACTCCTGCTCAAATCTTAGCTGTTTATGAAAACTTAGCTATGAACGAACCTAAAAACCAATTCAACATTGGTATCGAAGACGACGTTACTTTCACTTCTCTTCCTAAAAAAGAAGAAGTGGCTGTAGGTGGCGAAGGTATGTTTGAAGCTAAATTCTATGGTTTAGGTGCAGACGGTACTGTAGGTGCTAACAAAAACTCTGTAAAAATTATTGGTGACAATACCAATAAATATTGCCAAGCATATTTCTCATACGACTCTAAGAAATCTGGTGGTTTCACCTGTTCTCACTTACGTTTTGGTGACACTGCTATCCGCAGTACATATTTAGTAAACACTCCAAACTTTGTTGCTTGCCACGTTCAAGCTTACTTACGTATGTATGACGTGACTCGTGGTCTTCAAAAAAATGGTACATTCCTTTTGAATACCGTTTGGAACGAAGAAGAATTAGCTAAAAACTTACCTAATAAAGTTAAACGCTATTTTGCACAAAACAACATCACTGTTTACTATATCAACGCTACTCAAATAGCACAAGAAATAGGTCTTGGGAACCGTACTAACACTATTCTTCAATCTGCATTCTTCCGTATCACTGGTGTAATTCCAGTAGATTTAGCAGTAGAACAAATGAAGAAATTCATTGTTAAATCTTACGGTAAAAAAGGTCAAGACATCGTTGACAAAAACAATGCTGCTGTAGATCGTGGTGGTGAATACAAACAACTTACTATCGATGCTGCTTGGGCAAACCTAGCAGATGATGAAGTTGTAGCAAACAACGACCCAGCATTTATCAACGAAATAGTTCGTCCTATCAATGCTCAAGACGGTGACTTACTTCCTGTTTCTGCATTTAAAGGTATCGAAGATGGTACTTGGTATGCAGGTACAGCTAAATATGAAAAACGTGGTGTAGCAGCATTCGTTCCAGTATGGAATGCAGAAAACTGTATCCAATGTAACAAATGTGCTTACGTTTGTCCTCACGCTTGTATCCGTCCATTCGTTCTAGACGAAACAGAAGCTGCTGGTCTAAACGCAGACATGATAGAAATGAAAGCTCCTGCTGCAATGAAAGGAATGAAATTCCGTATGCAAGTAGGCGTTATGGACTGTCTTGGTTGTGGAAACTGTGCTGATGTATGTCCTGGTAATCCAAAACTTGGTGGTCCTGCACTTAAGATGGTTTCTCTTGAAAGCCAACTTTCAGAAGCTGCAAATTGGGATTACTGCGTAAAAAATGTGAAATCTAAACAAAACTTAGTAGATGTTTCTGCTAACGTTAAGAACTCACAATTTGCTACTCCATTATTTGAATTCTCTGGAGCTTGCTCTGGTTGTGGTGAAACTCCATACGTTAAGTTATTAACTCAACTATTCGGTGACCGTCAAATCATAGCAAACGCAACAGGTTGTTCATCAATTTACTCTGGTTCAGTTCCTTCTACTCCATATACAACTAATGAAAAAGGTCAAGGTCCAGCTTGGGCAAACTCATTATTTGAAGATTTCTGCGAATTCGGTATGGGTATGGAACTAGCTAACGAAAAAATGAAAGCTCGCTTAACAGACCTTATGACCAAAGGTCAAACTTGCGACTGCTGCTCAGATGAACTTAAAGGCTTATTTGCTGAATGGATTGAAAACCAAAACAATGCAGAAAAAACCAAAGAACTTGCAGAAAAAATCATTCCTGCTGTAGAAGCTTGTGATTGTGACATCTGCAAAGGTATCGCTGCATTAAAAGGTTATTTAGTAAAACGTAGCCAATGGATTATCGGTGGTGACGGTGCATCTTATGATATAGGTTATGGTGGTCTAGACCACGTTATCGCATCTGGCAAAGATGTTAATATCCTAGTATTAGATACAGAAGTTTACTCTAACACTGGTGGTCAATCATCTAAATCTACTCCTGTAGGTGCTATCGCTAAGTTTGCTGCTGCAGGTAAACGTGTTCGTAAAAAAGACCTTGGTATGATTGCTACCACATACGGTTATGTATATGTAGCTCAAATTGCTATGGGTGCAGACCAAGCACAATGCTTAAAAGCTATCCGCGAAGCAGAAGCTTATCCTGGTCCTTCTTTAATCATTGCTTACGCTCCTTGTATCAACCACGGTTTGAAAAAAGGTATGGGTAAAGCACAAGAAGAACAAGAAAATGCTGTTAAATGCGGTTACTGGCACTTATGGCGTTATAACCCAGCATTAGAAGCAGAAGGTAAAAACCCATTCACACTTGATAGCAAAGAACCAAACTGGGAAGGATTTAAAGACTTCTTGAAAGGTGAAGTTCGCTATGCTTCTGTTATGAAACAATATCCAGCAGAAGCTGATGAGTTGTTCCAAGCTGCAGAAGACAATGCTAAATGGCGTTACAACAGCTACAAACGCATGGAAAAACAATGGGCTGAATAATTTCAGCCCCCTATATAAAAAATGAGTTGCAAATTGCAACTCATTTTTTATTTATTTTATCTGATAATTCTGCTCCCGACTTAAACTTAACAACATTCTTGGCTTCTATTGTCATTGTCTCTTTTGTACTAGGATTTATTCCTGTTCTACTAGATCTTTCCACCACAGAAAATGCACCAAAACCAGATAGTGCCACTTTATCTCCCTTTTTTAATGCTTGCGATACTGATTTTATAAAACCATCTAGTGCTTTTCTTGCCATTACCTTACTAATACCCGCATTATTAGCCATGGCATCTATTAATTCTGTCTTATTCATAATATTTATTTTTTTGGTTATCACAAACATACATATTTTTTTTGACTTTTTATATAATTCTCTGCTATAATCTATAATTATTTCCTTAATTTTGCACTATTTATAATTAGGAAGGAGGAATTCGAAGAATCGCCGTAGGCAATGAGGAATTAAAAAATAACTCCTAACTCCTAACCCCTAACTCCTAACTTTTATAATTTATATGAATAACTACGAACCGATAAATAGAAACTTTCCACCGATAATTAAAAACTTAATTATCATAAATGTGCTATGCTGGTTGGCCTCAATAACTTTGCCTAGGGCATTCAATATAGATATTGTAGAACTTTTTGGACTTCACTATTGGGGCAGCGAGGCTTTTAAACCATATCAGTTTATCACATATATGTTCCTTCACGACACATCATCTGTAGGACACTTATTCTTTAATATGTTTGGTCTATGGATGTTTGGTAAAGACATAGAACTATTCTGGGGCAGAAATAAATTCCTTATCTTCTACTTCTTTACAGGCATTGGAGCTGGTATAATACAAGAATTGGTATGGCATATAGATTTGTCTAGGGCTGCAGAAGCATTTAATATGTATGCTTCCACAAAAGATATTACTCTACTCAAACCATATTTAACCAATCTCACAGAACATACCTACATACCAATAGGAAGACTTATGGAGCTAAAAGAACAAATTCTTTCTAGTGCAGTTACTGTAGGTGCTTCGGGAGCTCTTTTTGGCATATTATTGGCATTTGCCATGATATTCCCACAAGCTAGAATGATGCTTTTATTCCTTCCATTCCCTATCAGAGCACCATATTTTGTGGCTATTTATGCCGTGGTGGAATTATTCTGTGGAGTGGCTCAAACCGCAGACGGAGTGGCACATTTCGCCCATCTTGGCGGTATGATATTCGGGCTAATCCTTATTTTATTCTGGAAAAAATCTGGTAAATTCTACAACTAATGGCTAATATTTTAGAAGAAATTAAGCAGAGTTTTAATAAGGGAAATTATCTAACCAGATTAATATATATTAATGCTGGAGTTTTTCTAGTGGTTCAACTTCTAAGTGTAGTATTTTACCTTTTGGATATTTCTAATATATGGTTCACATATCTAGAACTTCCTGCTTTTTTCCACACTTTGATGAAACAACCATGGAGCATAATCACATATATGTTTATGCACCGAGACCTCATACACTTGATATTCAACCTGCTAGCTTTGTATTGGTTTGGAAAGATTTTCATCGACTACTTTAGTCAAAAACAATTAGTTGGGCTTTATATCTTGGGTGGTATTGGCGGAGCCATATTTTATTTAATTGCTTATAATATTACCAATACTTTTCAATACAATATATTTTTCTCATACCTTATAGGGGCTTCTGCTTCTGTTATGGCAATAATTTTTGCATTGGTAAGATATATTCCAGACGAAGAAATTAATTTGGCACTTATTGGTCCTGTAAAATTAAAATATTTGGGTATTGGTATGCTTATTTTGGATATTATTGGCACTACTTCTGGAAACGCAGGAGGAAGCATTGCTCATATTGGCGGAGCCGTGACTGGTTATTTATTTGGTCATTTAATGATAAATTCAGGAAAAGATATTACAGTACCAATAAATAAACTCATTACATGGGTAAATGATTTTTTTAAACGAAATAAAAAGCCTAAATTTACAGTTCATAAGAATACCAGCAAAACCGACGAAGAGTGGAATATAGAAAACAATAATAGAAAACGTAAAAATAATGAGGAGATAGATAGAATTCTGGACAAAATAAAAAAAACAGGTTATGCCAATCTTTCTGATGAAGAGAAGAAAAAACTTTTTGATTTAAGTAATAAACAGATTACCAAGTGAGAAGAAAAATTGTAAATTTAATATTGATTATAATCAGCTGTGTATTAACATTTTGCTTAATACTGCTAAGTATAATGCCATATAGTCATATTATATCATCGTATATCGGAAATTTTTCTCTTGCTTTTCCATATATTCTCATCTCTACTATTATAGTTTTCTTTGTGGCATTGATAAGATTTTCATCTTGGAGTCTTATTATCTGCTTGATAGGTTTTGCATGTAGTATTCCAAATTTATTTAAGACATTTAGTTTTTCTCCAGAAATAGAAGCCAAAAACGCAGAAACCTCTATAAGTCTGCTAAGTTATAATGTCCACTTCTTCAACTTCTTTAAGCCAGACAATGCCATGGATTACATTAAATATTGTGATGCAGACATTATTTGTATTCAGGAGTTTACTTGCTCTAGAAAACTTGTGGATAAATTTTCACTTGCAGCAATAAGATTGAGTCTTTATAAATACCCATATTCACATATTGAGTTTTTGGGTGGTAATAAAAACATGAAAAAAGGTATTGCAACGTTTTCTAAATATCCTATCATTAAAAAGGAAAAAATAGACTTAAATAGCAATAATCATGGGGCGATAAATTCTTATATTAAGATTAAGAAGGACACTTTGCAGGTGATAAATTGCTATTTGGAATCCAATAAACTTACTCAAGAAGACAAAAACATTACCCAATGGGAAACTCAAAACGAACCTATAAAAAAGATTTATAACAAGCTGAGTGATGCAGCAAACACACGTCGCAAACAATCCGAAATAGTTTCTTCAAAGAAAAATCCTAATATTTCTTCTATTCTATGCGGAGACATAAATGATGTACCTAGCTCTTTTGTTTACAGAGAGTTGCGAGGTGACTACAAAGATGCATTCCTTAGTTTAGGCAAGGGATTTGGCAATACTTTTCATGAAGGAATCTATAATTTTAGGATAGATTACATATTTTTTAATAACTTTGTAGAGCCACATTTATTTTCTGTGGACAAAATAGAAAAATCAGACCATTACCCTATTTTATTTAAATTTGAATTATGACAGGATTAATTACTAGATACTATGCTATCTATATTTTACTTTTAGCATTGTTTGCAGGTATTCATTTCTTCATGCCTGTATTTGAGATTGGTGCCGATGCCGCCTACGCCACAAGCGTTGTTTGCATTGTATTTCTTTTTACCATTCCAGTTACATTAAAATTATTCTCTGTAAAGACAAAAGGCAATAAAAAATTAAAAACCAAAGAAGAGAAAGTATCTAATTATATGATTTGGGCACGTAACCAAATGTATTTAGTGGCTCTTCCTGCTGTGGTTTCTGCCATCGGATATGGATTTCTAAGAGACCGTTCTACCATATTTTGTTATCTTATAGCTTTTGTGGCACTTATTATGTGTAAACCTACCAAAGCAAAAATGGAAGAATGTACTAGTGATTTTGATATTTAATATTTAAATAGAAATATATGGAGATTATAGCTGTAGATTTCGACGGTACCATAGTGGAACATGCTTTCCCACAAATAGGTAAACCTATTCCATTTGCCATAGAAACACTATTAAAACTTCAAAAAGATGGTTATAGACTAGTTTTATGGACTGTGAGAACAGGCAGATTACTCAATGATGCCGTTCAATATTGTCGCGAGCGTGGACTAGAGTTTTATGCCATAAATTGTGAATATCCAGAAGAAAAAATCACTCCAGAAAGTGGAAGAAAAATAGCTGCTGATATTTACATAGATGACAGAAACTTAGGCGGACTTCCAGATTGGGGCGTTATCTACTCTATCATCAAGGGTAAAACCACTCCTACTTATAATATGGAATATGCTCACCCAAAATCCAAAGGATTTATAGAAAAAATCAGAAATCTTTTCCATTAATATGTGGTTAAAAAATGACATTTTAAGGTTAAGGGCACTAGAAGAAACAGACCTTCATATCCTATATGAATGGGAGAACAATTCTGACAACTGGTTATATACCAACACTTTAATGCCATTTTCTAAGCATACTCTTCTTGAATATATTAGAAACTGCCAAACAGATTTTCTATCTCAAGAAACTCTAAAATTGGTTATTGAACTCTCAGACGGCACTGCTGTGGGCACGCTAGATGTATTTAATATAGATCACTTCAATGGCAGAGCAGAATTGGGAGTGTTCCTCGACTCTAAATATAGAGGCAATGGCTATGCGGTGATGGCATATAATCTATTTAAAGACTACGCTTTCAACTACTTAGGTTGGGTAAATCTGTATTCCATTGTTCCAAAAACAAATAGTCCCATGCATGCCGTGATGCACAGGACTGGTTTTATTTCTTCTGGCACTCTCAAGAAATGGATAAAAGTATCTAAAGAGTACGAAGATGCAGTGATTTACTGCATTACCAATTAGTTGGTTTTAAATTTAAAAGATACTTCTTTTAGCTCTTCATTGGCCTTAACGATTTTCTTCTTAAGGTCATTTTTGTATGCAGCAAATTTTTCTGCTAACTGCTTGTCGCCGATAGCAAGCATTTGCACTGCTAGAAGTGCAGCATTCATTGCACCATTGATAGCTACAGTTGCTACAGGTATTCCTGGAGGCATTTGCACTATAGCAAGAAGTGCGTCCATTCCGTCCAAGGAAGATTTGATAGGCACTCCGATAACAGGAAGTGTGGTCATAGAAGCTATCACGCCACCCAAATGTGCTGCCATACCTGCAGCTGCTATAATCACTTTTATTCCTCTTTCTTCTGCACCTTTTGCAAACTCTGCTACCTCATCTGGAGTACGGTGTGCAGAAAGTGCAGACATTTCAAATGGTATTTCAAACTCATCTAATACTTTAGCAGCTTTTTCCATGATAGGAAGGTCACTGGTGCTGCCCATAATAATACTTACTTTTGGAGTCATATTGTTTTAATTTTTATATGGTATTCTGTTTATAATAGATTTTCCTAATGTTAATTCATCGGCATATTGGAGTTCGTCACCTATTGCCACCCCACGGGCAATGGTAGTAATAGACACCTCTGGAAATGCAGCAAGTTTTCTAGCAATATAAAATGCTGTGGTATCACCTTCCATAGTAGTACTAAGTGCCAAAATCACTTCTTTCACCCCACCCTCTGCTACTCTTTTTATAAGGCTTTCTATTTCTAAATCTGCAGGGTGAACGCCTTCCATTGGTGAGACCACGCCACCTAGCACATGGTAAAGTCCACGATACTGACCAGTCTGCTCCACAAGCATTAGTTCCTTGATGGTTTCCACTACACAAACGGTAGATTTATCTCTGCTTTCATCTGAGCATATACTGCAAATATCTGAGTCTGAGATATTTTTACAGCATTCACAGTATTTCACCTCACTCTTGAGCATCATAAGAGCCTTGGCAAAATCATCTACCATCTCTTTGTCTTGCTTAAGCAAAAAAAGAGCCAAACGCAGTGCCGACTTCCTCCCAATCCCTGGAAGTTTTGCCAACTGCGCCACCGCATTCTCTAATAAATATGAAGGATAAGACTGCATAGTTTACAACTAAGTTTACAAAGATAGTGCGAGCCGAGAGAAATACCAAATTTATTTGAGTATTTCCGAGGCGATGCCTTCTGTTCTTTCTAATTATATAGTATATATATTGTATA
>JAFWXW010000035.1 GCA_017517845.1 Paludibacteraceae bacterium
AAAAACAACATACTTATGAAAAATTTTACAAACAATTTTAAACACAAAACCAATCCGCTATGGATTAGGTTATTAATTATGACCTTCATGCTACTGTTGGGAACAAGTAGTGCGTGGGCTGATTATAAAATATCTGTGCACAAAAACAGTACAGAATATGCATCTGCAAATTTCACAGATACTGGTTTTGGTGGCATTTACAAGGCTACATTTACAATTAGTAATTTTACAGGCAACACTAGCGATTATCAGTTTTGGATAGGTAATGGTGCTTGGGAAAATAACAAATCAGCAAATGAAAATTTAGGGACATATTCATCGTCTACATCAGCAACAATTACTATTTACATAAACTCAAATTATAATAATTCAGGAACTAATTACGATCCATTTTGTGATCTATATGCTATAGGACCTGCAATAGCAGGAAATTGGGATACGTGGGTAAAGATGACAAATATTGATGATAATAAATATACTTGTCCTGCAACAACAAATAATGAATTTAAAATTTCAAATAAAAAAGGGTGGAATGATAAGTTCTGGAACAATATAAGCCAATTTAAAAATGGTGTTGAAAAACTAGATAATAGTAATGGTAAGATAACCGGTTCTAACAATCAAATTTGTTTTTGGTTTGATTATGATGGAAAATGGACACTTACAGCAGAAGAATCTTGCTCCAACCCTAGCAAACCAACTTTAAGTAATACATCAGACACAACCTGTCCTAATGTAAATTATACATTACCAACAGCGACAAACAAAGGTACCTACACACAAAAATGGTACAATAGCAATGGAACTGAGGTTACTTCACCAGTTACAGTTTCAACTCAAACTACATATACCACAAAATTAATTGATGGTACATGTGAATCAGAAGCTACTGAATTTACACTAAATGTAACATCTAAACCAGCTGCACCTTTAATTGAAATAGGTGATGCAAATATTTGTGCGGGTCAAGAAACTTATATATTAGTTAGTTCGCCTCTAGAAGGATATACTTACAAACTATATAAAAATAACACTGAAGTAAATGGCGCTACACTAAATAATGAAAACAAATTTATAATATCAGAAACAGGTAGTTATACAGTAAAAGTAACCGCACCTCAAACTGCTTGTGGTCTAACTTCAGATCCATCTCAAGCTAAGACCCTTACTGTTACATCAGTTACATTAGAATTAAATCCAACTTCTGCTCCAGTTTGTTCTGATGCAACTATTGCAGATATTAGTACTTATGTAACAGCAACTACTACAGTAACACCATCTGGAACTGCTAGTGTTAATTGGTATGCAAGTAATAAAGCAACAGATGCTTTACAAGATGAGACTGTATTAGAGGCTAAAATATACTATGCAGAAGCAGAAACAACATCAGGTTGTAAATCAGACCGCCAATCATTTGAGGTAACTTCTTTAATGACTGCACCAAGCAAACCTGTTATTACTCCAAGTGACGATGCTATCTGTTCTGGAAATGCAGTAACCTTAACATTGGAAACAAAAGTAGCTGGCGAAACCTATACAATAGGCAATACAGAAGTATTTACAGAATCAAATACATGGTCTTCAGAATTAAATACAACAACCGATTATATCGTAACAGCAACCAACTCATGCGGAAGCACAGATTCTGAGGAACTAACCATCAACGTAACCACAACACCAACTATTACTGGTCCTTCTGCTACACAACCTAATAAGGAAATAACCTTAAGTTCTGCGGCTGGTGCAAACACAAAGTGGGAAACTTCCTCTGGTAGTACTTTAACTCCAGCGAAAGGAGCAGAAACTGTATTTACAGCAACAGGTAATGGTAATTATACAATTACTGCTAAAAACACTGCTAATAACATTACTTGTTCTGCTACTCATGAAATAGTAGTAAACGATAAATTCTACATCTACATTCGTCGTCCTAAGAGTGGAACTACCACATACAATCAATGGTACGAAAAGACTAATGATGCAGACAAAGGTGCACATCCATGGATGAAAAATGGAAGCGAGTATAAAACAGGAGATGATTACACAAATAACAATTATGACGGATATGGTCCTGAAAGCACCTTTACAGATTGTAATGGTTATGTATGGGATGCGTTTATAGCTCCTGGTACATCTTTCTTTATACACGCACCTAATACATTTCAAGAAGGTGGACAAGAGGGTTATGCTACATTTACACAAGTTACAAACATAACATCAACTGCTACAGATTTATATTATACAATTAACCAATGGGCTGGCGGTACGACAAAAGGAACAACATTAAGTCCTGCCTCTGAACCTAATCGTATCCCAGAAGTGGCAGTGCCAGTATTGAGTATAGACCCTGTTTCTGGTATTATATGTCAAGGAGCTGAAGCTACTATCACTGTGACTAATCCTGAAAATGGTGTAAGTTATAAATTAAATTACGAAGGTAAAGACCAAACAAACTCTATAGCATACACAGGAACCGGGAATGTAGAATTTGCTGTAACTGAAGCTGGAACATATTTAGTAAAAGCTGAAACTACAAGTGGAGCCTGCAAGGGTAATGCAATCTCAATTGCAAGGAAAATACAAGTAATAACCACATCAATAGCTTTCGTGGGTGCACCTTACGTAACAACACCATGGGAACCTATTACTATAACAGTAAATATCCCTAAAGGTTATAATTATACATTTAACGATACACAACTTACACAAATAGCATCTCCAGACACTCCAATTAAAAAGGTATCTGGAAGTGAATACACATATTCATTCCCACGCCCTCAAGAATGGGGAACTGGCAATTCTCAAACAGGAGATAGTTGGGGAGAAAAATCATATACCATTTCTGCAACACTAAATGGTGTGACAGAATCTTGTGGAACAACCACAGCAACAGTTAAGTTACAAGACGAGGGTAATGACAAATGCAATCCTTAATAAAGAACCTTAGTAAGAAAATAAAAAAATATACGATATGAAAAAATTTTATAACAACACAAAAATGAGTGGAGCATTTAGTAATGCTCTACGAGTGCTTGCCTTGCTTTGCGTTCTATTGGGCTTTAGCAGTAGTGCGTGGGCAGGTTATCTTATATGTGGTCCTGATGCTATGGGTTTAAGTTACAACTCAGGCAAAGAGATGACCAAATCTGGTGCAGTTTATACCTACACATTTACTGCCACTAATGATGCTAAACCTGCATATGTTAAGTTTTATAACGGAAGTATTAGCGATAGCAATTGGATGGGTTGTGATGAATGGCAGCCTCAAGTAAATCTTGAAACAAATTATACTTGTACGCAAAATAAAAAAACAGAATATAAAATAAATATAACCAAAAATACAACATATACAATAACATTAACCGCAAAATCTGAATCAGATTTAAGTTCTGCAGTTCTTTTTGTTTCCGAACATTGTCGTCCTAAATCATCTTTAATCAGTGCAACCTACAATGTAGCAAGCAAAAAGATTGTTTTATCAGGTAGTCTAACAGAAACATGTGAAGATAATACATATTATGGTTTTAGATATAGAATAAAAGGTGCTACCACATGGGGAGAGAATGATTATATAGAAGGAACATATCCAGATAAACAATCACATCATAGCACCACAAGCATCGACAACTTCACTGTAAGTTGGGATGAATTTGAAGCTGGTAAAACCTATGAGTTCTGTGCATACGCATATCAAAATGGTTTCTACAATAGTAGCACAAAAATTTCTGTGACTACTCCAGTTGCTCCTACCGAAGTGCTTCTTACCAAAGATGCTGTTTACAATGAAGATACCAAAACAGCAAATTTGCATGGTTATCTAAAACAAAACCCTGTTCAAAACGGCAACCAGCCATGTGCTAACCTAGTAGAATATGGGTTTGTTTTAACAGAAGGCATGGGTTCTACTCCTAAAGCAGATGACATAAAACTAAATGTAGGTTCTACAACAGACAACCTTATTAGGGGTGAAGAATTTGATGGTTCAATCAGTGTTGGTGACCAAGGTACTGTAATTAAAGAAGATAAAGTATATGCTTATCGTGCGTATGTATTATATGGAGGTACATACATCTACTCTAACGAAATTCGCTATTTCTCTACTGGCGCATGTATTCCTCAGCCAGGTGGGAATGGAACTATCTACATTACAGTAGATGGTAGTCGTAGCGCAGCAAATGACGATGACTGTGCTTTAATTTATAGTAGCTTACAAACAGCATTGGTAAAACTAAAAGCCAATGAGCTATATACAGATGTTGCAACAGGTAACTTGCTACAAGCTGTTGTAATCAATGTTAGTCAGTTTGATAATGCTACAGGAGAAACAGGTAAAGGTACATACGTAGGTGGCACATACCTAGAAAATGGTGTCATTAAAGATGGTAAAAAATATTACGTTTCTGGTGGTGATGCAGATGGTGTAGATGGACAAAGCTATGCAAGAAAATTGAGGGTATTAGCTATAGAAGGATTCAATAATAATACTAGTGCTGATACATATGATGCTGAGCATACTCTAACTATTCAAGCAAATAATGGAGACTCTCCACGTATAGAACATATTCTTATACGTAGGTCTCGTAATGTCATTCTAAAAGGGTTGAATATTTTCTCAAATGGAGATGGTACAACAAAGGATACTGCCCTAGAAATAGATAACGGAGAATATCGAGATTGGGATAATGTTAAAGAAAGCGATATAAAACAAGATGCAAATATCTTAGTTAAAGACTGTGTTATTGGTTCCAATGGTTTTACTGGTGTACACGTAAATAGTTATGGAGGTATGATCTTTGAAAATAACACATTTAACCTTGATGTTCCAGATGCGGATAGTAATACGAAAAACTATGGTTCTTCTGTAAAATTTTATCAATGTAAAGACATCAAGTTTATTAGAAACAACTTCTGGGGTGCTCACACTACACTATTATGGTTGCAACAAACACGTAATGCATTATTTTATAATAACATATTTTGGAACACCAATACGAATACAGGCACATCAAGTCAGTCTGTAAGAATCTATGACCAATATTCAAGTGCTGATTACCAAACAAGTGACAATATTGCCGTACTATATAATACATTCTATATCGCTGATGGAGCTGGTACAGCAAATGAACATCATAGTTTTATATACATAAACGACTTTTATGTTTCTGGTAACATATATTTCCAATATAATAACTGCTACTGTTATGATGCAGATATGAATGCTCATCGCAGTAATGATATTAGTCAATATAAGGAAGAAAATAGAAAGAAACTTTGTCCTAACAACTATTGGAGTGTTTACGATAAAAAACAAGAAAATTCAAGTTCTGTATTTGCTCCTGCAGCAGGTTGCTCTGATGGTAAGTTCATAGATGTATCTGCCTTGATATGTGAAACTACTGCTTCTGGTCCTGCATCGTTGGTTATTAAACAGCCTGTAGATCAAAATGGTGTACCAGCAGGTGGATTATATGTTGGAACTCCTCTTACTATTGATGGCATTAGCACCATGAGCGGTGGCATATTACTTACCGAAGAAGAGTTAAAATCTGATAGATATAGACAAGGTGTTCGTAAAGGTTCTAACTGGACTTTGGGCGCACTAGAAGGTACCACAGAAAACTATGTAGATGTTATTTATTGGTTAGGTGGTGATAGTAAAGACTGGGATAACCGCAACAACTGGGCATACATTATAGAAGAAGGATTAAATACACGTGCTTCAAACCAACGTACTCTTACTTGTGTGGATATTTTATCTCCAAACCTAAAAATTGTGATTCCACAAAAAGGTTCTCAAAACTATCCTACTACAACAAAAGCAACATATTATTATCCAGAAATTCCTGTTTCTTTTGATGCTACTAATCGTGAAAAATCTGGTATCCCTGCAGAAGAACAAGTATCTGCTGGTGTAGGTGTGCCTAATGCTAGTATAGAAAAATACGCATCTTCTATCGAACTAGAATATGGTGCTGCTCTAAAGGGTGTCCATCGCCTATGGGACCAAAGTGCAAACAAATTCCGTTACGACGAGGGTATCACTTCAATGACTCTAGATCGTGACCAATGGACTTTGGTTGGACCTGTGGTGCTTCCTTGGAAAGATGATACTAAAACAGAGACTCGTGAAGTGGAATCTGGCGACTACTTCCTAGATTATGAACCAAACGTGTATATGCACGAGGCAGTAATAGGTGAAGGTCCTTCATTAACTTGGAATAAGAGTTTTGCTAGTTTGAGTACTCCTGTTCCTGCAAACTCTGCATTCGCAGTTTCTATACCAAATTCATACGGTAATTTTATGGGTATAGGTTTCCCTGCAGATGTTTATTACACTCAACTAGCTCCAGATAAGAGTGCAGATCACCCTATGATAAATGACGTAACTGTTCCAAAAACATTTAAGCCATTTGAGGGTCGCTTTGTCAATGACAATGCATTAATTACTTATTCTGGTTTAACTCCTGGTCAAGCAGTCCTACTTAACAATAGTTACCCTTGCAATATTAGCGTAGAAGAATTGCAGAAATTTGGAACGGTTTATCTATACGACTATCTTGCAAAATCCATTAAACTAGCTAGTGATGAATTCACTTATAAAGGTTATGATGGTAAAATTAAACCACAAAATGGATTTGTCTTTATTCCAAACTCTGAGACAGAATCTGTGACCATAACAGAAGATATGTTAGTTGATGGTGATACTAAATCACGTTCTCTAGAGGTAGAAAAGAATAAGATTGCTATTAATCTACACGCAGGTTCATCAAATTCATTAGTTCACAGTACTATTTCTATAGAACACGACCCAGAACTGGGCGTTGGTATGGAATCTGAAATTAACGCT
>JAFWXW010000036.1 GCA_017517845.1 Paludibacteraceae bacterium
ACTACACCAACTCGCCCAAAAATCTATATAACATAATTCGTTTGTTTGCTCAGCAAAGAATTCTTTTAATGTTATTTTTCGATTTGTTTTATACTCTATTAAGTGTGTCTCATTTAAAATGCTATCTGGTAGATTTTTATTGTTTATTTGTGCAATATATTCAAAGAATTTTATACATGATAAGTAGTATGTATCATGTATATATTCTTTTACAACTGAACTTAGCTTAGGGGTAATATAAATATCATTTTTAACAGACCAAGCGATATAATTAGTAATTAGATATTCAAGAATTTTACCTGAGTAGTTGTTAATTAAGAAATCTAATGCATTATCATTATTTCTTTCTGTTTGAAGAAATTCATATCTAAATTTTTCAAAACAAGCAAAATAATAGCATGAAACTAGTAAGTTCGCTCTAATTTGAACACTTTCAAAATATGACTTAGATTGTCTTATTCCATCATTGACATAATTATATAATGTGAAAGCATATTCATTTTCTATTTCTGCTAATTCATAGTTGTATAAATCAGAAGATATAGTCTTTTTTCTCTCATTTAAGAATGCTAGTCTTTTTTCTCTCAAATTTTGATACACATCTTTATAGGAATATGGATTCTTATCGTTTATTATACTTTGATGTGGATAGTTACTCTGTTTTTCTGCTAAATAGTTGTAATTTGCGTCATTCTTTCCTTTTGCTATTAATTTATAAAGTATATACTCTCCATTTGTTTCTACTTTCTTAGGTGTTAATGTAACAGTATCACCAGCAGAAATAAAAACATATTGAAAGAAAGCATGTTTGTCTTCATTCATAAGGAATCCAACAAAAAAACTATCTATTTGCAACTCTATTTCTGTTCCATGAGATACAATTAATGGCTCTGCTTCGTTCTCGTATGGTGCATCATATATAGTTCCACATTGTAATCGTTGTAAGTTGCATCTTGTAAATTTTCCTTCTGGATCATCTATCTTTATTAATACATTATTAGCATAAGAAAAACTAGTTGCCAATACGTAAAGTATAACCAATAATAAGTTACGATTTAAATTGAATTGATTTTTCATAGTTTTCATGGTTGAAAATTTGTTTATTTTTATCTAGTAACGTTATTATGGGAGAGATTATTGCCTATTTCTGATTTTCCAATAGCCACCCTTTTTCCCTATACGTTGCAACCTACCTTCTTTTTTTAATTGGTCAAGATGATATCTTACTCCTCCTCTAGATATCCCACAAGTTTTTGCTAATTTCTCTATTGTTATATCAGGAGATGATTTAATTGTTTTTATTATCCTATCCTGCATATTACCATCACTAGTTTTTGTGCTAGTTTTTGTGCTAGTTTTTGTGCTAGTTTTTGTGCTAGTTTTTGTGCTAGTTACATTTTGTATATTTGACTGATTATCTGATAATTCTGATAAAACTCTATAATATACTACGCTAGAAAAAGTAATTTCACTCTTAAACAAAACATCATTACCTGTCAACTCCTTCCACTTCTTAATTTTATCTATTCCATAACCTGCATTTTCACCTAGTTTAGCAGCTCTAAATAATTTCATCACAGAAGGATTTCTTGGCTGTGAGACCGTTTCATTCATTAATCTTTCTAAAGGAATATGAAAATCACCTGGATTTTGAAATTCAATCCTATCTGTATAAATTCTAATAGTAGGATGCATAGGACTAAAATAATCGGAATGAGCCAAGAAGTTAACTAAACCCTCCTTTAGAGCGTATAACTGAGATTCATCATCAGGGGAAGCTCCATCTATTGTTTCTACAAATGGATTATCTGTATATAATCTTAAACGTTGAAGTATTACTTGATAATATTCCCAGATATTCTCTTGTTCTTGCATCCTAAATGTATATCTCAAAGAAGCATCTTTGTAAGAAGTACCTGGGATTTCTATGTAATCAATCCAAAAATTAGGAAGATGATTATGGATACTATCTAATTTTCCTAACATTAAAAGTCCACCTATTGACAATTCATTTGAATTTTTTGCAAATATTCCTGTTTTCCTGCAGAATGTCTCATCATTTGCATTAACATAAGGATAATTAGGGTTATAAAATCTAATATGTCTTCGATACGTATCATATGAACCTAAATTAAGATCACTAAAAGATGTTCCACTAGCAGCTTCCTCTGATTTACTTCCAAATGCTTGGTCTCTAAACATTGCATTTATTTCCATTTCTGTAGCCCTTCTATCTCCAGAACCCGAACGAATGAAGGTATTTGCTATTGAATTAAACCATATCGGTTTTAATGGAGATGAAAATATTTTGAAAGCTAAAACCACTTTATTCTCAATCAAAAACTTCTTAGATTCAAGCATTAAAGGATGATTCAGTTTCTGACATCCTCTTACTGTATTTAAAAAATCAGACTCTACTTTTTCAGCATTTAAGACTCCCTCAATCACAAACTTATTACCATTTTGAACTATACCTAATACTATCCAACCTCCAGAGGTATTAGCAAAAGCACTAACAGTTTCCCATATATTTTTTGGAAGATCATTTTTAGATTCTTTGACTTCAAAATCTTCCCATTCTATATCTTGCAAACGCAATAATAATTCATCTTTTGTCATATATTCTTATTTTTATATTCTATTATACCACAATTACCTTTTGCATTGGGATGTCGTGGGGTTCGGTGGGGATGTCGAGGTAGAATTGTTCGCGGAAGCAAACACCTACTGTGCAGAGATTGCTGTATTTTGAAAGGAATTTATCGTAGTAACCTTTGCCTCTGCCTAAGCGGTAACCGCTAGGACTAAAGCCAACGCCAGGAACAAGAATGAAATCTATTGAGTGAGGAGTTAGGACGTGTTGATGACCGTTAGGGAATAGTGAGGAGTTAGGAGTTATTGGTTCTTTGATGTCATATTTCCCAATTTTGTATTCTCCCTTAAACTCACACGCTGTCATTTCATCGCCTTCTATTACTGGAAGGAATACCTTTTTGCCCATGGCAATGCATTTGTCTATGAGCGAAAAAGTGCCGATTTCATCGGGCAAATTGGCAAACAACATCACAGTCTTTGCTGCGAGGAATTCGGGCATAGAAAAAAGATTATCAAGCAGAAGTTTCTCTCTTTTTCCCCTTTCTTGGGAAGAAATAGCAGATACCCTTACCTTAATAATCTTTCTAAGTATTTTCTTTTTTTCTAGCATATTTTTATAAGCCTTGTGCCGTCTTCTACCTCAGAAATTTCTACTCTAAGAGTTTCTTCTGGTAATATTTCTTCTACCTTTTCTGGCCATTCCATAAAGCAGAAGCAACCACTATCCATATAGTTGTCAAACCCTATACCAAAAGCCTCATCTAGAGATTTTATTCTGTAGAAATCGAAGTGAAAAACACTCTCTCCCTCTCTGTCTGTATATTCATTTACAATGGCAAATGTAGGGCTATTTACCACATCTTCTACTCCAAGTTCCTCACACAGAGCTTTGATAAATGTGGTTTTTCCTGCACCCATGTGACCATAAAAAGCAAGGAGTTTGTTATCTCCAATTTCTTCCAAAAAAGTGCGTGCCACACTGTTTATCTCGTCTAAACTATTTAATTTTATCTCTTTCATCAATTTAAAATAAACTTATTTGTCCTTCTTCGTCGGTTTTTAGTCCACCTTCTTCTTCAACTTCTTCTACAGGTTCTTCCACCACTTCTTCTACTTGGCGTATAGGCTCTAGTTCTACCACTTCACCTACCTTAAATGTGGTAATTCTCTTACCTTTGGCCTTATATCCTTTCACTCCAATAAAACTTTCTGCATCTATGCGTGGGAACTCTTTGTCTGCATCTGGACCTGTCAATCTAGCCTCTATATATGGGAAGACAGTATCAGTTAATAAATACAATACAGATTTCGGATTTTCACCAAGATATGAAAGTGGTTTTGCAGTGGATTCAAAATTGAAACGCTTCAAGTATGCGTTCTTTTGGTCTGCATCATAAAGAGCCGCTGTCCAAACTTTACCCTCGTCAAATTTTTCTATTCTTAGAATATTATTTGAATAGTGATTTCCTGCATCAAAGTTTGTGGTGTACCATGTTCCATTATTAAGAATTACTAATATTTCATCACCACTATTAAACTCGCCTAGAAGTTCTCCCCTGCCGTCATAATTCAAACGCAAAACATCATGGTCAAACCAAACCTTTCTTCCGCCCAACGTGGAACCACCTTTATGTTTACAGGTAATTTTTTGAATATCGTTTTTGGTAAGGATATTGCCACGAGAAGAACGACCTTTTATGTCAATATCTGTAAAGTCTTTTTCCATTACCAAAATTTTGACCCTAGGACGTGGACGCAAGTTTATCTTAATCACCTCTGCCTCGCCATTTGGGTTTGCAGAGAAGTAAAGCACTTTTGTTCCTGCAGTGCCCATGGTTAAGTCATATTCTTTGTCTCGAACCAGACCTGTAACAGAGAAGCGTTTGATATAATTTATGCCATCTTTACCATCACGATAAACCATATTATATACAGTACGTTTATCGTTTTTCTTAAACACACCCACATGGATAATATTTTTGCCCACATAAACTTTTTCTGCCACTTTTACCACCTTGAATGTACCATTCTTATAGAAGATAATAATATCATCTATGTCTGAACAGTTACATACATATTCGTCTTTTTTAAGTGCAGTACCTATAAAACCTTCTTCCTTGTTAATATACAGTTTTTCTGTAGCTTCCACCACCTTGACTGCATCAATAGTATCAAAAATACGAAGTTCTGTTCTTCTAGGATATGCAGCACCATATTTTTCTTTTAGGTGTTCGTACCAGTTTATTGTAAACTCCCTAATATGTTCGATATTATATTTGAGCTCTTTAAGTTTGTCATTGAGTGCAGCTATATTATCTTCTGCCTTTTTAACAGAGAATTTGAGGATACGAGCCATCTTTATCTCCATTAATTTGAGAATATCCTCTTTTTCTACAGGACGAATTAAACTAGGTTTGAATGGCTCTAGGCACTTGTCAATAAATTCTACAGCCTCGTCCATAGAAGCAGACTCTTCAAAACCTTTTTCCTTGTAAATTCTTTGTTCAATAAAGATTCTTTCTAGTGAAAGATAGAATATACTTTCCTGAACCTCAGCCTTTTGTATAAGAAGTTCTTCTTTTAAAATGCGCAGAGTATTGTCTGTTGAAAATTTTAAAACATCGGATACGCCCAAGAAATGTGGTTTATCTTGATATATAACACAACAGTTTGGCGCAATGCTCACCTCACAAGAGGTAAACGCATAAAGAGCATCAATAGTTTTGTCGGAAGAACGACCTGGTGCTAAGTGAACAATGATTTCTACATTTTCTGCAGTATTATCGTCTATCTTTTTTATCTGAATTTTGCCTTTTTCGTTGGCTTTTAAGATAGAATCAATAAGTTTGTCTGTTGTAACACCGTATGGTATTTCGCTGATACAAAGAGTTTTATTATCTATTTTAGAAATTTTGGCACGAATTTTTACCCTACCACCTACACTACCATCTTTGTATCTACTTATATCCATATAACCACCTGTCTGGAAGTCTGGATAAAGTGTAAATTCTTCACCTTTTAGGTAAGAAATAGCGGCTTCTGCCACCTCATTGAAGTTGTGAGGAAGAATTTTGGTCTGAAGGCCTACAGCAATACCTTCTACACCCTGAATAAGAAGCAAAGGGAATTTTACAGGAAAAACCACAGGTTCGTTGTTTCTGCCGTCGTATGATTTTTTCCATTCTGTCACTTTGGGACTATACAAGACCTCTAGAGCAAATGGACTCAAACGAGCCTCTATATAACGTGGAGCCGCTGCACTATCACCTGTAAGTACATTACCCCAGTTTCCTTGAGTATCTACAAGAAAACCTTTTTGTCCCAATTGAACTAGGGCGTTGCCAATAGAACTATCCCCGTGAGGGTGAAACTGCATTGTATGACCCACTATATTGGCCACTTTATTGTACCTGCCGTCTTCCATTCTCTTCATAGAATGAAGGATACGACGTTGAACAGGTTTTAACCCGTCATATATATGAGGAACTGCTCTATCTAGTATTACGTATGAAGCATAATCTAAGAACCAGTTTTCGTACATGCCTGTCAACAACTTTTTATTAGACAACCCAGTAGGCATGCTTTCTTCTAACTCTTCGTTATTTTCTATCATAATTATGTGATTTTTAGGTAGGATTTTAAAGTTTCGGTGTAAAATTACAAAAAATCACGAAAAAAACACCTATATTTGCAGTTCATTTTTAACTAAATTTTCAGATATGGCTTCACAAGAAGATGTTTTTAAGAAATTAGTAGCACACTGTAAAGAATATGGTTTCGTATTTCCATCTAGTGAAATCTATGATGGTGTGGGTGCAGTGTATGATTATGGTCAAAATGGTGTTGAACTAAAAAACAACATAAAAAAATATTGGTGGGACAGCATGGTGCTTCTTCACGAGAATATCGTGGGTATAGATGCTGCTATCTTTATGCACCCTACCACTTGGAAGGCTTCTGGTCACGTAGATGCTTTCAATGACCCATTAATTGACAACCGTGATAGTAAAAAACGTTATCGTGCCGATGTTCTTATAGAAGAACAAATAGCAAAATATGATGACAAAATAGAAAAAGAATGCGAAAAAGCAGCTAAACGTTTTGGTGAAAGCTTTGATAAAGAAATGTTTATCCAAACCAACGGTCGTGTTGGGGAATATGTACAAAAACGTACAGAGCTTCACACACGTTTTGCCAAAGCACTTAACGACAACAACTTAGACGAACTAAAACAAATCATCTTGGATTATGAAATAGTTTGTCCTATCAGTGGAACCAAAAACTGGACAGATGTACGCCAATTTAACCTAATGTTCTCTACAGAAATGGGTTCTACATCAGAAGGTGCTATGAAGATTTATCTTCGTCCAGAAACTGCACAAGGTATTTTTGTAAACTACCTAAATGTACAAAAAACTGGTCGAATGAAAATTCCTTTTGGTATTGCTCAAATAGGTAAAGCATTCCGTAACGAAATTGTGGCTCGCCAATTCATCTTCCGTATGCGTGAGTTTGAACAAATGGAAATGCAGTTCTTTGTTCGCCCAGGCGAAGAAATGAAATGGTTTGAACACTGGAAAGCATTCCGTTTGAAATGGCACAAAGCACTAGGTTTAGGAGATCACAAATATCGTTATCACGACCACGACAAATTGGCTCACTATGCCAATGCTGCTACCGACATAGAATTTGAAATGCCATTTGGATTTAAAGAAGTAGAAGGTATTCACAGCCGTACAGACTTCGACTTAAGCCAACACGAAAAATTCTCTGGCAAGAATATTAAATACTTCGACCCAGAATTGAACCAATCATACACTCCATACGTTATAGAAACTTCTATCGGTGTAGATCGTATGTTCCTTTCTATTCTTTCTGCTGCATACTGCGAAGAAAAACTAGAAAACGGAGAAACTCGCGTGGTGCTTAACTTGCCTCCTGTACTTGCTCCTGTTAAGGCTTGTGTTATGCCACTAGTTAAGAAAGATGGTCTTCCAGAAAAAGCTCGTGAAATCATCAATAGCTTGAAATTTGACTTCAAATGTAGCTATGACGAAAAAGACTCTATCGGTAAACGTTATCGCCGTCAAGATGCTGTGGGTACTCCATTCTGTATCACTGTAGATCACCAAACATTGGAAGACAATATGGTGACTATTCGTCACAGAGATACTATGCAACAAGATCGCGTAGCAATATCTGACTTATATAATATTATCAATGAACAAGTTAGCATGAAAAACTTGTTCAAAAAGATTTCTGAATAATTGAAAATATTCAACAGATACACAATACTGCTATTAGGCTGGATAGTTTACTTTCTGGCCTTGCAGTCTTGTGCAAACAGAGGTTCTGGACCTCAAGGAGGACCAAAAGACAAAGAACCTCCAGTATTAGTTTCTGCCATTCCTATGAATGGTTCTACAAATGTTACCACAAAGAACATTACCTTAGAATTTAACGAACTAGTATCTGTTAATAATCCTATCCAAAACATTCTTTTTTCTCCTCCACAAAAGAATATTCCTACAGTTAAATCATTAGGAAAAAAAGTAACTATCTCTTTCCAAGATACACTTTTACCTAATACCACTTATACCATAGAATTTAATAATTGCATTGTAGATTACACAGAATCCAATCCATTTAAAGATTTCGTTTACACTTTTTCTACTGGCAACAAAATAGATTCACTACAAATAAGTGGAAAAGTTATAGATGCTCAAACTCTTGCTGCAAGAAAAAAATATACTGTAGGTATTTATAGCAATCTTTCTGATACAGCTTTTAGCAAAACAAGATTTGAGAGATTTACCAAGACCAATGACAAGGGAGAATTTACCATTCATGGTATTGCCGAAGGCACATACAATCTTTTTGCCATTAATGATGTTGGCAGTGCCTATTCATACCAAAATAAAGGTACTGATATAGCATTCCTAGACTCCAGCATCACCCCATACGCACACCTACATGGCAAGGTGGATACTCTATGGACCGATTCAGCCAAAACTCAATACGAGAAAGTAACTTTGGATGCCTATAATGAATATTTTCCAAAAGATGTTATTCTAAAAACATTTAAAGAAAAAGATATTATTCATAGACTAAAAAGTTATAAACGAGGAGAAAGAAATAAATTCTCCATCATTTTTTCAGAACCACAAGAAATAGAACCTACCATTAAATTATTAGATGATAGTCTGTTTACAGAACCTTTCTTAAAAGAAAAAACTAATAGGTCTGATTCACTCATTTTCTGGGTAAAAGATAGTCTTTTGTACAAAAAAGATAGCATAGAATTTCTGTTTCATATCTGAAAACAGATAGTGTGGGAAATCATCTTTCTCAACTAGATTCCCTATATTTAATCTATAGAGACACCAAAGCATCCAAACGCAGAAGCGAGAGAGAAAGCAGTGCTCCACTAGAATTTTCACACAATCTAAACAGAAGTCTAGAGGTTTATGATACTATTAGACTAGTATTTAACGAACCTATAAAAGAAATTGTAAAAGATAGTATCAGTCTTGCCCTTAAGGTAGATACCATAATGGAAAAAGTGGATTACAATATAATGTTTGACGATAGTATCTGTAAAAAGAAACTTTATCTTTTATTTAAGAAAGAATTGGGTGGAAATTACCAACTAGATATAGACTCTGCTAGTATAATTAGTATTTATGGCAAAGCAATAAATAGGTTTAACAAACCACTAAAAATCAAGAAACTAGAAGAATATTCCAATTTATACATTAAGTTTAATGAAGATGTAAAAAATGGCATTGTTCAATTACTTAATGATAAAGAAACAGTTGTAAAAGAATGCCCTGTAGAAGGTGCAGAAGCCTATTTTGAGGACATTAATCCTGCTTCATATTACATTAGAATGTATATAGATGAGAATGGTAATAAGAAATGGGATACTGGTAATTTGGAAAAGAAAATACAGCCAGAAATGGTTTATTATTACCCTAAAAAACTACAACTAAGGGCAAATTGGGATATGGAAGAGACTTGGCCTTATAAAAATGTAGAGACTCTGAAACAGAGACCAGAAGATTTGGTAAAGAAAGATTTAACTTCTAAAAAATAATATATGCCAGTAACTATTTCTGAAGTAAAAACTCGTAAAGATTTAAAGAAGTTTATACAATTTGGAATAGATCTTTATGACGAAAATGAAAATTTCTGTCCTCCATTAATAATGGACGAATTAAATACATTAGACAGAAAGAAAAACCCTGCTTTTGATGTTTGTGAGGCCATTTATTTTCTAGCATACAAGGATAATAAGATAGTAGGTCGTATAGCAGGCATTATAAACAAACAGGCTAATACTCATTGGAATGTAAAGAAAGTTCGCTTCGGTTGGTTTGATTTTATTGATGACAAAGAAGTTTCCAAAGCACTTCTAGATGCAGTGGCAGAATGGGGAAAATCAAAAGGTATGAATGCCCTAAATGGTCCTGTAGGATTCACAGATCTAGACCACCAAGGTCTTTTGCTTGAGGGTTACGAATACCTTTCTCTTATGGCAGCACTCTACAACTACCCATATTATGTAGAACACTTTGATGCATACGGTCTTACCAAAGAAGCCGACTGGGTAGAAATTCGTTTAAAAGTGCCAGAAGTTCTTCCAGAGAAGATGACTAGAGTGGCAAATATGATTCAGGATAGATATAATGTTAAATCTACCCATGTAAAAGATAGTAAGGAATTAATAAAACGCTTTGGTTATAGTTTCTTTGACCTTATAGACACTGCATACCAACAACTCTACAACTATTCTCCACTCACAGAGAAACAAAAGAAATATTATAGCGACCTATATTTCCCTATACTTAACTTCGATTTGGTAACATTGGTTACCAATGAAAAAGACGAACTAGTAGGTGTAGGCGTTGCTATGCCCAATATTAGTAAGGAATTAAGAAAAACAAAAGGAAAACTATTCCCATTTGGTTGGTATCGCCTTATCAAAGCCTTGAAGGCAAAAACATACGAATCTGCAGACTTACTACTAATAGCAGTACGTCCAGATTACCAAAACAAAGGTGTAAACTCTCTTCTATTCACAGATCAATTACCTTATTATCAAAAATATAAAGTGCAATACGCTTCTGTTACAGCTATATTAGAAACCAATCTAAAGAGCCAAGCAAACTTCATATTATTTGACCATGAGGTATATAAACGCAGAAGAGCATATATAAAACAAATATAGTTTTATACCTCAACTTATTTAACTCTGTAACAATGAAAAAAACTGGAAATATAGTTTTATTAACAGGAGGAAGTGCAGGAATAGGCAGTGCTACCGCACAATACTTAATGAAACAAGGTTATACAGTTTATGCTGCCTCTCGTAGAGGTAGTGAAAATATAGATGACAACACTTCTGGTGGCAAAATTATAGGGTTATGTGCAGATGTTACCATACCAGAAAGTCTAGAAAGTGCCGTTTCTAGGATTATGGAGGAACAAGGCGAACTCTCTGCTGTGATTTGTAATGCAGGAAATGGAATAGCAGGTTCTGTAGAAGACACCTCCCTAGGAGAAGCCCGTTATCAAATGGAAACCAACTTCTTTGGAGTATTAAACACTATTAAGGCATGTCTGCCTATCTTTAGAGAACAAAATCACGGAAAAATCATAGCCATATCTTCTGTGGCTGCTGTGGCTCCTATCCCATTCCAGGGATTTTATTCTGCAAGCAAATCTGCTATTATGCTTCTTATGCAGTCACTTTCTATGGAAGTGAAACCATATAATATAAAATGCACCTGCATACTCCCTGGCGATGTAAAAACAGACTTTACCTCATCTAGAAAATACACAGAAGCATCTACACTCCCTAGTTCGGAATATACAGACGCTATGAAGGCAGCAGTCCAAACTATGGAAAAAGACGAACAAAACGGCATGATGCCTATTGTTATAGCCAAAGCAATACACAAAGTACTGAGAAAGAAAAATCCAGGATATGTAGTTGTTCCTAATATTACATACAAAACACTTTGCTTAATAATGAAACTAGTACCCACTAGTCTAAAAATTTGGGTAATAAGCAAGATGTATGGTTAGGAGTGAGGAGTTAGGAGTTAGGAGTTAGGAGTTAGGAGTTAAAAAATTAGGAATTAGGAA
>JAFWXW010000037.1 GCA_017517845.1 Paludibacteraceae bacterium
AATTAGGAATATAATTTTGTAAATTTGTATTTATTATGACACCATTTTTAAGACAAATAGCAGAATTATTTTATAAAGAACAAGGTACTAATATATCAGATACCTGTTTTGTTTTCCCTTCACGTCGTGCAGGAAAATTCTTTATAAAACATCTAAAAGATATTGCTAATGAAACACTTCTAGCACCAGAATGTTTAACAATATCAGAATTCTTTGATTCCTTATCACCAGATTTTGAAAAAGAAGAGAAAATAGGACTTTTGTTCCACTTATATGATTCATACAAAACAGTTACAGGTTCTACTGAAAGTTTTAATGAATTTATTAGTTTAGGAGAAATCATACTCAAAGATTTTAACGACATAGACAATTATTTAGTTAATGCTAAATATATTTTTTCCAATATCGAAGAACTTAAAAGATATGAAAAAGAAAATCTTTTGACAGAAGAACAAATAAAATGTATAAAAAAATTTCTAGGTTTATTTACAGAAGACTGTAGCGAGTATAAACAAAAAACATACAACCTATGGTGCAAGATGTTAGAAATTTATAATCATTTTAAGGAAAAATTGTCTTCTGAAAAAATCTGTTACGATGGTATGCAACACAGAATGGTGGTAGAAGAACCTATTCCAAAGCACCTACTTCCTAAACAAGTAGTCTTTATAGGATTCAATGCCCTAGACGGCACTACAAGAAGACTTTTTGATATTTTAAGTAATAAAGGGATTGCAGATTTCTATTGGGATTATGATTTTAAATATGCAGAAATATCAGAAGACAAGTATAACAAAGCCCATTATTTCACCAAAGAAAATTTACAAAAATATAAATCTAAATACAATTTATACAAAGAAAGTTATCCAGAAACAACTATTCATACAATAGGTTGTTCTTCTAATATTGGTCAAACCAAATATAGTAATGAAATTATAAAAACTATTTCTAAAGATGACAATGGAATTAACACTGCACTAATTTTGGCAGATGAATCTCTTCTAATTCCTATGTTATATGCTATTCCAGAAAAGGAATCTGTAAACATAACCATGGGATACCCTATAAAATATACAACCACATATAATTTTGTAGATTTATTCTTATCATTACACAAAAATCACAAAACAAACAAAGGCTTTAGTAATGTTAATGTAAAAGAAATTATATCCCACCCATTCCTTATTAGCATATGCAAAACTGAGATAGAAAAACTAGATAGATTTATATTTAATAACTCATACATACCAATCTCTTCACTAGAATTTGAAAACGAATTGATGAAGTTAATTTTCACTCCTTGTGAATATAAAGAACTTCTTAATAAATTATTAAATATAATTCGTTATTTACATAAATATCAAATCGTAGAACTAAAAGAAAATAAAGATAATTTTGAATATTCTAATGCTAAAAAATTAGATATTGAATGTCTAAATATGGCTTTATTAACTATAAATAAGGTTATTACATTATTAGAACGTTATCCAAATGTTTCTATAGACTCCAATACTATTTACAGAATAATGACATCTGCCATGAAGATTGAAAATCTTTCATTTATTGGAGAACCATTAAGCGGATTGCAAATGATGGGTATGCTAGAAACACGATGTTTAGATTTTGACAATATCATAATAACTTCATTTAACGAAGGTATTTTTCCTAAATCTGATATAGGCAGTTCTCTTATTCCATATAGTATTAGAAAACCATACGGACTACCAACTACAGATCATCAAGATGCTATTTTTTCATATAATTTCTACAGATTAATTAAAAGAGCATCTAATGTTTGGTTAATTTATGATACTAGAAATAACAATGACACATCTACTGGTGAGGTTAGTAGATTTGTAAAACAACTTGAATATATTTACGGGGTAAAATTAAATAAAAAACAAGTAACACATATCCCAGAAATATGCAAATCTGACGAAATAATAATAAATAAATCGGAATCTGATCTAAACGAAATAAAAAAATACTTGCTTGAAACAGGACTTACTCCTTCTGCTCTTAATGAATATATTAAATGTCCTTTAAAATTCTATTACACATATATTAAGGGGATTAGAGAAAAATCTGAATTATCAACCACTATAGACGCAGCTCAATTGGGAAGAATCTTTCACACTGTAATGGAATTAATTTATACTCCATTTACAAAAAAAGAGGTAACTAGTTATGATTTATCATTATTTACCAAAGACAAAATAGAAGAACTTACCAATAAGGCTGTTATATTCACTCTATATGATTTAAAAGACATTGATGAAACTAATAATTATTCATTCCAAGTATCTGGAGAAAATAAGATTCTATATGAAATTATTATTGAAATGATCATGAACACATTGGAATGTGACAAAAAACGAACACCATTTATACACATTTCTAATGAGAAAAAATACACAATAGATTATACTACTAGCAACGGTAACAAAATCAAACTCAAGGGTTATATAGACAAAATAGATGAAACAGAAAAAGCTGTACATCTTATAGATTATAAAACTACTAAACTAAAAAAAGAAATAGATGCCACCAAAGTAAATAGTATAGAAGAATTAATCTCATTTTTTTATAAAGAAAATGACAAGAAATATGTGAAAGAAATTCTACAGATGTGTTTTTATAACTTACTATACAAGAAATACACAAATAAAGAAATACAAACATATCTATTCTTATCAAGAATGTCATTTGACCACACAAATTTCTTGGACAATACTATGGTTAGTTTACCATACAATTGGGAAGATGCATTTAAAAAAGAATTAGACAATGTCATAGAAGATTTACTTAACAAAGACAACACAATTTCTCAAACTACTAATATACATAACTGTAAATATTGTAATTTTGCACCTATGTGTAGAAGAGAAACAGAAGAATAGCAAGAAAACATATCAACACAAAAAAATGGCAACTCGTTGGAGCTGCCATTTTTTCATTATTTATAATCTAAAATTAGAATCCTAAAGATTTAAGTTCGTCATTTACTGCTTTGTAAGCATCTGAATTAGTTTGACCTAAACGAACATACATTTCACGAATACTTTGAAGTAATGTTTCGTAGTTAGAATCATCTTTAGACATGCTTTCACGTGCTGGTTCGTAATATTCTAAAGCTTTAGAGAAACAAGTTTTAGCTTCTTTTACTGCAGCATTATATTCATTATTATCTTCTATATCTTGAGCTTTATCCAATTTGTTCATACCATCTAAAGCCCAAATACGTCCCATTTCAAAAAGAACAGAAGCATCTTTAGATCCACCTTCAACTAATGGTAATAAAGTATTTTTAGCTTTATCAAATTCTTTCATTTGGATAGCTAAAACACTAGCTTTTACAACTTTATATTGTACATTAGTAGGATCAGAATTAACTAACTTATCTAAGTTTTCTACAGCTTTTTCACTTTTACCTGTCATCATATATTGGTTTACTAATGAACCAATTACATTGGCGTCAGAAGGGAACATAGCCACAGCTTCTTCCAATGTAGCTTCAGCTTTTAATGTATCAGCTTTAGCCATATAAATTTCAGATAATGTTTGGAATACAAATGGAGAGTTTTTAAACTTAATAGGTTTTAGTTCTTCTAGAAGTTTAATAGCTTCATCTTCTTTTTCTGCACGACGAGCATAAAAAGCTGCATAATATTTAATATCATTGTATGTACTATCAACTTTTATAGGTTTTTCGCCAAACATTTCAGAATCAGATATTTGCAGATATTCATTAAGTAATGTATATGCTAATTCATAATCTCTATTATTATCTGCAGCATTAATACCTGCATTTATATATTGGCTGTGTAATTCTTTAAAATCACCAACCATTTTCTTTCTATTTTCGTATTTTACACGACCTTTTTTATCTTGATATGAATCATATTTGTTTGCTTCCATATAGTTAGTAAACATCATATCTAGACCTTTTGCCATAACATCATAGTTAGGTTGTTGTTGAAGATAAAACTTATTCATTTCTTTATAAGCCATATCATAACCTATACGACCTGCAGTGTACCAAGTGTCAGAAAGTTCAGCTGTTTCTGGATTTTCCTTTGCTAGGTTAATGTACGAAATAGCTTTCTCATAATTTACAGTTTCTTCATAAAGAACGTTTGATGCTTTTTTAATGTTTTCTTTCTGAGCAAATACTCCTGTAGAAAGAACAACTGCACCCAAAATTAATGCAACTTTTTTCATATTTTTCTTAATTTGTTGGTTAATTATTATTCGTTATTATTTTCTAAATTTTCTCCTAGTTGGTCAAAGTTTTCTTGAGCTTGATTCAATTCCTCTGAAACTACTTCGGCTACTTCTTCTTCAGATTTTTCTACCTTACAAACAGAAGCAATTTCGTCTTCACGTTTTTCTAGGTTGATTAATCTTACACCTTGAGTGGCACGACCCATAACACGTATGCTAGAAACATCAAATCTGATAGCAATACCCGATTTGTTGATAATCATAAGGTCATTTTCATCTTTGACGGTTTTAATAGCCACAAGTTTACCCGTCTTTTCTGTAATGTTAATAGTTTTTACACCTTTACCACCACGGTTAGTAACACGATATTCTTCCAATTCGGAACGTTTTCCGTAACCTTTTTCAGAAACAACCATGATATTATCTGGATTTTCTGGATCTACGACTACCATTCCTATTACTTCATCGTTTTCGTCATCAAGTTCCATACCTTTCACGCCTGTTGATATACGTCCCATATCTCTAACACGAGATTCATTGAAACGAATAGCACGACCATTTTTGTTAGCTATGATAACTTCATTTGTACCATTAGTTAAACGTACTTGGATAACTTTGTCATTTTCACGAATAATAATAGCATTTACACCATTTTGGCGTGGACGTGAATATGCTTCTAGACGTGTTTTCTTAATAATACCATCTTTGGTACAGAACAACAAGTAATGATTCATGTTAAATTCAGGGTCTTGAAGTTGTTTTACACGAATAAATGCTGTCACTGCATCATCAGATTCTATATTAAGAAGGTTTTGGATAGCACGTCCTTTTGAAGTTTTGCTTCCTTCTGGAATTTCATAAACTTTAAGCCAATAACAACGACCTTTTTGAGTAAAGAACATCATTGTGCTATGCATAGAAGCAGGATAAATGTGTTCTATAAAGTCTTCGTCACGACTCGCACTACCCTTAGAACCCATACCACCACGGTTTTGTGCTTTGTATTCTGCTAGTGGAGTACGTTTAATATAACCTAAGTGTGAAATAGTGATAATCATTTCATCATCAGCATAGAAATCTTCTGGATTAAATTCTTCAGAAGCATAAACTATCTGTGTACGTCTTGCATCACCATATTTATCTTTAACTTCCAAAAGTTCTTCTTTAATTAAATTCATTCTTAAATCTATATTTGCTAGAAGTTCTTTTAGTCTGTTAATAGTTTCGTATAAAGAAGCCAATTCTGCACGTAGTTTTTCTTGCATTAGACCAGTAAGTTGGCGAAGTTGCATATCCACTACATAACGAGCCTGAATTTCGGTAAGACCAAAACGAGACATCAATCTTTCAATAGCTTCTTGCACAGTTTTTGAAGATTTAATAATAGCAACGACTTCGTCAATATTATCAGATGCAATAATTAAACCTTCTACCAAATGTGCTCTTTCTTCTGCTTTTCTTAATTCATATTGTGAACGACGAGTCACTACATCATGACGGTGATCTACAAAACATTGAATAAGTCTGCGTAAGTTAAGTAATTCTGGACGACCATTTACCAGTGCAATATTATTAATGCTAAATGAAGATTGAAGAGCAGTTTCTTTATAAAGTTTATTTAAAACCACATTTGCGTTAGCATCACGTTTCAACTTGATTACTATACGCATACCTTCATGGTTACTATAGTCAAAAATATTAGAAATACCTTCTATACGTTTTTCATTGACCAAATTACCAATGTGTTGCACCATATCAGCTTTGATAACACCGTATGGGATTTCTGTAATAACTATTTGGTCAGAATCTCCATCTGTTTCAATATCTGCTTTACCTCTAATAACTACACGACCACGCCCTGTTTTATAAGCCTCTTTTACATCGTTATAACCATAAATCATACCTCCTGTTGGGAAGTCTGGTGCTTTGATAATAGAAATAAGTTCGTCATCTTCTATTTCATTATTATCTATATATGCAATTATGGCATCAATAGTATCTGAAATATTATGTGGAGCCATATTGGTCGCCATACCTACGGCAATACCAGAAGCACCGTTAATTAAAAGGTTTGGAATACGAGTTGGAAGAACTGTAGGCTCATCTAAGGTTTCATCAAAGTTCTTAGCCATATCTACAGTTTCTTTTTCTATATCTATAAGCATATCTTCTGCCATTTTACGCATACGAGCCTCTGTATAACGCATAGCAGCTGCTGTAGAACCGTCTATATCACCAAAGTTACCTTGTCCGTCAACTAATGTGTAACGCATTGCCCAATCTTGAGCCAAACGAACTAATGTTCCATAAATAGAAGAGTCTCCATGAGGGTGATACTTACCAATTACCTCACCTACTATTCTAGCACTCTTTTTATATGGCTTATCAGAAGTGTTACCCAACTGATCCATACCAAATAAAACCCTACGATGTACAGGTTTTAAACCATCTCTTACATCTGGTAATGCTCTGGAGACAATAACTGACATCGAATAGTCAATGTAAGCAGACTTCATTTCGTCTTCGATATCAATCTTTATAATTCTCTCTGTTTCTGACATTTATAATAAATTTTAAGTTTAAATTTGAAAGCACTAAGATAATAAAAAAACACGTATAAAACAAATGTATAACAACAAAAAAATGCATTTTTTTGTTGTTTTTTAGTTAGGAATTAGGAGTTAGGAGTTAGGAGTTCAAACAGAAGCATAAAAATTGTTATTTTAAAGTAGTGAGTTTTAGGATTTCGCAGTTTGAGTAACCGGAGTTTACTAATCGTAAATGAGGATTTCGAGGACGAGGGCAACGACAAAAGCACACTTTAAACCCAATCGAATTCAGGCACGATTTTTGCAGTATATATAATTGATTTTAATATTATATTAAGGTGAACGGAAAATATTCAACAAATATTACAGAAATCTTAAGTTTAGCTAATGAAGAAGCACTTAGATTAGGAAATAACTATATTTCTCCCGAACATTTGTTTTTGGGATTAATGAGGTTTGGCAGTGGTGTGGCATATGAGTATCTTTTGAGTAAAAAGGTGGATTTAACAAAGATTAAACATACTATTGAATCCAACTTAAGAACTAATGAAGAAATTACTCCTGCACAGTTTCCATTACTTAAGAATGCAGAAAAGATTTTAACTTATAGTCTTTTGGAGGCTAGATTTGCAAAAAAGACAGAAGCAGATACAGAACATTTGCTTTTGGCATTCCTTAAATATGACAATAGTATAATTTATGGGTTGCTAAATAGTGAATATAATATTTCATACATGAATGTGCGTGAATATTTAGGAATAGAAAGTCCTAAAACTACACCTTCTAGTTTTTCTTCTTCCTCCGAAAATTCAGAAGATGACGAAGATAAGTTTGAGGCGTCTATGGCTGGAAACGAAAATATGCATAGTTCTTCACAAACCACAACAACATCAAAAACCAAAAGCAAAACTCCTGCATTAGATTCATTTGGAAAGGATTTAACAGAAGCTGCAGCTGCAGGAAAATTGGATCCTGTTGTGGGCAGAGACAAAGAAATAGAGCGTGTAATGCAGATTCTTACTCGCAGAAAAAAGAATAATCCTGTTCTTATAGGTGAACCTGGCGTGGGAAAAACTGCTATAGT
The DNA here is from genome assembly GCA_017517845.1 of Paludibacteraceae bacterium. GTDB lineage: Bacteria > Bacteroidota > Bacteroidia > Bacteroidales > Paludibacteraceae > Enterocola. Next base: position 7,858 of record JAFWXW010000037.1, read on the forward strand.
AGAAGGATTGGCAGATAGAATAGTAAAAAGACAAGCCCCTCACCTACTTTTAGACAAAAAAATTATGTCTATTGATATGGGTTCACTTGTAGCGGGTACTAAATATCGTGGTCAGTTTGAAGAAAGATTAAAATCTATTTTAAAAGAACTAGAAGAACACCCAGAAATCATAGCATTTATTGATGAAATTCATACTATAATAGGTGCCGGAGCCACTCCAGGCAGTTTAGATGCTGCAAATATGATGAAACCTGCTCTTTCTCGTGGCACAATTCAGTGTATAGGAACAACTACACTTAATGAATATCGCCAAAGCATAGAAAAAGACGGAGCATTGGAACGCCGTTTCCAAAAGGTTATCATAACTCCTACCACCAAAGAAGAAACATTGGATATTTTAAAAAATATTAGAGAAAGATATGAATATCATCATAATGTGACATATTCAGATGAAGTACTAGAGGCTGCAGTAGAATATGCAGACAGATATATCACGGATAGAAGTTTCCCAGACAAAGCCATAGACATTATAGACGAAGCTGGTTCTCGTTCTCACCTTTTAACCATAAAAGTTCCTAATCACATCAAAGAACTAGAAGAACAAATAAATGATTTACAGAGATGTAAAGCAGAAGCTGTTCTAAAAGAGGACTTTACATTAGCAAATGAGTATAAAACTCAAGAAGCAGAAATTAATAAAAAACTAAGCATTGCCAAAGGTGAATGGGAAAAGGAAATGAGAAAAAATTCTGTAGAAATCACAGTAGAAAATATTGCAGAAGTAGTTTCTATGATTTCTAATATTCCTGTAACTCGTATGGTAGAAGCAGAACAAGAAAAATTAAGAAGGATTTCTCAAACTCTTAAATCTAAGGTTATAGGTCAAGATGCTTCTATTGATGTTATTAGTAAATGTATCTTACGTAACAAAATGGGACTTCAAGACCCTAACAAACCTATAGGTTCATTTATGTTCTTGGGTCCTACAGGTGTAGGTAAAACATATCTAACCAAGGTGCTTGGTGAATTTATGTTCAATTCCAAAGACTCCATAATCAGAGTTGATATGAGTGAATTTATGGAAAAATTCACAGTTTCACGCCTTATAGGTTCTCCTCCAGGATATGTAGGTTATGAAGAAGGCGGTCAATTAACCGAAAAAGTTCGCCGAAACCCATATTCTATTGTTCTTTTTGATGAGATAGAAAAAGCTCACCCAGATGTATTTAACTTACTTCTTCAAATACTTGATGAGGGGTATATTACAGACAATTTGGGTAGAAAAATAGACTTTAAGAATACCATTCTCATTATGACTTCCAACGTTGGTTCTCGCCAATTGAAAGATTTCGGAAGCGGTATTGGTTATAGTAATATCATTCGCACCGATGATGGTGCTTATGCTCGTGCACAAATTCAGAAATCTCTAGAGAAGACCTTCTCACCAGAGTTTCTCAACCGTATAGATGAGATTTTGTACTTTGAGCATTTAAAGAAAGATGATATTATTAAGATTATAGATTTGGAATTAAAACCTGTAATAAATCGTATTGTAAAAGCTGGTTTCAATATCAATATCACAGATGAGGCCAAAGCCAAATTGGCAGAAGAAGGTTATCATAAACAATATGGAGCTCGTCCACTAAAACGTGTACTTCAAAAATACATAGACAATGCTGTGGCAGAAGCACTTGTAAATGGTGACAAAGAAAATGGATATTGCTTCAATGTAGAATTGAAAGATGGCGAAATAAAAATGAGTTGACGTTCTGTCAACTCATTTTTATTTTTATAACTCCTCACTCCTAACTCCTCACTCCTAACTGATCTAACACTTGACGAATTTTTTCGTATGTAGTTAAACGAGTTGGAACAAGTGGTAAGCGAAGTTTATTTTCTATATAGCCCATTGCATTAAGCAAACACTTAATACCTGCTGGGTTACCATCTACAAATAATAAATCAAATAAATCTAAGAATTGGTGGTGAATATTACGAGCATTGTCATAATCTCCTGCTAGTGTCAAGCGAACCATGCGACCAAATTCTTTTGGGAAAGCATTACCAATAACAGATATTACACCTGCACCACCCAATGTGATAAGAGGGAACGCCAAACCATCATCACCAGAAATTACTTCAAAATGTTTAGGTTTATCTTTGATTATAGCTTCCATTTGGCCCAAATTGCCTGATGCTTCCTTAATAGCCACCACGTTTTCAAATTCATGAGCTATACGCAAAGTGGTTTCTGCAGTCATATTAACTCCCACTCGTCCTGGAACATTATAAAGAATAACAGGTACAGGAGAAGCCTTAGCTATAGCAGCAAAGTGCTGATACATACCTTCTTGTGATGGTTTATTGTAATAAGGCACCACAGAAAGAATACCATCAATACCAGTAAAATCATCTGTTTTAAGTTTATTAACCAAAGCAGAAGTATTATTTCCACCTACACCCAAAACCACAGGAACTCTACCTGCTATACGTTCCACTGTGAAACGTACTACCTCTTTTTTCTCTTCTTCTGAAAGTGTTGGTGTTTCACCTGTAGTTCCTAGAACCACCATATAATCTATCCCGTTATTTACTTGATAATCTATAAGATTACCCAATGCTGTGTAATCTACAGAATCATCTTCGTTAAACGGAGTTATTAGGGCAACACCCAAACCTTTGAAAATATGATTTATCATATTGTTTATTGAATTTTTATATCGAAGTGCAAATTTACAGATTTTTTCGCTTAAATTAAACTATTCAGCTTTGATTTTTTTTAAATAGTATTTAATTGAATTAAAAACTTCTTTTACAGAGTCACTTTCTGAGGAAAAATACATATCATATTTGGCACCTTTACCTGCTTTAAGTACAGAAATCTTAAGTCTTGCTTCTGAATATTCTGCTAAATATTCCAAAGGATATGATAATGTAGGACTTAAATTTATAACCACATCACTCTGTTCTTCTTCTGCCACATCAAAAATATCTTTTTGTGGTTCAGATGTTAGAAAATTACAGGTTTTAGAATCAAATACAGTAATATTGAAGCGTTTTTGTTCCACAGAAGATTTAGTTACACAAACCATTAGTCTAACGTTCATTTTTTCATCAAAACAATTATCTAATATATCATAAAGTTCTGAATAAATGCGACTTGAAGTAGCCTCTGGTAGATTTGACATAGAGTAAAGTAAAAGGACTCTATTAGTCTTTTCCCAATCAATATAAGACTTTCTTCTATCTACTTTGTGCAATTTATTTATCTTATATTGTGCAATAGTATTTTTTATAGATGTTATAAAACTCATTTTATTAATTCTAAAAATTCGTCTTCACTTATCATTTTTATACCCAATTTATTGGCTTTTTCCTCCTTTGCAGGACCCATATTGTCACCAGCCAATATAAAACTAGTCTTAGAAGATATTGAAGAACTATTTTTACCACCATTTAGTTCTATAAGTTCTTTTAGCTCTTCTCTGGAATGTTTCTCAAAAGTGCCACTAATAACTATAATCTTACCAGATAGTTTATCTGTTTTTAGTGCTGCTTTATCCTTTGAAATCTCCATTTGAAGACCGTATGAACGCAACCTTTCCACCAATTCACGATTGGTAGGTTCTTTAAAATAGTCTTCTACACTTTGAGCAATTACCTCTCCTATTTCATCAATACATGCAAGTTCCGCGGCAGTTGCAGACATAATATTATCAATATTTTCCAGCGCAGAAGCCAATTTTTTTGCTACAGTTTCACCTACATAACGTATTCCTAATGAGTACAATACACGTTCAAAAGGTACAGATTTACTTTTTTCTAATGAAGTGAGTATCTTTCTACCACTTTTATCACCCAAACGATCTAGCAATGCTAAATCTATAAGTTTTAAAGTATATAAATCTGCTATATTTTTAGCTAAACCATTACGATAAATTAAATCTATAGTTTCTTCACCTAAACCATCTATATTCATGGCTTTACGTGAAACAAAGTGTGTCATTTTACCCTTAATTTGTGGTGGACAATTTGCCTCATTAGGGCAATAATGTGCTGCTTCACCTTCATCACGCACAAGTAGTGTACCACATTCTGGGCAAACAGTAATAAACTCTACTTTTTCTGCAAAAAGGTCTCTTATAGAGGTTTCTACACCTGTTATTTTTGGTATTATCTCCCCTCCTTTTTCTACATAAACCTTGTCGCCAATGTGTAAATCTAGTTGATTAATAATATCTGCATTATGAAGACTAGCACGTTTTACCACAGTACCAGAGAGTTGCACTGGGTCTAGATTTGCCACTGGTGTAATGGCACCAGTTCTTCCCACTTGATAAGAAACTGATTGCAAAGTGGTCAAAGCTCTCTCTGCTTGAAATTTATAGGCTATCGCCCAACGAGGAGATTTGGCTGTAAAACCAAGATTTTTCTGTTGAGTTAAATCGTTTACTTTCAGTACAATACCATCTGTTGCCACTGGTAAATTCTTACGCTCTGTATCCCAATATGCTATGTAATCCATCACCTCAGGCAATGTTTTACACACTTTTACTGCATCAGACACCTTAAAACCAAATTTTGCCGCCGCTTGTAAACAACCAGCATGTGTATCTGCAGGTAAGTTTTCTCCTAGCATATAATAAAGATAGGCATCCAACTTACGTTTGGCTACTTCTGAGGCATTTTGTAATTTTAAAGAACCTGAGGCTGCATTTCTAGGATTGGCAAAAAGAGGTTCTTCCTGTGCTTCTCTTTCTTTGTTAAGTGCCTCAAACACTTTCCATGGCATTAAAATTTCTCCTCTTATCTCCATAAAATCTGGATAATCACCCTGCAATTTTAATGGAATACTACGAATGGTACGCACATTGGCCGTTACATCATCCCCCTTTTCGCCATCACCACGAGTTACTGCACGAGTAAGCGAACCGTTTTCATAAATGAGTGAAATAGAAGTTCCATCATATTTTAATTCACATACTATCTCAAATGGTGCATTCAGCGCTTTAGCTACACGATTGTAGAAATCTGCCACTTCGCCCTCATTATAGGTATTGCCCAGCGAAAGCATTGGGTAAATATGCTTAACCTGCGTAAAATCTTGGTTAATATCACTACCTACACGTTGCGTTGGTGAATTTGGGTCGAAAAATTGTGGGTATTCGTTTTCCAACTGTTGCAATTCTGCCAATAGTTTATCAAACTCAAAATCACTAATCAGCGGTTTCGATAACACGTAATAATGATAGTTGTAATTATTTAGTTGCTCACGCAGAGCTAATATTTGTTGCTCAATATTGGTCATTGAAAATTTTACTTCATTTCGTGATTGTAATGTAACTCCTAACTATTTCAACAAGTCAGGGCGTAATAGTTTGGTACGTTCCAGCGACTGCTCCATACGCCACTCCGCTATTTTACGTTCGTGTCCAGAGAGAAGTACATCTGGTACTTTCCAGCCTTTGTACTCTGCAGGACGAGTGTAAACAGGTGCAGAAAGCAGGTCGTCTTGAAAACAATCTGAGAGTGCAGACTGTTCGTCAGAAATAACGCCTGGTATTATGCGAACAATAGCATCTACCATTATTGACGCAGCCAATTCGCCACCTGTAAGAACGAAATTTCCAACAGAAACTTCACGAGTGATAAGATGCTCACGAATTCGATGATCTATGCCTTTGTAATGTCCGCAAAGAATGATGATATTCTCTAGCATAGACATAGAATTTGCCATCTTTTGGTCAAACATTTCACCATCTGGAGAAGTATAAATAATCTCATCATAGTGACGTTGGCTCTTAAGGTGAGTGAGGATATTATCTACTGGTTCTATACGCATAACCATTCCAGCTTCGCCACCAAAAGGATAATCATCTACACGTTTGTGCTTAGGGTCATGAGAATAATCGTGCAAGTTGTGCAGGTGAATTTCTGCCAAACCTTTGTTTTGGGCACGCTTAAGAATTGAATGCTCAAAGTTGCTTTGAATTAATTCTGGAATTACTGAAATTATATCTATGCGCATATTTGTTTCTTTAAAATTACAAAGAAACAAATATACAGATTTTTTTTGAGAAAATAGCAAAGCGTTTTAAAAATACTCTACAAATTCTTTTGGTAATATGATATTTGAAACACATAAAGCCTCTTTAAATAAAGGAGCTATTTCCTTGTCACTAAATCCCGCTATTCCACAACCTATACGTGTCACTAAAAATGTAAGATGTTTATATTCTTTAGCAAAAAGTATAAATTCATCAACATAAGGTTTAATAGTTTCCACCCCACCTTGCATAGTAGGTATAGCATAACTCTGTCCTTGAAGTCCAACGCCCTTTCCCCACACTGCACCAAATTTATCATATGCTATCCTTGCTGCACCACCACCATGAGCACCTGCAAGATTACTTCCAAACACAAATATTTCATTCTCGGCAAGAGAAACTATTCTCTCTGGAGTATATTTTCTATTATAAGTCATTCTTCCCATATATTATTCCAACAATTTTCACAAGATACACCATTTAGGGGATTGTTATAAGCGATATGGTTACCTGTAGCTTTCTCTCCTTCCCCTTCTAACCATTTTAATTTAAGTCCAGCAAGAGCTTCTTTATTCAACTCTTTTTCTCTTTTATAACCTTCGTCATAATGTTTATGAGCAGAATAAGCAAGTTCTATAAATTGTTTTCTCGACAAAATAAAATACCTAAAACTATATTTATCACCTTCTTCTTTAACAAAAACAAAGACATAAGGACCCTTAACATTTTGTTCTAAGTAAACTCTATCAAGACACTGTTTAATATTAAATCCTATAGGGATATTATTTTGTCTACACGTCTTAACTTGTATTAAAACGGTTTTAGGTTTCCATGGACTTTCAATTGACTCACTTCTATCACTATCCAAACAGACTATATCTATAGATTTATAATTTTTAATACTACAATTCGCATTAAATGCATCCCAACCTTTCTGCATAAGTATTGAAACTACATTATGTTCACCTACTGCCCCTAAACGAGCTTTTTCCATTTGTTCTGACTTTGTTTTTTCCATAATATTTTGATTTTTAAGTTATTATCTCCAATTAAATTCTTCTACTCCTAAAATCTCTAGTGCACGGTATTTCCAGATTTCTTGGTCAAAGTTTGGTGTGAATTTTGCCATATAGACCTTATCTTCATATTCCTCATTAGTATCATAAGAACCATTAAACTTACGAATTTTATAATACATTTCCTTTGCATCAAAACACCAATCCAATTGAAAATATGCTGTGCCCACACGAGTGATTTTAAAATTTCTACTATAACATTCTTTTAGACTAAGTGAATGATTATCAAGTACAAAACAATAAGAGGACTCTATATTTCTCACATTTTCATAAGGTAAATAACATAGCGCTAATTTATTCCTTCCAAAATCCTCTTCAATTTCCAATATATCGCCCACAAATATATGTTCACCATTGCTATCAACACAGTTTGTATCTGCACCAGCAAACAAGGCACGACAAGCATATTCTTCCCTAGTACATTCATCATTAAATATCGCATCTACCACATCTTGATTGTGGTTTTCTTTATATTTCTTATCATGTGTCCAAACATACAAATCATCGCATAAGAAAAAGAAATCTCCAAAATTTGCATATCCAAATTTTCCTCTTTCCATTACATACCTTATACGAATCTTAGACAAATATCCAGAGTACTCTCCTGCACCTATCTCTGCAGTATATTCTTCACACAGACTTTTAAGTAATTCAACTGAAATCACGGTTGAAGGAGTTATTATTAATTTATTTTCCATAATATTTTGATTTTAAGTTAAAATTCTAATCTAAATCCTTTTTGTTTTAACTCCTCATACTTTTCCCTATTGAAACGGAAAAGAAATGCTTCTTTTTTCTGCGAAGGATTAACAGTTTCTTTCATTTGCTCCAACATCTCTAATCGTTTCATCTTGTTATAAAAATTTCTACGATCAAAACGAACATCCAATATTGCCTCATAAAGATTTTGCAACTCTTTAATAGTAAACTGTTTTGGCAACAATTCAAATCCAATAGGTTCAAAGTGTATTTGCTGGCGTAACGACTGTTCCGCTTTACGAAGAATTTGATCATGGTCAAAGACTAATTGTGGCAATTCATCGAAGGCAAACCACCTTGCTTCTGCTGCATCATCGCCACCTTTTACTTCTTGCATTTTTACTAAAGCATAGTAAGCAATGGTTATTACACGTTCACGAGGGTCACGATTAGGAGCAGAAAATGTATGAAATTGTCGAATATATGCTCCTTCCAATCCTGTTTCTTCTCGCAACTCTCTTAAAGCACCTTCCTCTGCACTCTCATCTATCTTTATAAAACCTCCAGGCAACGCCCAACTTCCTTTATATGGATTCACATCACGCTTAATTAGCAATACTTTTAATTTATAACCATCAAAACCAAAGATTACACAATCAGCTGTTACACTCGGATGAGGGTATTTATAACAATACAATTGCTTATCTGCTTTATTATTTAAATCTTCCATTTTTTTGTTGCGTAAATTTTACACAACAAAACTACAATAACTTTTTCTTTTTTCCAAAATAATTTTGGAATTTTTACTCAAATCATAATATAAAAGAAGAGACTGACTAAAAAATAATTTTAGCAGTCTCTTTTCTATGAGAGTTGAATAATAAAATTTATTTATACTATCCCCTCTCTCATTTTGTGTTTAATATAGTGTTCATCGGTGAAGTGACTTCGCAGATGTGGAGTTTCTTCTGCATGGGCAAAGAATTTTTTGTAATCACGTTTTACATCGCCCAAAACAGGGTCATTTGGAGTGTAATGACAAATTGTATTTGGAGTATCCTTTGGTTTAAATTGTTTAAACTTAAATATATCTGCCTGAGTGAGTTTAAATTCCGTGTCACCGTTGTCGCGTCTGCCTTTATATTTGTTCACGCCTATGAATTTCTTTAGCGACGACATTGGGTTAAGTACAGGGTTGATTACGAGTTTTCTACCCTCAAAATTGGCACAAAGCACATAAAATCCTCCCAACGAACTGCCTACAAGTGCCTGCACGTCGTTGTTCGCTGCCAGAAAATCATTTATTTTCTGCACAGAATAATCTACCCTGTGGTCCACTTCCAATGGGCACCACTCATATTCTGGGTAATATTTTCTAAAAAAACTAATGGTTTCAGAGTGTATTGACCCCGCAAAACCATGTATATATACTATTTTCATAAAATTATCATTTTGAAATCCATTTCTTTGACCATTCAAACAATATTTCAGAAGCAGAGTTAAAATCAACAGCTTCGCCGTTCTTGTACTTCAAAAAGGTTTCCATAACAATTCTTTCTTCTGGCAAAGATTCCTGCAGCAATTGATTTTGATGTTTAATATAGTTTCCTGTTTGTTTAAAAACAATGGCTTGTACCACAAAAGACGCTGCTTTATACAATCCTTTTAAAATATCTTCATTCTTTGTGTGCAACATATTGTGAACACACCCATGATAAATGTTGCAAGCCCCTATCTTAATCGCCCTATCCACAGCAAAACTATCAATTTTAGGAAGTAGTTCATCCAGACTTCCCTTTATTAGCGTGGTATCATGATAAAATTGAAAAAGATCTGCAGGTTCCCAATTTAGAATTTCATCCTTGCCCGATGCAAAACCACAAATCAGTTCTCTGTGTGGCAAAGTATCCAACATATCATTGTACGTTTGAATATCGGCTACAGTAAACTCATTTAGAATAACAACCACATCTATATCACTTGTTTCGGTAGCTTCACCACGACCATAACTGCCCTGCAACCCCACAAACCAAACACGAGACTTAAAAACTTCATTCAGTTTCTGAAGAAACTCCTCCAACCAACTCTTTATATCTACCATTTTTATCTTATTAAATTAAATCAACTACTCTAACATTTTGTTTGCCTTAATCCACGAGGACTGATTTTGGAAATATAGAGCTTATTTTAAAATATAAGAAGCTAAAATCTTTTGTATTTGTAGGGTATCGGTATTTTTGCCTACTTTTTTGGTAATGTTGCCTACTCCTCTCACCCACAATTTTATTTCTGCATCCGCATCAAAAGTACCAGCCGACTCCACACTAAACACAGAAATTGCGTGATAAGGCACAGACAAATATTCCTTTTTGCTACCAGTAACGTTTTGTTTGTCCAAAAAGATAATACGTTTGTTGGTAAACACCATTTTATCTCTAAAAAGCGAAAACGCAACTTCGATATTCTCATTTTCCACCAACACGTTCTCAAACTGCACTTTTATCTCATTGATATTTACTTGGCTTGCATTGCCCAAAATTGAATTAAATAGTCCCATAGTATTAAAATTAATAACATTATGTAAAATTAGTAATTATAATTAATTAACGCAAGATAAAAACATAAAAACTGTTTTAATTCACGGACACAGCACGCTGTGTCCCTACGCTACTAATTATTCAAGGTCTCTACGCACAAACACAAAACTCCCTCTCAGAGCATTGAGCAGTGAGAGGGAAGCTTATATAGCTAATAACTCTTCTCCGATATGACGAAGCTCTGATTTGATGCTTTCAAGGCGTTCTTCAGAAGGTTTCTTTATGCCGCCTATATATTGTGCCAATAAACTTTGCGAAATTCCTAATCGCCTTGCCACTGCAGAAGCATTGATTTCTGGATGTGCCATAAACAAATCATAAAGTTCGTTGGACTTTTTCTGCTTAAAGAAACCTTCAAAACTTAAATCTTCATCTAATTCTTCCCATCTAATTCCAAATAAATCAGATGTAAAATTGGCACGTTGCTCTGGCGTAGCATACCTTAAACGTGAATAATCTGCAAATTTTTCACATGCCTCACGACCATCTGAGGTTCTAATCCAAATCTCAGAATCAGTAATCCATATTTTCTCTATAGTATTCATACGATGTAAAGATAGGTAATAATTTTATTACCTACAAAGATTTTCACAAAAAAACCGCACCTTTTAAAGGCACGGGAAAATATATTAGACAAATTTAAATTTGATATTTACCATTCATCTTCAAATGTATTATTATCACTTATTAAAAATTGTGTAATTTCTAACAATAATGCTTCTGCACGTTTTTCTATTTCTAGAAAAGCTGTTTCACATGATTTTTTAGAAACTGATGAATTTGAACATTTCTTTGTAAATGGTGATGAATTGGGTACACTATATTCATATTGTGTTAAACTATTCCCTGTAGAACGAAAGATAGCTTCAGAAACCATAATTTTTACCCTAACTCGATTTTCTTTTATTGCGACCTCGATAGTATGATTGGCATCTATAGTCCACATCCCCATTGCATAACTCCCTAAATCTTTAAATATACCCTTATATATTAGTTTATCAACTTGATTTAACTTAATGGTAGAATTAACATCATTATATTTAATCGCAAAAAAAGACTCTAAATTAGAATGAGTTTGTTCTATATTTCCTGTTCCTTCTATAATTTTTGTAAAAACAACAGCGTTATCTTTTACTTCATACGCATAACTAACGAAAAATATAAACATAAGAATAGTGGTAAATAGATATTTTTTCATAATACTTTGATTTTAAATATTTTGTGCAATATTGCCGAGGTTGAGGGCGAAGTAACTGCACAAAAAAAGCGCAGACTTTCGCCATACGCTCTCAGGCTCACCACAAGCCGAATACACAATGACTAAGTCTGCACCATATGTGGTACAAACTCAATAGTGTATTCTTTTGCTCGTTCATGTCGAGGTGGTGATTCGAGAGCGATTGAGCAAAAATGTTGTTTTATCGTGCCGAAGCACAATACAAATGTAAGAATTATTTTCAATTTAATTACATAATTCATAATATATTTGATTGAATTTATTAAGTTGCACCCTCCTAACGGGGGTGCTGATGTGGTTGGGTTACATTTACACAGGCGTCGCCGGCATCCGCCTCTGACACCTGCCTACAATAAAGAATCACACCCCTACGGGCGTATCGTTTGAAAGACTATTAATCTGCATCATTTTATTAGAATCTGCATCATAAACAATAAAAATGATGCAGATTTTTCTTTTATGAGGCAGAAAAGCATTAACTTTGCACCGATAAATAATATTAAGGTATGCATACATTTGATTACAAGGAAACTCCCAAGCAGCTATTGACACCCGACATTGTCAATATGCTGTCCTCATTGCATGAGTTTAAAGGGAAGCAGGAGTTGTATATAGAAGCAGAGTCCGATGTGTTGACTGCATTATTGGATATAGCCAAGATTCAGAGTACAAAGGCATCCAACAAGATTGAAGGCATATATACATCAGACGAGAGATTGGAAGCATTGGTAATGGAAAAGGCTGAACCTCGAAACCGTTCCGAAGAGGAGATTGCAGGATATAGGGAGGTCTTGGCTACCGTCCATGACAGTTATGAGTATATCCCTATCCGTCCAAACAATATCCTGCAATTGCATCGCGACCTATATAGCTTTAGCAGTAGCGATACAGGGGGCCGATTTAAGAATACAGATAATGTAATTGCAGAATCAAGTAAAGACGGACAACAGAGAGTAAGATTTATGCCCGTTCCTGCGTTTCAGACCCCTGAGGCTATGGAGAACTTGTGTAATGAGTTTAACAATGCCATTGAGCGTGCGGAGTACGACCCGTTGCTGTTGATTCCAATGTTCATTCTTGACTTCCTTTGCATCCACCCGTTCAATGATGGCAACGGACGTATGAGCCGTTTGCTGACCTTGCTGTTGCTCTATCGTAGCGGTTATATCGTAGGGAAATATGTCAGTATGGAAATGTTGATAGAAAAAACAAAGGAAACCTATTATGAAGCCTTGCAGAACAGTTCCATTGAATGGCATAATGACAAGAGTGATTACACCTCATTTGTACGATATTACTTGGGGGTTGTATTGAAGGGATACAATGAGTTTCAAGACCGCATTGAGCATTTGAAGTATCGCAGATTATCAAAGGTGGATAGAGTGAAAGCCGTATTTGAGAAAAAGCTTGGCATAGTCAAGAAATCGGATATTGCCACACTTTGCCCCGACATTAGCGAAACAACCATTGAACGTACCTTGAAGGAATTGCTTGAGGCAGGTTTCATTGAGAA
>JAFWXW010000038.1 GCA_017517845.1 Paludibacteraceae bacterium
CACGCGACTTGGCTGGTTCAGGCTCTCGCCCATTGACCAATATTCCTCACTGCTGCCTCCCGTAGGAGTTTGGACCGTGTCTCAGTTCCAATGTGGGGGACCTTCCTCTCAGAACCCCTAATGATCGTTGCCTTGGTGGGCCGTTACCCCGCCAACTAGCTAATCATACGCATGCCCATCTGTAAGCAATAAATTTTTAATCATTAAAACATGCGAATTAATGATATTATGCGGTATTAGTCCGAATTTCTCCGGGTTATCCCCCGCTTACAGGCAGGTTGCATACGTGTTACTCACCCGTGCGCCGGTCGCCATCAAAATTAGCAAGCTAATTTCATGCTGCCCCTCGACTTGCATGTGTCAGGCCTGTCGCTAGCGTTCATCCTGAGCCAGGATCAAACTCTTCGTTGTATATATATTTTATTTGTTTCTTACTCTGACTTAGGTTACCTGTTATAGTTCTCCATAAAATAAGAAAACTGACGGTTGCTATTTTTTCCTTAACCTTGTTTTGGTTGTATATTGTTCAATCTATCAAAGAACTTTTTGCATTTCATAATCTCTGTAACACAATTTCTAGTTTTAAACTTCTGTTGTGTTGACCACTCTTGGTCGAAAAGCGAGTGCAAAGGTAGAAACTTTTCTAATACACTCCAAATATTTTGAAGACTTTTTTACAAGAAAAATGCAACTTTTTTATAACCGCCTGAAAATCAAGAGTGATTGATTTTAACTTTTAATTCCTTTAATAGGCTTTAGAGCTTCATAATAATGAAGTTCTGCATTATATGTAACTACCTTACTTTGTTTTTTTGATCATAAATTATTAATTTTGCAACAGAAAATAAGACACTATTATATATAAAGTATATGGGAAATAATTATTATGCTACTATAAATAATACAGTGGAGAGGTTGAATTCTCAGGAATTTGATGGAAAATTGACTCATAAAGGTAGAGATGGAGAACCTTATCCTTCTATAAATGATTTATATGACTTTATAAATTTATGTAGAAGTGTGATTTTTCCTGGTTTTTATGGGAGCTCAATGGTAAATAACCAGACTTTTAATTATCATATAGGTGTAAGAGTTGAGAAACTTTTCAATATTCTTACAGAACAATTGTATGCAGGATTGTGCTTTGAATGTAAAGATGAAGAAAGAAAATTGGAGTTAAAGAGACAAAAATCTCTGGAAATAGCTTCTAAATTTGTAGAAAAACTACCAGAAATCAAACTAATTCTGCGTACAGATGTGGAAGCAATTTACAATGGAGACCCTGCTGCCAAGAATTTTGGTGAAATTATATTGGCATACCCAGGACTAAAAGCAATAGTAAATTATAGAATTGCCCACTGCCTATTAGAATTGGGAGCTTCTGATATTATCCCTAGAATGATTACAGAAATGGCTCACTCAGAAACAGGTATTGATATTCACCCAGGAGCAACTATAGGTTCATACTTTGCAATAGACCACGGTACAGGCATTGTTATTGGTGAAACTTGCATTATAGGTAATCATGTAAAACTATATCAAGGTGTTACTTTGGGGGCTAAGAGTTTCCCTACAGATGAAAACAATAATCCTATCAAGGGTATTGCACGTCACCCAATACTTGAAGATAATGTGATAGTTTATGCTGGGGCAACAATTTTGGGACGCATTACAATAGGCGAAGGCGTTGTGATAGGTGGTAATGAGTGGGTTACGACAGCAAGAGTTAGGAGTTAGGAATTGCTGTGCAAGCGAGAGCAGAACTAAGCTTGCTTAAGTTATGCCGAATGTTGCGATTAAGTGAGAGCAGAAGCAAAGTTTACTTTGATTATGCCGAACGTGAGCAACTTCAGCGAAGCTAATATGTAGCCAGCAATCACGAGCGTAGCGAGTAATTAGTAGCGAGTAATTAGGAGTTTATGCGGCGAGTGGCTATGTATGAAGCACCGAAGCCCATGGATAGGACGGTAAGAAAAATTAATATTATATCAGAAAAGACTAACTTAACAGGATAGGCATCTACCAGGTATGTACCTGCTGTAGATGCTAATTTTATTAGCCCAAATTCCATCTGAAGATAACAAAGTATTACACCTACTATAATACCAATTATTGCACCAATAGCAGAAATTAGCCAACCTTCAAACAAAAATATATTCCTTACCATTTCTGGTGAAGCCCCTAAACTTCTTAAAATGGCTACATCTTCTTTCTTTTCTATAATAAGCATAGAAAGTGAACCTACAATATTAAATATAGCAATTAATAAGATAAATGAAAGAATAAGGTATGTTACCCATTTCTCTATTTGGAGTATACTGAAGAATTCTTCTTGCTGTTCGTATCTATCCAATACTTTAAATTCTGAACCTAAGGCATCGGACAAATATGATTTTACGCTTTTTTCACTGGCGTCATCTGATAGTTTTAATTCAACCGCAGTAACTTCTGTGGTATAATCATAAAGATTTCTGGTAAGTTCAATGGGGACAATTAGGAAATTGTTGTCGTATTTTTCCTGTTGGACCATGTAAATACCCGTAAGAAAGGCGTGTTCTCGGTTAAACGCCTTATCTACCATCATTGGATTTACATTTCCAATTCGTTTTGGTGCATATAACCAAATGGGTTGCACAAATCGTAGTCCACTACCCAATGTATTAGCAAGACCTACCCCACCAACTGCCATATTGAAGACACCTTCTTTGGTGGAAAACTCTCCTTCTATCAAGATGCTATCTATTCCAGATACTAGATTATAATCTTCTGGAACACCTTTTATAGTAACAGGAAGTTGTTTTTCGCCAAATTTAAGAAGAGCATTATCTTCTATTACATAACAAGTATGCTGAATATCCTCGTGATTGAGAGCATGAGTAATTGTGTCTGGCTGAAAAACCTTGCCAGAAGTTGCTACAATCTTTAACTGGGAATCAAAATTACTGAATAAATCTTCTACTACAGTCTGAAATCCGTTGAAAACAGACAACACACAGATTAAGGCAATGGAACCAACCACTACACCACACATAGAAATAAGCGACACTATGTTTATGGCATTGTGTCGTTTTTTGGAGAATAAATATCTCTTGGCTATGTGGAACGAAACGTTCAATTAAGATTACTTTAATAGATTGTCTATATTTTCAATATAATCTAGTGAATCGTCCAGAAAGAAAGTAAGTGTAGGAACAGTTCTAAGCTGATGACGTGTACGCTGTGCTAGTTCGTGGCGAATAGCTACAGAACGTTCATTTACAAGGTCTAGGTATTCTTTTTCCTTATTAGAAGGAAAAACACTAATATAAATGCGTGCCACACTCAAGTCGGGGCTTATACGAACTATAGTAGGAGAAATAAGGATACCTTTTTGCATATTTTGTGTAAAACTGCGAAAAATATCACTAATTTCTTTTTGTAATAAACGTGCTATTTTGTTTTGTCTTGTTGTTTCCATTATACATTTCTTATTTTATTGCAAAAATAAGAAATAATTAGGAATTTTTGTGCAAACCGAGTGCAAATAAGTTTATTTATTTGCCGATAACAAAAAAACAGCCCAACAATAGTTGAGCTGTTTTGATTAGCTATAATAATTTGAAATTATTGAGCTTCTTCTTCAACTGGAAGACCTACCCAAGCTTCAACTGTATCAACAGGTTTAAGGTCTAGAGGCATTTGACGGTTACCACCATCTTCGCCAATGTTCCAGTCCCAAGTTGTACCATCTAGAGATACAAAGTATTTGTATTCGCAAGCTTCACCAACAGAAACAGTTGCTGTATAGGTGTTTCCGTTTTGAGACATAACTACAGGAGCAGTAATGTTCCAGTTAAGATCTGCACTTAAGTTACCTACGATACCAACTAGAGCACCTTCTGGAAGTGGAGCAACTGCAGTAAGAGTAAATGTAGCTTCACCAGCTTTGTTACGTTCTACGCATGGAGCAGATTTCCATTCTTTGATACCAACGAAAACTACAGTACCATCAGGAACAGCTGTAAGTTTTTGTTCGCCACCATTTTCTTCTGTTAGAACTGCTTCACCACTTAAAATAACAACATTTTCGATTTCATCTTCTGGAATGTTCATACCCCATTGAGTACCCCAATCAGCTTTACCTTCTGCTGTTAGAGCGATAGCTTTTGCAGCAAAGTCAGAAGCATAAGGAACTGTAATTGTGTACCAACGATCTTCACCTTCTAGTTTTGTGAAAGGATATTCTTTTGCTCCTGGATTGTATCCATCGAAGCTACCAGTTAAGATAACACCATTACATGTGTTTTCAGGAACATAGATAGCAATAGTGATGTTACCTGCTCCTGGAGCATCTACTGCAGGCATAATGTCTGGGAACACAACAACTTCTTCTTCATCATCTGGAGTTGGAGCTGGATCTGGAGTTGGTTCGTTTTCTTTATCACAAGAAACAAGAACGAATGCGGCCATTACAAAAAGGCCAAAGAATTTTTTCAAAGTTTTCATAATGATTAAATTTAAATTAAAGTTTTCACAAAAATACAATGTTTTTTCTTACTTTCAAAATTATTCTACAAATTTTATATTTAATTTTACATTATTCATCTGTAGAATAACCATCGTTTTGTGTCCATAGACCACCAGAGGTTTCAATCATCTTACGTGGAATAGGGAACCAATCTAAATATTTTTCTCTAACAGGTTTAAATGTCCATTCACCTTGAGAGAACTTGTTGTAACGAATTAAGTCACGACGACGGATGTTTTCCCAAGCGAACTCACGACCACGTTCGTCTAACAATTCATCAAGGTCTAACGAAGCATAAGGTGTTACACCTGCACGAGAACGGATTAATTGGAATTCTGAATCTTGTAATAATGCTGCTAAATCACCTTCACCACCACGAAGGATAGCTTCTGCTTTCATATATAATACATCAGCATAACGGAATAGCACGAAGTCATTGTCACAGAATTTATTAGGACTTCCTTTACCTACTTCGTATTTCAATAAACGAGCACCATCATTTGGAGTAGCTTCTTCTAATGAAGTTACATTTGATGTCATACGAGCTTCTAGGTTACCTTTGTCATCCATGATAAGAATGTTACCATCTTCACCGTAAACAGGTCCTAAGAACCAACCCCATTTACCTTCGTCTTTGGTACCTTTGATACTATCACAAGGTCCACGACGGTCAACTTGATATTCATATAATTTCAAGAAAGAAGGAGTTGCAGAGAAACCGTTCCATGGTTTTTCTAATAAATTCCAAGCTTGTTGGTGTTTATAGTTTAATGATAACATAGTGATACGTAATTTGTTTGCCATTTTACCTGCAACATCACGATAGTCAAAGTTAGCATTACCATCTTCTACGATAACGAAGATATTTTCTTCACTTACTTCATTATGAATTAAGAAGTTTGTAAAGAAGTCTGGTTCAATTTTATATACTTTAGAATTGATTACTTCATCACAAGCTTTCACACATTTTGTATAAAAATCTGCTTCTGAGTTAATACCAGCCACACCAGCAGCCTTAGCATTTGCTGGAGTAACACCGTATGACTGTGCATTTAAATATAGACGAGCTAATAAAGCATACGCCATACCATGTGTAGCACGACCGTAGTTTGCTGCTTTTGATGGTACATTAGCTTTTGGTAGCATAGGACCTACTTCTTCTAATGTATTTACAAGTTTTGCCCAAACTTCATAAGGTTCGCTTTGAGGTACGTTTTCTGCACTATAACTTTCCAAGTAAGGAATACGACCGAAAGCATCAAACAAAGTATAATAGTAATAAGAGCGTAAACACTTAAGTTCGGCTACGAAGCGATTGTAAATGTCATCTTCTAGATTACCTTTTACTTCTGTTTCTAATTGTTGTAGAATTTTGTTACACAACACAGCACCAGAGTTACTATATTGCCATACAAATTCAAATGATAGGTCGTTTGGTGTCCAAGATTGGTCATTGAAACCTTTCCAGTAACCATCGTCATTCCAGTCGTTACCTGGTTGACGTACTGGGTTGATACATTCGTCAGAGCTTAATGAGTTAATACCCCAATAGCCCCAGTGGTCATGCAACCATTTTACGTCTGCATAAGCTTGACCTACCACACGTGCTACGTTTTCTTGGTTGGCCAACATTTCTTGTGCAGTAGGCTGACCGTAAACTTCCTCCTCTAGAACATCACTACAAGAGGTTGTTAGAGCAGCTACGCCAAGACATATAAAAAATGCTATTTTTTTCATATTTTGTATTTTAATTTTTTTAGAATACTACATTTACACCCAACATAACATTGGTAACAGAAGGATAGAAACCAGTTGCGTCGATACCTGAATCCCATACTGAACTTGTGTTAACTTCTGGGTCAATACCTGAGTAAGAAGTAACGGTAAACACGTTTTCAGCGGTAGCATAGATACGTAATGATTGTACGTATTTGTTAGGATTCAAAGGAACGTTGTAACCAAGAGTGATGTTGTCTAGTTTTAGGTAAGAACCATCTTCTAGGTAGTAATCTGAGAATACACCTTGACGATATGCACCAGTACCATTAGCTAAAGCTTCAACGTCTTTGATAAATACGTTCATACCTTGTGATTTTGTAGGACCGTATGCCCAACGTTTAACGTTAAGAACATCGTTGCCATAAACACCACGGAAGAAGAATGTTAAGTCTAAGTTTTTCCAACGGATAGTATTGTTCCAACCATAAGTGAATAGAGGTTGTGCATTACCAATAACTTGTAATTTATTTTTACCATCTTCGTCTTTTTCGTATTTTAAAGCACCTTTGCTTGTAACACCAACAACTTTGTAACCATAGAAAGTACCAACAGACTCACCTTCAACGATTTTTTGGGTATTAACACCTTGGATACCGTTTTCACCTACACCACCACATAACATTTCTGAGTAGTTCAAACCTAATTCTGGGTCTGAAAGTTTCACGATTTTGTTATCGTTGAATGCAAGAGTAACACCTGTGGTCCAGTTCCAATCTTTTGTTAACACAGGAACACCTGTAAGAGAGATTTCAATACCTTTTGATACGATTTCACCACAGTTTGCTAACAATTTATTAAATTGGTATGGAGGAGTTGGAACGTCATATTCCCAAAGTAGGTCTTTGGTATCACGATAATATAAGTCGATAGTACCGTTTAAACGGCTCTTTAAGAACGCGAAGTCGATACCTACGTTGTATTCGTATTTCTTTTCCCAACGTAAATCTGGGTTAGCATTTTGCATTACACCGTAAGTAGTAATCCATTCGCCATCATACCAGAATGTACCACCAGTTGTAAGTAATTGTTTAGATTTTAAATCGCTACCTAGGTTGTTACCTGTGATACCGAAACCTAAACGTAGTTTTAAGTCATCACACCATGTTTGGTCTGCCATGAAATCTTCGCCACTGATACGCCAACCAGCACTCACTGCAGGGAACCAACCCCATTTGTGATTTTCGCCGAAACGAGAAGAACCTTCACGACGAACAGAAGCAGAAATCAAGTATTTTTCGTTGTAGTTATAGTTTACACGAGCAAATAATGACATCAATGTGTTACTATTACGATATGAACCAATATTCAAATCTTTTTTAGAAGCATCACCGTCATACATACTATAGTATTTATAGTTGTCTGTTGGGAATCCTCTATTTGACATATTGCTTCCATCATAGAAGAAGTTTTGATAAGAGAAACCTGCAACTACAGCTAAGTTATGACCGCTCCAAGAACCAGAGTAATCGATAGTAGCTTCGTATAGTTGGTTTAAGTTTCTAGAAGTTTTACGTTCTGCTTTACCAGCTTCGTTTTTATCAGTATCGTATAATTGAGAGCAATAGTAATAATCATAGTTATCACCTTCTTCGATAGCTGCGAAACCATTAACTTTTAAACCAGGAACAGCTTTGATATCAACTGTTGCTTTTACAGATCCACGGAAGTAGTTACCTTCTTGGTAAGATTCTTTTTGATTTGCTGCTGCAATAGGGTTTGATTGACCTGAAGCAGTTGGCAAATAGTAACCAGATTCTGTTTCTGGGTTGTAGATAGGATAAGTTGGGTTTAAGATAGCAGCTTGTTTGAAGTCACCACAGAAATAATCATTACGATAGTGCATATAAGAGAAGTCGTATTGTAACTTCAACCAACCATCTAATAATTTTTGGTCAGCAGCAATTTTTGCAATGATTTCTTGACGTCCAGAGTTGATAGCAACACCTTTTGCATCTTTGAACATCACAGAACCACGATAACCGAAGTTTTTGGTATTACCAGAGATAGCTACGTTGTGACTGTGTGTGATAGGAGCTGGATTTAATAAACCTTCCATCCAATCTGTGTTATAATCACCATCTAGAATAACAGGAACAACTTTACCACCAGATAATGATTCTAAGTTGCGGAATTCTTCTGGAGTAGCCATACCTGTTTTCTTTTGTGCTGCAGCATAAGAAACATAACCAGAATATTCTACAGAAGCACGTCCACATTCTGCTGATTCACCTTCGCTACGTTTTGTTGTAATAATGATTACACCATTGGTACCACGAGTACCATAGATAGCAGCAGCTGAACCGTCTTTTAATACGTCCATAGAAGCGATTTCTTCTGGAGAGATATTGTCGATGTTACTTACAGGCACACCATCAACAATGTACAAAGGAGCTGAACCTGCACCTTTATCCAATGTAGAGAAACCACGAATTTGGATGTTGTAACCGGTACTTGTAGGGTCACCACCTTTTTTAGAAATGTTCAAACCAGCAACTTTACCTTGTAAAAGACCCATTGGGTTACCTTTTACACCTGCGTTAAAGTCTTCTGATTTCACACTGGTAACAGAAGATGTTACTTCTTTTGCTTTTTGAGAACCGTAACCAATGGCTACAACTTCTTCTAGTTTTGTAGTTACCTCAGCAAGAGTTACATCTAAAGTAGATTTACCAGCCACAGAAAGTGTTTGGCTTTCATAACCCATAAATGAGAAAACTAAGTTGGCATTTGATGGAACTGAAATTTCATAGTAACCATCAAAGTCGGTAATGGTACCTACAGAGTTGTCACTTTCTAAAGTAACATAGGCTCCAATTACTGGTTCACCAGTTTGGTCCACAACTGTACCTGAAATTTGTGTTTGAGCTATAGCTCCCACACAGAAAAACAGCGACATTACAGCTGTAAGAAACCATTTACGCGAATTTTTCACATTGTTAAGACTCATGTAAATAATTTTTTAAGGTTAATAAATAGGATTAATTTTGTTTTAATATTTTCTATATCAATACTTTAACTCAACAAGCCACTAGAGTTAAATGTTAAAAAGCAGAATTTACATCTAATTATTTTAACAATTACTGCCTAGAATCTTGCTAATCAAATACAAATTTAAATTTCTTTTTATTATTAAACAACATTTCAATTAAATAAATTAACTTTATAAGTCATTTTTCTTCTAAATGTTAAAATCATGGAGTGAGTGCAATAGGCAGTTTCTTTATCTCTAAAGTACCTTTTTCGTCATAAACTTCTAAAACAACAACATAAATACCCACAGGTAAAGGTGTAGAATTTTCACTTATTCCACTCCAAGACAAACTACCCTCTCCACTTAACAATTCACTATCAATAATAGTGCATACAGGACAACCAGACAAGGAGAAAACATTTACTGCAACCCTGGCAGGTTTCTTTAAAGTATAATAAATAGTGATATTTTGTGGATACTCTGAATTGTAAACAGAAAATGTAGAAGTTTTTAAATAAAATTCTGGGGAAACATCTTCTGAATCTTCTGTATTTTCTGAATTATAAAGTACTGAATTTTTGTATCCAGGTGTAGCACGGATTATAGTAGAAGCAGAAGTCCAAAATCCATCTAAGTTACGCTCCAATGACAAACCTTCCACATTATTTATATAGGGGTGATGCATATCAGATTTATAAAATAAGGTATCTATTAAGATAGTATCTGATAATATGCGAATATACCCACTATCATTGGGGAGTGGCAACATCTTCTCCACTTGTATAAGATTACTATTCGCCAAGCAATTGTATTGTTCACACAAAATAAGAGTATCTTTGGTTATAGCCACCAAAGAGTCTGGACAAAGAAGATAATACGGAAGTGGATATGTTTGTTTCTTATTACCTAACATACAATATGATAGGTCTATAACTGTATCAGAAGTATTAATTATTTCTATGAAATCAACTCCATCACCCTCTGGATTGAACAAGACCTCATTAATCAACAAATCACCCAACTTTGGCATTAATGGTTTTTCTATTGTTTCTCCTACCACAGAAAAATCATTAAAACAGAAGCCTTTACTTCTAGTTTTGGTATAAACACAATGAAAGCCCCAATACGAGGAATAATTAACCCGATTATGAACAAACTCAAAACTAGATGAGAGCGTATCATTTATATTATATTCCACAGTCCAATTATCTAATTCTGAACGTGTTACATTAATGTCTATCTTGTTTTCTGCATTATTTAGAAGCATTTCTTGACATTGGTAAACCAAAGTTGATTTTCCACTCTTTAAATGATAAAAACTAATAGTTCTTTTGGTACCACCAAATAATATGTAATATGCATTGGAAGAGGAATTTACATTTGCAGAGTCTGCCAATAAGAACCATTTGAGATAATTGGAAGATGTAGGCGAAAAAGAGAGCAAAATCTGAGTTTGCCACGTGGCATTATCAGAAACCTGTGAATCCATAGAAATATAAGCGGTAGAGGCTTCTTCTGGAGCATCTAAACAAATAGAATTTTCACTAAGCAGAAACTTTTCTGCATTTCCATAGTAAGCAAATAGGGAGAATGGTAAAAAAAATGATAGTAAAAGTAGAATTTTCTTCATATTTTTTAAGATTATAATGAATTAAAAATGTAATTTTGCATGCGGAATTTTGCGTCCGTAAAAATATTGCACAAAAATAGGTAAACAAATTAATTAAACAAAATAAATTTACAGAAAAATGAATGTAGCTATTGTTGGTGCCAGCGGTGCTGTTGGCCAAGAATTTTTAAGAGTTTTAGCGGAAAGAAATTTCCCTATTGATAACTTAGTTTTATTTGGTTCTGCTCGTAGTGCAGGTACAAAATATGAGTTTAAAGGAAAAACTTATACCGTAAAAGAACTTAAACATGGCGATGATTTTAAAGACATTGACATAGCATTTACATCTGCAGGTGCTGGTATTTCAAAAGAATATGAAAAAGACATCACCAAATTTGGTGCTGTTATGATTGACAACTCTAGTGCTTTCCGTATGGACGCTGATGTTCCATTAGTAGTACCAGAAGTGAATGCAGCAGATGCAAAAGACCGTCCACGCAATGTTATTGCAAACCCAAACTGTACTACAATCCAAATGGTTGTGGCTCTACAAGCAATAGAAAATCTTTCTCACATCAAACGCGTTCACGTTTCTACATACCAAGCTGCTTCTGGTGCTGGTGCAGCTGCTATGGCAGAACTAGAACAACAATATCGTCAAGTATTGGCAGGTGAAGAAGTAACTGTAGAAAAATTTGCATATCAATTGGCATTTAACTTGATTCCACAAATCGACGTATTTACAGATAATGGTTATACAAAAGAAGAAATGAAAATGTATAACGAAACACGTAAAATCATGCACTCAGACATAGAAGTAAGTGCTACTTGTATTCGTGTTCCTTCTCTACGTGCTCACTCAGAAGCTATTTGGGCAGAAACAGAACGTCCAATCAGTGTAGAAGAAGCTAGAGAAGCATTTGCATCTGCAGAAGGTGTAATTCTAGAAGACAATCCAGCAGAAAAGAAATATCCAATGCCATTATTCCTTTCTGGCAAAGACCCTGTTTATGTAGGTCGTATCCGTAAAGACTTGGCAAACCCTAATGGTATAACATTCTGGTGTGTTGGTGACCAAATCAAAAAAGGCGCAGCATTAAACGCAGTTCAAATAGCAGAATATTTAATTAAAGAAGGTGATATCAGAAAATAACAAATCAGTTATATATTCTAAAACATTGGCTTCCGATGTAAACGCTCTACTTGAGGGCGTTTCGTCGGAACAATTGTTTATATTAACTGACCAGCAGACAAAAATTCATTGCTTACCGATTTTACAACGTGAGGGAGCATTGAAAAATGCCAAGGTATATACTATGCCTTGTGGCGACCATTATAAAACTATAGATACTGTAGTAGATATTTGGAAATTTCTAGGAGAAAATGGGGGCACACGTAAGTCTATGTTAATCAACCTGGGCGGCGGTGTAGTAACAGACCTAGGAGGTTTCGTGGCAAATACCTTCAAACGTGGTATTAGTTTCATAAATATTCCTACTACTCTTCTTTCTATGGTAGATGCTGCCGTGGGTGGCAAAACTGGCATAAACTTCAATGGACTAAAAAATGAGATTGGTGTTATAAACCCTGCCAAAACCGTGGTTATATATCCAGATTTTTTACGTTCACTTGATACAGAAAATTTACTATCTGGCTATGCAGAAATGCTTAAACATGGACTTCTTTCTTCTGAAGAAGAAATGAATAAATTAAGCAAATTTGACGCTAGAAACCCCAATTTTGAATTATTAGCGGAGCTTATTGAAACTTCTATAGAAGTGAAAGCTAATATAGTAAAACAAGACCCTACAGAAAAGGGCATTCGCAAAGCATTAAATTTGGGACACACTATAGGTCACGCATTTGAAAGTTATTCTCACGAGATAGACAAACCTATATTACATGGCTATGCTGTGGCTTGGGGACTAATTGGAGAACTTTTCCTTTCTTATAAATTGAAAGGATTTCCACAAAACCTGATGACTGAGACTGTTCGTTTTATAAAAGAAAACTACGGTGTATTTGAGATAACTTGTAAGGATTACCCTACTCTATATGAGTATATGGCTCATGACAAGAAAAATGCAAACGCTGGAGAGGTTAATTTTACACTTCTAAGTGGCATTGGGGAGATTGTACCAAACTGTATTGTTGACAAGGAGTTGATATATCAGGCGTTAGATTTCTATAGGGATAGCGTGGGGATATAGTTAGGAGTTAGGAGTTAGGAGTTGTAGCCCCGTCGGGAATCGAACCCGAATCTAAAGTTTAGGAAACTCGTATTCTATCCATTGAACTACAGGGCCAACTATTATAAATTCATCTTCTCTACTTCTTCTATTCTATTGGTTTCCAAAAGGGAAGCATATCTCACTGTGTATTCATACGCAGAAGACCAACCTTTCCATATACTTGAATCTACGAAGGTGTCATTATGATATGCTATCACTAGTTCTCCATTTACACTTTTTACTAGATTGGCTATTTTTAGAGTAGAATCTATAAATCTATCTCTAGAAATATTCATTTTTTTTGCAGACCAATCTGCCACTGGCACTGAATGCACATCCATTCTATAATATTCCTCTTTGTTAAGGTCATAAATTCTAAATGGTGTACATGTAGATGTTCTAAAACCAATTCTATCTGGATACGACATTGAGAAATCTTCTTTTATTTTGGCGTTAGATAGATTCTTATAGTATTTAGAGATACTAAATTCTGAACGACAAGACATACTAATCACCACTCTCATTCTGAATATCCTAGAGAGAAGTTTTTGTTCTAGTTTTAATTGAGTAGCTGACAAAACAGCCCTACCAGAAGCACAAAGAGCCACTTGATAATTCCTACATAAAAACTTTTTATAAGTATTATATGCCAAATAGACTGGCCTTCTATACCATTTCTTATTAGAAACTCTAAGTGCAAATAGTGGCCTCAAACTATTTCTATTATGCAGTTCTACTATCTTTTCAATATTACAATATGGGTCTTGTTCTATTCTTAACAATACTCTCAATTGTTTTTTTAACTCAGACCAGTCTCTCTCTACTACTTTTTTGCCCAATCTCAATATGTTTCCCAATATAGAATGCGTTCTATATCTATAAGGTGTATTCACCGCAATAATGGGCAAACATCTAAATCTCTTTTCGTTTGATACTTGATATTCAGGGAAGAATGATTCTAACTTTTCTTCTAATTTTGTTACCCAAATATCTATTATTGGTTTTTCTAAAAATCCTTCTTTATACGCTAAGCTTTTTTCTGATTTGAAGTATCCTTTATCATCAAAATTGTCTTCTATAGGTAGATATTCTTCGTATCTAGACAACAAATAAAAGGCTGCAGAAAAAATATCAAAAGGAATATCGCCACCTGTTGTAGAAAAGAACGCTTGTTCCCCCTCCCAATTAATCATTTCGATATCATATTGACGAACCCCTTTTTTAAACAATAGTCCATTAGGTATAATATGAAATGCTCCCTTAACTCTAAGAGTCTCGCTATATATAATGGTAGGAGAAGTAGAATTTGTAGGCAAGTCTTCTACTTTATTTACTATATTGATAGATTGCCTTAAAATTCTCTTAAAGATATGATCTACTATATATTTAAGTCTAGAAGTATATTTATCTGTATAAATGCAAATCATCTTAATAACCCTTCGTCTGAAAAACTATAATATTTGTTCTGACCTATAATAATGTGATCTAAAACTATTATATCAAGCGCTTTACAGCCCATAATTATTTTTTTAGTTAATTCTATATCATCTCTACTAGGGCTTAAACTACCTGAGGGATGATTGTGAACTAAAACTACATTAGAAGCTAAATTTTCTATTGCATATTTTAGTATTATTCTAGAATCTACTATTGTGGAGGAAATACCTCCAGAACTTATCTTATATTTTCCTATCTGCTTATTGGCTTTGTTCAACAATAAAACCCAAAACTCCTCATGAGTGAGGTCTGACATGATAGGATAAAATTCTTCTGCTACAGAAGTACTACTTTTGATACTTTCCAATTGCTTTGGCAATAACAATCTTCTTCTCTTTCCTAATTCTAGGGCTGCTGAAATAGCCACTGCCTTTGCTTTGCCAATACCTTTTACTTGTTTTGCTAATTCATTAGGAGACAACTTTCCTAGCTCAAACAAATCATTAGAATATTTCTGCAACAATCTTTTTGCCAAATCTACGGCTGTTTCTGTTTGCGTACCAGAACCAATAAGTATGGCTAATAATTCTGCATTAGACAATGCCCCTACGCCTTTGTTAAGCATTTTTTCTCTGGGCCTATCATCTTCTGCCCACTGTTTAATAGTAAAATTAATCATTTCTTCCATAAGTCAAGAATTTAAGTGGTTAACTATTTTTATCGAGGCACAAAATTAATAAAATTAGACGGTATATACAAAAGTATATAAAAGAAAAAAGCTCTTCTTTAAAGAAGAGCTTTATATTTTCATTGCTTAAGCGAGTTTGTTTACGTGAAGTGCTAATTTTGATTTCAAGTTATTAGCTTTGTTTTTGTGAATCACGTTTTTCTTTGCCAACTTATCCAACATAGCTGATACTACTGGAAGTAAAGCGGCAGCCTCGTCTTTTTTATGCATCGCACGCAATTTGCGAACGGCATTTCGAGCAGTCTTTGCATAGTATTTATTATGCAAACGTCTCTTTTCGGTCTGTCTGATTCTCTTTTCAGACGATTTGTGGTTTGCCATCTTTGTTTATTTTTTTAATTTCTTAGTAGCCCATAGCGGAATCGAACCGCTCTTTCAAGAATGAAAATCTTGCGTCCTAACCGATAGACGAATGGGCCGTCGGATTTTGTGATTGCAAATGTATGGACTTTTTTTTAATCTACCAAATTTTTTTGCAATTTTCTTTACAAAAAAATGAAAAAAGGTAAAATTCCCACAAAAAACAGACCTAAAAGGAACCCAAAGAACACTTGAAGTGGTGTATGTGCTTCTAGTTTTAGTCTAGACCACCCTATCAATCCACTCGACAAAGATACAACAATTATCTCAGACAACAAAGAATAATCATTATAAATTGATAAAAAGAAAAGCATTCCTAGCCAAGAACCCAATCCTGTGGCATGTGCACTTATCTTCCAAAAGAAATTTATTATAAAAACTGTGACTAATGCTAGAGTTGCACCAAACCACAATTGTGTAAAGCCATAATCTACCCTCAATAAATAACAAATTGTACTAACTAATAAATAAGAAAGGATAGTAAATAGATATGGCCATATACGTTCTTTTCTTGTTGATGCCTTCCATGATTCTATTACTTTGAGTTTATATAGTAATATATACCATATAATAGGAGGCACAACAAGAACGAACATACTTCCAAATATAAGCACATGCCTCAATGTATCTGCACCAGGATAAAAAAATGGCATTAGATTCATCTGCAGCAGTGCGTACACTGGAATTAATAAAGGATGAAATAAAATAGATAATATCTGAGCTATTCTTTTCATTAAATAAGATTCATTGTATCAGAAGCTATCATAAATTCTTCATCGGTAGGTATTACCACAACTTTAATTTTAGAATTTTCTGTAGTAATTATTTTTTCTTCACCTCTTACTTTATTAGCTTCTTCGTCCAATTCTATACCCATAAATGCCAATTCATTACAGATATCTGCTCTTAGACCTGTTTGGTTTTCGCCAACACCACCTGTAAATACAATAACATCTACTCCGCCTAACGCAGCTGTATATGCACCAATGTATTTTTTTATCTTATATGAATACATAGACATGGCAAGCACTGCCAATGGTACTCCTGCCTTGTCTGCGGCTTCTATATCACGCATATCAGAAGAAAGTCCTGACACACCTGCTACACCAGATTTTTTATTTAAGTAGTCTGAAATACCTTTTGTATCCAATCCTTCTTTTTCCATTATATAGGTAACCGCACCAGCATCTATATCACCGCTACGAGTACCCATTAGAAGACCTTCTAGTGGAGTGAAACCCATAGATGTATCTATAGATTTTCCATCTTTGATAGCTGTAATAGAGCCACCATTACCCACGTGACAAGTAATGATTTTTGAACCTTCTACTGGCATTCCCAAAAATTCACATACACGCTGAGAGACATATCTGTGACTAGTACCATGGAAACCATAACGACGAACACCATATTTTTTATATGCTTCGTAAGGAGTACCGTACATATAAGCATAATCTGGCATAGTTTGGTGAAATGCTGTATCAAAAACTGCTACTTGTGGAACAGATGGCAGAATAGAAGAAATAGTATCTATACCTTTAAGGTTTGCAGGATTGTGCAAAGGAGCCATTTCACTACATTCTTTAATAGCCTCTATAACTTCTGATGTAATTAATACACTAGAGTTAAATTTTTCACCTCCGTGAACAACACGATGTCCCACTGCATTTATTTCTTCTAGACTTTTAATAGCACCATATTCTGCACTAGTAAGTGTTGATAAAATAAACTCGATAGCGGTTTGATGTTCTGGAATATCTTTGTCCAACTGAACTTTTTCGCCAGAAGGCAATGTCAATTTCAAGAAAGCACCTGCTAAACCTACTTTTTCCACTCCACCTTGTGCCAACACTTCATTGCTATCCATATCGAATAGCTTATACTTTACTGATGAACTACCACAGTTTAATACTAAAATTTTCATATTACATTGATTGATTTGCAGTTATAACTACCATTTTTACTATATCTTCTACTGTACAACCACGTGAAAGGTCGTTTACTGGTGATGCCATTCCTTGAAGAATAGGTCCTATAGCCACACCTCCAGAGAAACGTTGGGTCAATTTATAACCTATATTTCCAGCATCTAATGTTGGGAATACCAAGACGTTTGCATCACCTTTGATAGGACTGTCTGGAGCTTTTTGAGCACCTACAGAAGCCACAATAGCTGCATCTGCTTGGAATTCGCCATCAATGATTAAGTTTGGTTGCATTTCTTTTGCAATGCGGGTTGCTTCAATAACTTTATCTGGTGATTCATTTTTTGCACTACCTTTTGTAGAGAAACTTAGCATTGCCACTTTTGGTTCCATGCGAACTAAAACTTTGGCTGTATCTGCAGTAGAAACTGCAATTTGCGCCAATTGTGCAGCATCTGGGAATGGAGTTACAGCACAGTCGGCAAACAATAACACACCATTGTTTCCATATTTGGTAGGTGTTATCATGATAAAGGCACCAGAAACTACACTAATACCTCTTTTCATTTTTATGATTTGTAATGCTGGACGCAATACATTACTTGTGGCATTCATAGCACCTGCCACTTCACCATCTGCATCACCATTTTTTACCATTAGCGACGCTAAATATAGAGGATCTTTTACTTTTTGGTCTGCTTCTTCCATGGTCATACCTTTGTTTTTACGAAGCTCATATAAAAGTTCCACATATTTTTGTCTACTAGGGTCGGTTGCTTCATCAAAGAATATAGCTTTATCTATATTCTCTAAACCTAGTCCCGCAGCTTGATCCTTGATTTGTTGTTTATTACCTAACAGAATTATTTCTGCCAATCCCTCTTTTAATATTACGTCAGCAGCACGAAGAGTACGTGATTCCAATGATTCTGGAAGCACAATACGTCTTTTATTAGCTTTGGCTCTGGCGAATAGACCTTCTAAAAATTCCATAACACTAATAGTTTTGTTTTGTGATACAAAATTATAAATTATTTTTCGTAAATTATATTTATTTATTGTTTTTATTTCTCGGGTGATATGATAATATGGCGTCTCTAAGATATGTCATATCTATATGAGTGTAAATTTCTGTGGTTAGAATACTTTCGTGACCAAGTAATTCCTGAATTACCCTTAAATCTGCTCCTCCTTCTAATAAATGAGTAGCAAAACTATGCCGGAGGGTATGTGGGCTTATCACTGTTTTTATCCCTGCATTGAGTGCAGCTTTTTTTATAATATCAAATACCGCTTGACGGGAGAGATGAGACCCACGTTGATTAAGAAACAAAAAATCTCCTTCTTCTGGTTTAATATCCCATAGGTTTCTATCTAGCATATATTGAAAAATTTCTTTCAATGCGGTTTCTGAAATAGGGACTAAACGCTGTTTACTACCCTTACCGAAGACTTGAATAAATTTTTCTTCAGTGTAAATATTGGATATCTTGAGATTGATAAGTTCTGACACACGCAACCCACAACTATATAGAGTTTCTATAATAGCTCTATTTCTATTGCCATCTGGTTTTGATAAATCAATAGTAGATTTCAGTAGGTCAATTTCTTCTACAGAAAGAACAGAAGGAAGATGCCTAGAGAGTTTTGGCATTTCTAGAAGCTGAGTTGGGTCATCATTTATAATGTCTTCTGATAGTAGATATGTGTAAAATGACTTTACTCCAGAGATAATTCTGGCCTGCGAAGTAGCAGAGATTCCTAAATCATTTAAAAACACTAGAAACGACTGAAAATCTGAGAGTTTAGCCTCTTTGTAATCAATATTTCTTTCTGAGAAATAGGTTAAAAGTTTCTGAACATCGAAATTATATGATTTCAGAGTATTATCCGAAAGTGACCTTTCTAATAATAAATATGCTCTGAAACCATCTAATATCTTTTTCATTTTTTCAATGCGATTTCTTGATTTAACACAGGATTTGCATACATGGTATAAATCATGTGTCTTAGGAATGGGAAATCTGGATTTGGTATATCTACTTTATTCAACTGTTTATCTACATAACTAATAAATTTCTCTTCATCTTTTTGAGTATATTTATCTGAGAATTTATTGGAGTTTGTTAATAAATCTGCTGCAACATAGTTGTTTGGATAAAGTATATAGTTGGCATGAATTCTCTTATCTATTTCTGCTGTCAATAGACTAACTTGCTCATTTTTGGTAAGTTCATTCCATTCTTCTGGTGCCACAATTGGATCACAAACATTGTATGAAACTCTACCTTTGGGGGCTATAAGACCAGTTTGCATACTCAAAAGGTCGTCCATTGGAGATTTCTTATATTGTGGATTATCACGTTTTAACTGAAACTCTTTTGCCTTTAAGAAATCACAAGCATCATACTCATAATTTATCGCTATCGGAGTGATATTGAGTTCATTAACACTTTCTACAAAAGATAATTTGCTACTCATATTTAGCATCTTGATGATAGAAGATTGGGTAACATCATTGGAATCTTTTGCTCTACCCTCTCTCTGTGCCAACCAAACTGCATCTTTTCTTTCTGTAATTACATAACGAATGTATTCTGAAAGATTTTTTGAAATTAATAATTGTTCTTTTATAGAACCATTTCTGCGAACAATAAAACTTTTGTTTAGCTTTACTGCATGCTCTATCCATGGTTGGATTAATAGATTATTTCCTATGCCTATTTGTGAAGTATTAAACCCTTTGAGATATAGGTGAATATTCAAAAATGCAGAATCTAACACTATATCTCTGTGATTTGTTAAATAAAGAGCACCTTTTTCTTTGTTTATTTTTTCTGAACCATTCAATGTAACACTAGTACAAGTTTTGTGCTCTATCGCCATAAGAACAGGGATAATAACTATTCGTTGAAAATCATCTATAGTTTTCATCTCTGGCAATGTGCGTAAGAAATATTCTGCATAATCTTCTCCTAAAACATAAGCCAATATTTTCTTAATCTCTGGACGAGCAAAAATCTGTGAAATTACAAATGATGCTTCTGCATCTGAATAGCAACGAATCTCATTAAATCTTTCTGGATAGTTCATAATTACAACATTTTTTACAAAGTTAGTAAATTAACTTTATTTAATGAAGTGTTAATGATAAGTTTTTTATAATTTAGCATAAAATTATTTGGTTATGTATTTGGAAATAGAAAGAAAATTTTTGGTTAGTGGTTTTAACACAGAAGGACTACGTTTTAAAAAGATGAAACAAGCATATCTTTCTAATGAAGGTTGCACTCTGAGGGTAAGAATAGCAGATGACAAGGCGTTTATTACTATCAAGGGTAAAACTAGTGGTATTTCTAGGGCTGAGTTTGAATATGAAGTTCCTATAGAGGATGCTAATGCGATGATGAATTTAGCTATTTATCCTCCTATAATTAAGACTAGATATTATGCAGAAGTGGGCGGAAAAACTTGGGAAGTAGATATTTTTGAGGGTGAGAATGAGGGATTAATTATGGCAGAAATAGAGTTAAGTTCTGAAAATGAAGAATTTATATTGCCCGAGTGGGCTATAGAAGAAGTAACTGGGGATAAACGTTATTATAATGCCTATTTGGCAAAAAAACCGTATAAAAAATGGGAATGAATCTAAATTCAATCCCATTTTACTATATTGTCTTTTTATAAAGAATCAGTATCTACCAAAGTCTATTTCGCATTCGTCATTACTTTGTTTCTTAATGCTCTTAACTTCTGCTCTAAAACCTAGAATATCAATAACACCTTTGTCTAAAAGGTCATTTTTCTGAGCTATAGTCATTGCCATATCAGTATCACCTTCTTGTTTTAAACCTTGAAGGTCTGTATATGTATATTTCACTTCCCAACAATAATTATTTGGATCATTCTCATCTTCACATGAGGTGAATGCTAAAACCATAGAAACACCTGCTAATAACATTAATAATACCTTTTTCATAACTGTAAAATTTAAAGTTCAACAATGCAAAGGTAAGACTTTTTTTCTCTTTTACTCAATATTTTTTCTTAATTTTTTTAAATACTCTTGCAAAGATGCAGTATCTTTCTTTTCTATAAGAGCCAATAAATCTTTTAATTCCTTACGAATATTCTCTACTTGACCGCCTGTAAATGGGTTGAAAAGAATTTCTGTTAGCAGATAATCATCTTCTGAAAAAAGCCCACGGGCTATAGCCATGTGTTTTTTGAAGGTAGTACCTGGAGCGTCTTGATGTTTCATCACAGCTGCAAATACCATTGTTGAAACGAATGGAATAGAAAGCGAGTATGCTATAGTTTCGTCGTGTTCTAGAAATGTGTATTCAAATATGTTTAGATGAAGACTGCTGTATAGGTCTTTGAAAAACACCTTACCCATGTGGTCCGACTCAGAAATAATAATGGCATTCTGAGTACTTAGGTCTTCTAGATTGGCAAATGTAGGACCAAACATAGGGTGAGTAGATACATAACGCATACCACATTCTGCGTAAAACTCTGGTAGCCCTGTTTTTACTGATGCGATATCAGAAATTATGCAGTTTTTGGGTAAATATGGAAGAACTGCATTAAAGGCATCTATGGTATGATTTAGTGATACACAGTTGATTAAGAGTTCTGGTTCAAACTCTTTTATTTCTTCGTATGTGGTCATACGATATGTGTTAAACACAAAGCGAAGGTTCTTTGGATTTACATCAAAGAGAGCCACTTCGTGCTGCATACACAATACATCTGTCAAAAATGTGCCCATTTTACCGGCACCGAGGATTAATATTTTCATATTAGTTAGGAGTGAGGAGTTAGGAGTTAGGAATTGCTGCGCAAGTGAGAGCAGAACTAAGCTTGCTTAAGTTATG
The DNA here is from genome assembly GCA_017517845.1 of Paludibacteraceae bacterium. GTDB lineage: Bacteria > Bacteroidota > Bacteroidia > Bacteroidales > Paludibacteraceae > Enterocola. The sequence continues at coordinate 22,448 of JAFWXW010000038.1, forward strand.
TCGAATGTTGCGATTAAGTGAGAGCAGAAGCAAAGTTTACTTTGATTATGCCGAACGTGAGCAACTTCAGCGAAGCTAATACGTAGCCAGCAATCACGAGCGTAGCGAGTAATTTTATTTCATTATTAATCTAATTCTGTTTAATGCTTCTTTAAGTTTTTCTTCGGTGGCACAAAGGGAGATACGTATATATCGTGCTCCATTGCTGCCAAAAATAAATCCTGGAGTAATAAATACTCGTGCCTCATGCAATATTTTCTCTGTAAGTTGCTCTACATCATTTAGATGTGCTGGAATCTTACCCCAGACGAACATTCCTACTTGTTCTTTGTTGTAGGTACAACCTAGAATATCCATAATTTGCTCTGCTACTGCACGACGTTTGCCATAAAGGTCTATATTCATAGCTTCGTGCCATGCCTCATCATTGTGAAGGGCGGCGGCTGCTGCCAATTGCAGTGGGCGGAACATACCAGAATCTATATTGGACTTAACTTTTAAAATCCACTGAATGAATGTAGGATTTGCAGCAATCATACCAACACGCCAACCTGGCATATTGTGACTTTTACTCATAGAGTTAAATTCTATACAACAGTCTTTTGCCCCCTCTATTTGCATAATACTCAATGGTTTACGATTTAGTATTAGACTATATGGATTGTCATTTACCACTACAATATTATGTTTATGAGCAAAATCTACCAGTTTTTGGTATAATTCCACACTAGCATTGGCTCCTGTTGGCATATTTGGATAATTTACCCACATTAGTTTCACGTCGGTCAAATCCATTTTTTCTAATGCCTCGAAATCTGGTTGCCAATTATCTTCTTCTTTTAGGTCGTAATATACCACCTCAGCCCCTAGAAGTGAACTTAGAGAAGAATATGTTGGGTAACCTGGGTTTGGAACTAAAACTTTTTCTCCTGGATTTACAAATGCCAATGTAACATGAAGGATACCTTCTTTTGAACCTATAAGTGGCTGAATTTCTGTGGCTGGATTTAGTTCTACTCCATACCATTTTTTGTAAAAATCTGCAAAGCCCTGGCGTAATTCTGGAATACCTACGTATGGTTGATAACCATGCACATTTGGCATAGGAGCAGTTTCACAAAGTGTTTTTATGGTTTGCTGAGAAGGTGGCATATCTGGACTACCAATGCCTAGACTAATGACATCTAAACCTTTGGCATTCATTTCTGCCACTTCCTTTAACTTGCGTGAGAAATAGTACTCTTGTACGGTTTCTAATCTTTTTGCTGGTGTTATCACGACTTAATCTATTTTTTATTTAATAACTTCCATTTGAACACGTACAGACTCTTCGTGCACTGCTTCTAGATATTTACGAATGAAATCTGCAGACATACCTAGGCGTTCGCCCATAATAATGCGTTTTTGCATAATTTCGTCATAACGTCCTGTTTGTAAGACTTGCATATTGTGTTCTTTTTTGAAAATACCTATTTCTTTGGATATACGCATACGTTTTGCCAATAACTCTAACAACTCATTGTCGGTAGAGTCTATTTGCTTACGCAATGTGGTTAAACTTTCTGTTTCATGTTTCATATCACGTATAATTAGTGTATCAATAACGTAATCTAGAATATCTGGGGTCAATTGTTGTGCTGCATCACTCCATGCTTTGTCTGGATTACAGTGTGATTCTATCATAAGTCCATCAAAACCTAGGTCCATTGCTTGTTGGCAAAGTGGAGCTATTAGTTCACGTTTTCCACCTATGTGTGAAGGGTCACAGATGATAGGTAAATTTGGATAACGACGGCGAAGTTCAATAGGAATATTCCATTGTGGTAGGTTACGATAGATTTTTTTATCATATGTACTGAAGCCACGGTGAATAGCACCTAGTTTGCGAATACCTGCATTATACAAACGTTCCATTGCTCCTATCCATAGTTCAATATCTGGATTTACTGGATTTTTTACCAATACTGGAACATCTACACCTTGTAGGGCATCTGCTATTTCTTGCATTGCGAATGGGTTGGCAGAGGTACGTGCTCCAATCCAAAGTATATCTATACCATGTTTTAATGATTCTTCTATGTGTTTTGCAGTGGCTACTTCTGTTCCAACATACATTCCTGTTTCTGCTTTTACACGTTGCAACCATGGTAAACCTTCTACTCCAACTCCTTCAAAACCTCCTGGTTTGGTACGTGGTTTCCAGATTCCTGCACGGAACACTGGTATTCCATTTTTTGAAAGTGCTAGAGCTGTGGTCATTACTTGTTCTTCTGTTTCTGCGCTACATGGTCCAGCTATTATCAAAGGACGGTCGGTACTCATACCTGGTAGCATAATTGGTTGTAAGTCTTTCATATTATTTTGTTTTTTTGTTTTTGTTTATAAAATTTATTTTTTTACGGACAATGCACGCATTGTCCCTACACTATCAATTTTTATTCCTTATAAGTTTCGTACTCGCCTAGGATACGTAGGTCTTTTGTGAATGGACGAATGGCATCCATGGCTTGTGAGTATGATAAATAATTAGAGAATGTTAGGTTAATATAAAACTGATATTCCCATTCGCGACCTACTATTGGTAGCGATTGAATTTTGGTTAGATTTATATGATAAAACCATAGTACAGATAGCACTTTGGCTAGTGCTCCCTCGTCGTGAGGAAGGGTAAATACCACAGATGCTTTATCCACTGTTTTGTCTTTTAAGTAATCTTCTGCTGTCCATGGATCTGCTACCAAAAGGAAACGAGTAAAGTTTCTTTTGTTGGTTTCGATGCCTTCGGCTAAAATTTCTAGACCATAAATTTCTGCAGCCAATTTACTACAGATTGCAGCTTTGCCCATAATCTTATTTTCTGAAATATATTTTGCACTAGCTGCTGTATCGTCTGCTTCCACAGCTTTTAGGTTGGGATATTTTGATAAGAAATCTTCGCATTGCATTAGTGCCATAGGGTGTGAAAGCACTTCTGTGATATCTGAAATTTTCTGTCCTGGCATTGCCACCAAATTATGTTCTATACGAAGTTTTGTTTCGCCTAGAATACTCATTCCGCTCTCCTTGAGCATATTGTGATTTGGAAGAAGGCTTCCTGCTATGGTGTTTTCTATTGCAACTGCACCCAAAATAGAATTATCTTTTTTGATGGTGGCAAATAGGTCTTTAAATGTATCACATGCTATAGTTTCTACCTCATCTTTAAAGAACTGACGTGCCGCGATATCATGGAAACAACCTGCGACCCCTTGAATTGCTACTTTTTTCATAATGCCTATAAAATTAAAAAATCCCGCTCTCAACGAACGGGATTCAATATATTTGATTTATTATTTTCTTTCACTTACATACATCAAAACCCGTTCTACTTTGTGATAAAGTAAAAAAAGTAATAAAAGTATGTAAAAAAGTTTTTCATCTCTTGTGCTTTAAAAACGTTACAAATGTACAGCATTTTTTTATAAATGCAAGCGATTGGTCGATTTTTTTTGTTAAATTGTAGAAATAAAAACAATTTATAGTTCTGATATTGCTGTATTGAGCCACTCAAAGCGGCGACTTAACCAGTTTTTCATGCTTTGGACCTCGTTTTGATATTTGCCTAGAATCTCATAGTTTGGCCAAGTATAGTTGTAAAGCTTTAATTCCCATTTTCTTATTCACTATACCGATTTATTGTAAATATTTCGGTATAAATTTGCTCATAAAAAAATGCTGATGAAAAGTTTGTTCTTCGTATCAGCATTGTTCGTTCATCAATTTATCTTCCACCTGTTATTAATGCAGTGAATCTAGGCAAGATTTTTCTTAACAACGCATATACAGAGAGTCCTACGACAATAGTTAGTAGTGGTGCAAGAAAATATATTAGTAAAGCCTGAATATCAGATTTTGGTGCTATGACACCTACTAGCAGTACAATAATGACAGCTAATGGGAATCTATGAAATACATAAATAAAGAAATTGGAACTACATAGAAAGTCATTTATAAAGCAACCTTTTTTCCTTAATATTGTTAGCGAGATATTTAAACACGATACAATTAAAGTAAAGACACAAGCGTTGTATATAAATTGCGATAACATTAAATGTAAACCAAAATATTCTTTAAAATTAAAATATATCATTTCAAATAGTAGTAATAGTACAGAAACTACATAGTTATAATTCTTTACTTTTTCTAACACTCTTACAATATCTTGTCTATGAATAGAAAAATAAGCACCCAAAGAAAAGAAGAAGATTGAAGATAAATTTAAATATACTTTTATATCATCATAAAACACAACCCACAAAAGGCCGAAGAAGCATATAGAATACCATTTAGTATTACTTATTATACGGTAAATAATGGGTGAAATTAATACCATTACTATTAAATCACGTACAAACCACAAAGGAGTATTAATTGGAAGACCAGAGGAATCTTTATCAACAAAAGATAATATCCAATCATTTAACGTATAATCAACCACAAGTTTGTGCTCACCTATTCCTATAATAGATTGCTTTAAATAAAGCATAAAGATAAAAACAAGATTCCAAAAAATAAAAGGCAACAACAGACTCTTTGCCCTACTTTTAAGTTTTAGGATATAGTCTTGTATTGTAAATGTGTCAGACTTACAAAAAAACAAGTATCCAGAGAATATAAAGAATATAGGAACCGCGACTCTACATAATAGTTCGGATATAAGAAACGAGATATTTGAATAAACTGGATACGATACTAAATCATCGAATTGATATTCCACCCCACCAAAACCTTTGAGACCTCCAAAATGCGAGTGTATCAAGAGTACCATCACACATAATGGAAACCTAAGTACTTTTATAAGGTCTAGAAATTCTTTTGAACGTATCATTTTTTATTTATCTGTTTAATGCCTACTATATTGTTTATCTTTTTTCTCTTTTTATCAAAGAACCAGCCCCATTTATTGAAATATTTTATTGCAGAAAGGGAGTGTGTAAGCATTAACTTGGTATTAAGGTATGATGCCTTTTGGTAGCCATGATAGATTTTTGCACCTGGGAAGTAAACTGTACGAGAAATTTCTCCTATTCTACGACAAAGGTCTAAATCTTCACAATAGAGAAAAAACCTTTCATCAAATCCTTTAACCTCGGCAAGTACAGAAGCTCTCATAAACATAAAACTACCAGAAAGAAATGGTACATCCATTTGTTTGTCGTAGTCGGCATCCCAAATATTGTATATGCGAGATATTTTATCTTTATAATCTCCGTCTGGGATAAATCTTCTTATGATTAAATCTTTTGGTGTAGGAAGAAGTTTACATAGTTTCTGTTCTGTGCCATCATAATGATAAACACGAGGCATAGCAAGACCTATATTCTCATTTGCTTGCATAAAGGCATATAACGCCTCCAATGTTCCTTTTTCAAAATACACATCTGGGTTCATCACTAGATGATATTCTGTTTCGGACAGAACTCTACTTATTATTAGATTATTAGCCTTGCCATAACCTAGATTTTTTCCATTAAAAATATATTCTATGCGAGAATCTATATTTGATAAAACCCTAAGAGAATCTTCTGGAGAGTTGTCTAATAAGAATAACTTGATATTGAGTTCTGTATTGAGTAGTGATGAAATCGCCTTTTTCACCTCTTCAATATCATTTTTATAAAGAACTAAAGATGCTGTTATATTATATTTATTCTTTTGAGCCATTATTAGATTTTTTCAAACTTATTGTTTAATATACTATCAAAATCACTGCTCAAATCTTCCAATGTTCGTAGGTTTTTGAAGTCATTTAATGAACCCTCAGCTAGTTTTTTACATAGTTGGGGGTCTTCTATCAATTTTAATATAGCATTAGAAAATTCTTCTACATTCTTATTCTCTACAAGGAATCCATTATGACCATTTTTTACAGTGTATGGCATGGCAGTATTGTTAAATGCAATCAAAGGCAAACCATACGACATAGCCTCAAGAAGTACCATTCCATAGCCTTCTAGCTGAGAACCAAACGCAAAGCAATTAGCCTTAGAATATACCTCAGATAGTTCTTCGTTAGAAAGTCTTCCAAGAAACTTAACATTGTCTGTTAAACCAGCATTTTTAATTTGCTCTAGTAGATTATTATAGTAATCCTCCTCAACAACTTTACCAACAATAGATAATGTAAATTTTACATTTGTTTTATCTTTTATTTCACTTATAGCATCTATTATGTATGAAGTTCCCTTTCTTTTTTCTATAGTCCCAACAGTTACAAGATTAAAGCATTTGTCATCTTTGTTTGAAGAAACATTATTAATTGCTTTTTCAACACTTAGTTGTGCATACAATACTTTTTTCTTAGGGAAAAGTGTTGCAAATAAATCTTTTATGTATGGACTTGGAATAATTGTAGCATATAGCATACGTAAGAAATTTAGTTCTAAGAACTTAAATATTTTCTTGCTTTGCCCTAAAAAGTCAAAGTGGTGATGAACCGCAATTAGTTTTACTTTTGAAGTCCATCTTAAGAAGAAGAATAGTAAAAATAATCTTGTATATAATCTACTATTTGTTAGTATTATGTCATATTTGCGTACTCTAAAGTATTCACATAGGTAAGTGAAATTAAAAAGTACCTTGTTTTGAGAGCGTAACATATCATCTGTTAAGAAATCCAACTCATAACGTTCGTCTTTTTTTATCTTCTCAAACAAACGATTATCATAAACGTGTCCACCTGTAATTAGCCTGCCTAATTCTGGGTATATAATTAAGATTTTTGTTTTCATATGTTATTTTGAATATTTCTTTATTAAACTCCAGTATATTTTGCCTTTTTCATTCTTCGTGCAATATGCAATTAAATACTTGATATTTGCACTAATTGTATATATAGCATTCAGTAATTTGATTTTTGCAGGTTTATAAGCTTTTTTTAGATACGTTCTTCTTGATTCTGATAGCATTTTAATTTTGCTCTCAGAACTACTTAAACTTTTACCTTCTAAATGAATTATACGAGCAGAAGGAACGCTCATAACTTTGTACCCTGCTTTGTGAATCCTTCTACATAAATCAGTCTCTTCATAATACATAAAGAAATCTGGATCAAATGCACCAACTTCTTCTATAACCGATTTCTTTACCATTAAATCAGCACCACATATATATCCTACATTTTTAGGTTTGGTAGAGGTGTTATAGTAGTAATACTTGCCATATAATATTTTAAGCAGATAATTACTAGTTAAGTCATTTAATTCCCAACGAATAGAAGGTAGTATCATTTTTAAAGAAGGTGCAGGTGTTAGGTCGTCGTGCAATAAATTACCTCCGCAAGCACCAACTTTCTCGTTATTATCTAAATATTCTGATAATATTTTTGTAGCGTTATTTTGTAAAATAGTATCAGGGTTCAAGAAGAATATATTTCTTCCTTTTGCTACTTCTATACCTTTGTTATTAGCTCTTCCGAATCCCAAATTTTCGTTACTTTTAAGAAGTTTTACGTTAGGAAATTGGGATTCTATTGTCTCTGTGCTACCGTCTGTTGAAGCATTATCTACCACAATAAGTTCAAAATCTATATCTTTTGTTTTCTCGTAAACAGATGATATAGTTTGCAATGTTATATTTTTTGTATTGTAATTTACTATAATGATAGATACGTCCATATTTATTTTTCTTTTTCATTCCAATCTAATCTTTTCTCAGCTTCTGCAGGATGAAATAAAACATTATAGTATGGTGTCCATCCATAATTCTCTGGTCTTCCTGATAGTGAAGAAATTGATGTAGATGTTAGTAATGCATTAAAAGGGATGTAATAGAACAAACCCAATAAAACTAAAACAACTATTGGTACAACTGTTTTTTTAATATGTTTTATTTTAATATTAAATACCAATGGATATGCCAATAAACCAAATATCAAATAAGTAGGTTCAAAACGATTTAATATACTTAAACTATTTGAAAGTGCAGATATTATCGTAGTAATCGTAAGTGCATTAACATAAAGGTTATGTGTTTCATTTTTACGATTAATAAGTAGTATAAGAACAATACTGATTATAATAGAACAGATGTAATAATAACCAGTTTCAAATGATACTGTGCCAGAGAATAATATGCCATTCATATAGCTTTGAGCAATGTCTTCAAGTCTTCCTGGCAATATAGGAATGATTAATAGAACAAAATGTGCAATAAGTTTAGGAAAGAAATAAAAAACTTGAGCTATAAGAATAGCAATAATTAGATTTGACTTAGCTATCTTGTATGTGCAAAAATATAATGGTAGTGCAGCAATTGAGGATATATGGAACAATGAAGCAATATACACTATAATTAGAAACTTAAAAAAGGAACGATTCAGTATATATTTTGTTCCGAATAAGATTATAGCTAAAGCTATAGATTGTCTCATTGTACACATTAGAATTCCATTTGGAACAAACATGATAAAGAATAAAAATAAACTTGTTAGTGGATATTCTGCATATTTCCATACAAATTTAGAGGTGGAGAAAACTACAAATAAGGATATTAAGAATTGAAATGCATAATAATTACCGAATATTTTATTGCACAATAAACTTAATAAGTGATATCCTAACTCCCAATTATGCCAATTCCCTAGCTCTGGACCTTTATAAAAGGCATACTCATATGCATACCAATCTGCACCTGTATGGAAACGTAGTCCAACTAAAAGCAATATTAGTAAAGATTCAAATAGAAAATAAATCTTTAAATTTTTCTTGTCTGCTATTGTTATCTCCAACAATGCTCCAAAAAATAGAACTAATATAACAAATATGTATGGAAACATGTCTATCGTGCTCCTAATTTATTAATCTTTCTTTTATAATATAAAAACGAACACATTACAAATACTTCGGTTATAAGTAATGCAATGGCGGCTCCCTGTGCTTTTAATGTTGGGATAAATATAAATATTGATATTATAGCAACAATAGCAGCCATAATATATGTTTTTGTGAAATATTTTTTGTACTTGTTATCTGATAAAGCTAATATATAAATTTGTCCTATTACTCCACCTGTTCCTATAAAGATAGGGGTAAGACACATTATTCTCATAATAGATTCAGTGCCCATATAATCATCTCCTGCTAGTGGAACGATTATGTATGAAAGTATATAAATGCCTATGCAAATTAAAGACATTAAGCATATTACTCCGTATAGGATTTTTCTATATAAGTTTTCAGACTCTATTTTGTTTGTCCTAGCAATACGACTTACCTTTGGATAGAAAACTTGCATAATAGGAGTAAATATAAAGAATACAAGTACTCGCATAATTCTTTCAGATGCAGAGTATTGTCCCACAACGTCTGCTGTGGCAAAATATCCTAATATCAGCACAAAACATACAGCATAAATACTAGTTGCTGCGGAAGATAGAAATATAGGGAAGGCATCTTTTATTGCATTCCACATGCCGCTAAATGAAAAACGGACTAAACGAACCCATTTTTTTACTCCTATCATTATTAAGGAAATAATAGCTGCTACAACAGAAACGAAACCTTGTAGAAATACTGCTACATACAAATCTTCTGGTCCTTTTACGAATATAAAAGTAAGAGGTAGAACCATAAATTTCGCTATAGCAGTGAAGAATGAAACCCATCTTATTTCATCTAATCCTTGAAATAAAAATACATAGAGTAGAGTGTGACCTATTACCATGCCAAACATTACAAAAATAGCTTCTCTATATATTGCAAAATTTGGTATTAATGACAAGGCAAATGCAATAATCAAAGAAATGATCATTAAAAATAGTTTGGCATATACTGTGTGTGAAAATATCTCACTCACTTTTTCTTTGTTGCCTTTGTGTATTGCAATTTGCTTAGTTGCACTCAGATTAAAACCGAAATCAACAATTAATATTAGATATTGACAAACAGACAATGCAAAACTGTATATTCCAAATCCTTCTGCTCCTATAACTGTTATCAAATAAGGTAATACCAAAACAGGCATAATATAATTTACCCCTTGCAGAAATATTAGGGAAACAATATCACGCAGTTCTTTGTTTTTAATTGCTGATTTTATAGATGTCCTTAACTCGGGCATATTCTTCTGGTGTGGTTTTCTAGTTAATAATCCACAAAGTTATCATTTTTTTGTTAATATAATCTTATCATATGACCATTTTATTGCAATTGGGATGAATACACCCGCAATTATGTATAAAAACCACCATAGTATATTGTTTGACGAAGGGTCATTTGCAATTATAGGAAATGAACCATATACAACATTATCAAGATTATAGTAGTATATCTTTAGTAAATTAATTAGTTTAAAACATGTGAAGTGTAGTGCTAATATAATCATTGTATTCTTGCCTATGTAAACAAGAAGTTTATTTATTACACCACTCAATTTGGAAATATATTTTGAGACGAGTACCCAAGTCCATGTTCCAAGGCAACCTGCAAACCAAATATATATAATATCATACCAATCATGTATTTCGCCAAAATCGGCAGGGTCATAAATTGTTATAATTGTAGATATAATTAATCCGATACAAATGAAAAGAATTTCAGCGTTGTTCTTAATATTTTCTTTGTATTTGCGATAGAATATTGCCACTAGATGACCAGCTAGGAAAATTGCTGACGCTAGAAAAGTTTTGTTTGTGATACCTATTTTTGAGATAGAAAAAGAGAAATAGGTGATTAGAGCAGAAAGAACAATAAATAAACAGATGCCAGTTGCAACAAGCATATTATATGTGTGCTCATTATCTTGTTTTGTGAATTTATCAACTATGGTTTTTATACACCATATCATAAAAAGTGAGTAGATTGAGGCGTAAAATAATGTCGGTATAAACCAAAAACCACCTATTAATTGGTCTCCTCCAAGAAAGAATAAAGTAGCAATAGAATGTTTTATTAGTCCGTATGCATCAAAGGCAATTGGCTCTTGACCTTTAAAAGTGCCGTACATGCCAATATTTAATAAGGTATTATGTAGTAGTGTGAAAAGTAATGACCATTTAATATATGGAACCCAAAGTCCTGTAATCCTCTTCTTGATGAAATTAAATTTATTATCAAGAAATTTCTTATTAAAAAAATATCCACTCAGAAAGAAAAATAGTGGCATGTGAAATGTATAGATAAAGTCACAGATATACATCTGCCACGAAACATTCCCTCCGTGTCTTGGGATAGCACAACAATGACCTATAACAACAAAAATAATACCAATAGCTTTGGCTATATCAATGGTGTTATCTCTATTTGTATTTAATTTTGGCATTTCTAACTAATTATTATGCAAAAATAGTTTATTTTATTTATTCTTCCATATTGGCGACTGAATTTTTAGTGTTATATTTGCAAACTGAATAAAATTAAGTATCTGTTTTGGCTAAGGTACAGGGTTTTTATGAAAGATTCTTCCTTTATTGCGAAGATTTAGACCTTTGTCGCAGAATTGGACAAGTATCTCGCACAGTTTACTTCCCAGATGCAAGGATATATCACGGTTATCAAAAGGCTTAGTATCTTAATACCAAGTTAATGCTAACACATTCATTCTCTGCTATTAAATACTTTAACAAGTGGGGTTGGATTTTCGACAAAGCGAGAGATAGAAAAAATAAGGTAATGTTGCCAAAAATAATACAGTAAGAAATATTATAAACAGTAAGATATGAAAAACAAATTAATTAAGTTGTTGAGCATCTTTGCTTTTCTTGCAATTTTTACTTCTTGTTCATACGAAGAAGAATTTGAAAACATAAAGTCAGAATTGGATGCTCTTAAAGAGAGTGTAAGTCAACTGCAAAATGCGTACAATTCAGGAAAAGTTATTACAGAAGTAAGTCCAATAAGTGGTGGAGCTGGTCAAGCAGATGGTTGGAAAATAATTTTCTCTGATGAGTCAAGTATTATCGTTACTTCTGGCGAGTATGGTAAAAACGGTGTTACTCCTTATGTTAAGATAGACGAGAATAATCTTTGGGTGGTTTCATATGACAATGGTGAAACCTACTCTCAAATTCTTGATACTGAAGGGAATCCAATAGTTGCGGTAGGTAAGGATGGTAATTCTGTTAGAGTGCTAAGCAACGACCATTCTTATTATGTAATAGAAATTTATAATTCTGCAACAGGAGAAGTTGTAGACACTATCGTAACAAAATATAGTAGTGACCCAAAGAATGCAATTAAATCTATCGTAGAAGACGACAAAACTAATACCATTACAATAACAATGGAGTCTGGAGAGGAACTTGTTTTTATGCAAGGAGTTACTGATATTAGGTTTACAAGTTTCAAATTTCTTGCAAAAAATAATCTAGTTTCTCTAATCTCAGACGTGGAGTTTGATATTGTTGGTGATAGCCTATTATCATGCTTTATTCCATATATGATAGATAATAGAAGTTTTATTCCTACTTTTGAATGCACAGATGCAGTTGTCAAGATGGGAGAAGAACAAGTTATAAGTGGTGAAACAGAACTAGACTGCTCAATGCCTGTAGAACTTAAATTGGTGTCTGAAAATACAGAAAAAATATACAAACTTCAAGTAAGATGTTTTACAGGACTACCAATTGTATATATCACCACAGAAGAGGAGAAAGCAATTGACTCAAAAGATGAATACGTGAAAGGAACTGTTCGTATTGTATCAAACAATGTGAATGGAATACCAGATTTTGAGGCTTCAATGAAGATTAAGGGTAGAGGTAATTCTACATGGCAACTACCTAAAAAACCTTATAAGATGAAATTTGATTCAAAAGTATCATTGCTTGGAGAACCTGCTGATAAAGAATGGGTTTTACTTGCAAATTATACAGATAAAACCCAAATTCGCAATGAAATAGCATTCTTTATGGGTGAAATGAGTTCGTTGGAATATACTCCACGTACACACTATGTTGAGGTGGTTATAAATGGTGTATATAATGGTACTTATCAATTAGGCGAGCAATTGAAAATTTCTAAAAATAGGGTAAATGTAGGTGATGATGGTTATTTGTTGGAAGTTGATGCGAGAGCAACATCTGATGATATTACTTTTACAGTAGCGCATGTTCCATATCCTATTAATATAAAGGACCCTGATGTAGAATTAGGCAGTGAGGCCTATGATTATGTTTTAGGATATGTAGAAAGTCTTGATAATGTTTTATTCTCAGACAACTTCAATGACCCTGTTAATGGATATTCAAAGTATATAGATGTTGAATCTTTTGTAGATTGGTATCTAATCAATGAAATTTCAAAGAATACTGATGCAATATTCTTTTCAAGTTGTTATATGAATTTATCTCGTAATGGAAAAATAAAAATGGGACCTTTATGGGATTTTGACCTTGCGTTTGGAAATGTTGATTATAATACTAATGATAATCCAGAAGGTTTCTGGCTTAAAAATAATATTGCTTGGTATAAAAGTTTATTTAAGGACCCTGCATTCGTTAGTTTAGTAAAAGAACGTTTCGATTATTTCTATTCTCAAAAAGATGTTATCTTTAATGAGATAAATCGTAATGCAGAGTACTTACAATACGCAGCAGTAGAAAACAATAACAAATGGAGTACATTATATAACTATACTTGGCCAAATAATGAGGTGTTAGGTTCTTACCAAAACGAAGTTCAATCTTTGAAAACTTGGTTGAATAGACGTTTTGAATGGTTGAAAACTGCTCTATATGCGTTGTAATATTTATCAATAAATTTCAACGGTGATTATAAATTTTCTAATAAATCATTAAAAAAAATAGCAAATCGCTTGCAATTTTAAAAAAATGCAGTACACTTGCATCGTTATTTACAAAAAGCACATGAAAAGATTCTTTACATACTTTTATTACTTTTTTTACTTTATCACAAAGTAGAACGGGTTTTGATGTATGTAAGTGAAATAAAATAATTAATCAAATATATTGAATCCCGTTCGTAAAGAGCGGGATTTTTTAATTTTATAGCCCTAAAACACGGCATCGACATACTTTGGATTGGCACCCGTACATCTGCAAACCCATTTGCAATGCAAGAAATTGCAGACGCACTTCAAGGAGTTGATATTCCAGTTTTGGTTAATTAGTACGGATAATGTAGGTTGCAGAGATGCTGTTGATGATGGTATAAATGGCTTTTTAGTACCTGTAAAAGACCATGTTGCTTTAGCTGATACTATGCGTAAGGTGATTGAAATGAGTTACGAGGAAAAAGTAGCTATGGGATTGGCAGGTCGCAAAAAAGTTGAGAGCGAGTTTGCTGACGAATTGGTTGTAAGAGTATATGAGAAAGTCTTAAAGGAAAAAATAAAATAGTATGTCAGAAATAAAGAATTTACCATACGAACAATTGCAATCTGATACTATTAAATTGGTACGTTTCCCACTTATAGTAGGGGTTGTGATGCTACATGTGGCTTTTGAGATAATTGTTATAAATGGTCAGAAGATAATAGATCCTCTAGATTTTCCTGCTTACGATTATTATAAATTCTTCTTTGATAAGGTTCTAGCAGTTCGTATCCCACTTTATTTTTTCATTTCTGGTTATCTGTTTTTTAATAGAGCTGATAATTTTACAAAATCTGATTACATAAAAAAATAAAGCGAAGAATAGATACATTGATGATACCCTATGTGTCATGGATTGTAATTACTATAGTAGGTATTCGCCACTTTTATTGAAACTATTGTCTGGAGGTAGATAAAATTTGATGTATCAAGAACAAATATAAATTTTAATAAAGTCTACAAGAACTTCCATCAAATTCGTATCTTAAATCACTAGGACGTGTGTTAACTTTTTTAGCTGGGATTCCTGCTACGACAGCGTATGGTTCTACATCTTTTGTAATGACACTACCTGCACAACAAACAGCTCCAGTACCTATATGAACGCCTGGAAGAATTATTACGTTACTACCTATCCATACTCTATCATCAATAACAACAGTTTTGTTTCTTTCTGATGTGCATTCAAAATATGGATTTCTATGGTCATGTTGTTCGCTGTATATAGAAACATTTGATGAAAGATTCACATTTTCTCCTATTATTATTTTATTTCTAGCATCCAATAGAGCATTGTCGCCTATTATAGTCCCTTTACCAATTTTTAAACAATATATTCTTCTAATCTCTGTTTTATAATGAAAAACAGAATATTTCTCAATGTCTCCGCCTAATAATTTATATATTAATCTTCTTAGATGGTTTGACGGAAGAGTGCTTACGTGGAAAAGCATAAATCTTTCCCAACCGTAGTTAAAAATTCTATCCCAAATCCAATAAGGTATAACCAATAATTTTGCAAGAAAGGGCATCTCATCTTTGGTATTCCATTTCTTTCTTACCAAGTTATTTATTATTTGTATAGGAAGGATTAAGATAATTATTGCCCATTTAATGTACAATAATAGAACTAAAAAAATAAGGATGTATGTAATTTTTTCCATTGTATTTATATTTATAATCTTGTTTCTTGCAAAGTTATGAAATTTTTTTTATCAATTTGTCTAAATCTGATTTTTTCTTTTCTGTTATTTTTAATCTGCGTTGGTCAAAATATTATCATAAAAGGCGATTCTTTAAATTAAAAACCTTATCTTTACGCAGAAGAATATGAGAGAATAAAGCAGAAGTCTAATATTTATTTAAAAATGCAAAGAATTAAAATTTTTATTAGTAGTGTGCAGGGCGAGTTCGCTCAAGAGAGAGCTATGCTTTCTCAATATATTCGCACAGATGCTTTATTGGGTAAGTTTTTTGAACCTTTTATTTTTGAGGAAGTTCCTGCAAATGAATTTCCTGCAAGTCATGTTTACCTCAAAGAGGTAGAACTCTCTGATATTTATTTGGGCATATTTGGAAATAAATATGGTTATGAGGATGAAGAGGGTATTTCGCCAACAGAACGTGAGTATGATTTAGCAACATCACTTCATAAAACTAGATTAATTTATATTAAGAGTGTAGGAGAAGAGAAACGACACATAAAGGAACAAAATTTTATCAAAAAGGTGGAGCGTAGTGTTGTTCGCAAGACTTTTGTTGATATTGATGGACTTAGAACCTCTGTTTATGCTTCTTTGGTGAGGTATTTAGAAGAAAAAGAGTATATACGTTGGCGACCATTTGATGCATCTTATGATAGTGGGGCTACAATAGAGGATTTAGACGAGGATAAAATGAGAAATTTTATTCACATGGCTCGACTTAAACGAAATTTCCCCTTGTCAGTAGAAACATCTCCAGAAAGTTTGCTCACGCATTTAGATCTTATAGATTCAAATAATCGCATATCTAATGCTGCGGTTTTGCTGTTTGGCAAGAAACCTCAAAAATATTTTATATCATCAGAGGTGAAGTGCGTGCAATTTTATGGCAATGTTGTAGAAAAGCCTATGCCATCTTATCAAATATATAGGGGTGATGTCTTTGAACTAGTAGATCAGGCAACTAGTTTTGTAATGAGTCGTATTGACAATTGGGTAGGGACTAGGTCGCAAGGAGATACGGCAGAGATTCCTACGCGTCCAGAGCTCCCTATTGATGCGGTAAAAGAAGCAATAGTGAATGCTATTTGCCATAGAGATTATACAAGTAATGCTAGTGTGCAGGTGATGTTATTTAAGGATAGATTGGAAATATTGAATCCTGGTACACTGCCTTATGGACTTACTGTACAGAAGTTGAGTGGTCCACATAAATCTTTACCAACAAATCCATTGCTGGCAGACCCAATGTATTGGAGTGGTTATATAGAGAAAGTAGGTACAGGAACAGAAGATATTATAAATCAATGTAAACAATATGGACTGAAAACTCCTGAGTTTCAGCAAGAAGAAGACTTTAAAGTAATAATTTGGCGTTCTTCTGCTAATGTAAGTGATCCAGACGTGATCCAGATTGATCCAGATGCGATCCAGACCGATCCAGATAGATTAATAGTAATATTAAGAAAGAATCCTTCTATTTCTAGAACCAAACTATCCAAGGAATTAGGTATTAGCGAAAGGAAAGTGAGAAATATTATGAATGATTTAAGGTCTAGTGGGTATCTTGTTCGTGAGGGGAGTGATAGTCATGGTCAATGGGTCTTAAATGAGCCAACAGAAGAATATAATAAAAAGTAAATATCCTATTCTCTCCCGCACTCAATATAGAATGAAGAAGTGCGGGAGATTTTTTGTCTCTATGTTTTTATTTTGCATAAATAAAATCTATCAATTTATCTAAATCTGTTGTTTGTTTTTCTGTTATTTTCAAATATTGTTTTTGAGCTTTCTTACTATATTCTGCGTGTATATCACTGTCTGAAATCTGTAAAATCCTATTTGCAATTTCCTGTACAGAGAATGGATTGAAATAAATAGCACTATCTTGACATACCTCTGGAATACTCGTATATGGTGACGCTATAACAGGAACATTATAATGCATTGCTTCTAGCGGAGGATAACCAAAACCTTCATTCAAAGAAGGATAAATTAAGCAATACGCATCGTGATACAGTTGCTCCAATTCCAAATCATCTACATATCCCAGAAAATTAAATCTTTCTTTATTCTTAATTTTATATCTGTAATTTGAGGCATCTTTTGCTCCTGTTATATAAACTGCAAAATCTGGTAGATATTTGTTGGAAAATAAATAATCAAGTGCCTTAATTGCTCTTAGATTATTCTTCTCAAATCTATTTCCACTAACTAATAGAAAAAACTTCTTATTATATTTTCTCTCTTGTATATCATAAAGAGTTGTAGATGGACTATAAAAAACAGGAATGTTTTTTTCTCTCATCTCTGGGAAATAGACTTTTATAGAATTTGATGTATGATTACTTACTGTAACTATATTAAGATTTTCATTGGACCAACTCTTTCTATAAAAACCCTTAAGTTTATTTGAAATCATATTTGGAACAAATTTATTTGCCAAATAAAATACAAAATCTTTCTTTGTTAGGTTTTTATATTTTAAACAATTGTTATCGGCTGGAGTTTCCAAACGTCTTAATCCATGAACAGTGCCTATTATATTGCAATTTTTAAGGGCATAAACCTTTGAGTTTGGCAAGGCAGAATAAACAGTTTTATACTTTTTGTCATCTACAATATTCTGTAACGACATATCTTTGATATCATGAAGAACTACATTATTTTCTTTTATCAGTTCCAATATTTCTGGATTTATCCAATGCCTACTATCGTAATAACAAGCAACATCCAAATTTCTTTCTAATATTCTTTTAATTATGACCTCACCATATTTTCCACCCCCATGTCTTTTTGAATTATCAGAAGGTTGTGTAGCTGTCAAGTCATATAAAATGCAATTCTTCATAATCTTAATTATTTAGTTTTTCCATAATACTCTGCATACCACTTGGCAAATGATCTTAATCCTTCTCGCAACGAAGTAGAGGGTTTAAACCCAAAATCTTCTTCTAATGCTGTGGTATCTGCATATGTTACTGGCACATCGCCTGCTTGCATAGGGACTAATTTCTTATGAGCCTCAAAATCATAATCAGAAGGCAACACCCCTGCTGCAAGAAGTTCTTCTTGTAATATCTCAACAAAGTTTAATAAATTTTCTGGATTACTATTGCCAATATTATAAATTTTGTATGGAGGCAAAGGAAGTCCATCTTCTCCATTAACTTTTTCTGGAGCATGTTGCATTACACGCATAATACCCTCTACAATATCGTCTATATAGGTAAAATCACGTTTGCAATTTCCATAATTAAAGATTTCTATTGTTTCACCTTTTCTTAGTTTATTGGTAAAACCAAAATATGCCATATCAGGACGACCTGCAGGACCATATACTGTAAAAAATCTTAACCCTGTAGAAGGGATATTGTATAGTTTGGAGTATGCATGTGCCAATAATTCATTACTCTTTTTGGTAGCTGCATATAAAGAAACAGGATTATCAACCTGGTCTTCTACAGAGTAAGGCACTTTTTTATTTACGCCATATACGCTTGAAGAACTAGCATATACTAGATGCTCAACGCATGGATTATTTCTGCAAGCTTCTAATATATTATAAAATCCTATTAAATTGCTCTCTATATAAGCATCTGGGTTTGTTATAGAATAACGCACACCTGCTTGAGCAGCCAGATTAACTACTACAGAGGGTCTATAATCTACAAATATTTTTTCTATTATACCTTTGTCGGCTAAATTTCCTTTAATAAACTTGAAATTTGGGAAAACAGATAGTTTTTTTAATCTTTCTTCCTTAAGGCGAACATCGTAATAATCATTTACACTATCCAAACCTATTATAGTTACGCCACTAATATCCTTAAGTAATTTTGAAGACAAATTACTACCAATAAATCCTGCAGCACCTGTTACTAGGATTGTTTTTCCTTTTAAATCAATATTAAAATTTAGCATAATTAATCTCTTCTAAATACGTCTCTTGTATATACCTTATCTATCACATCATCTAGGCAAGAATCATATCTATTGGCAATAATAGCTTGAGAAGCACTCTTGAATTTCTCTAAATCATTTACAACTACACTTCCAAAAAATGTTGTTCCATCTTCTAAGGTTGGTTCATAAATAATAATCTTGGCTCCTTTTGCTTTTATTCTCTTCATTACACCTTGAATAGAACTTTGTCTAAAATTATCGGAGTTTGACTTCATTGTTAAACGATATACACCAATAGTGCATTCTTTTTCTACATTTATATCATAAGAAGCACTACTTTTGTAATATCCTGCCATTTCAAGCACTCTATCTGCAATGAAATCTTTGCGTGTTCTATTACTTTCTACTATAGCAGACATCATATTTTGAGGTACATCTTGATAGTTTGCAAGCAGTTGTTTGGTGTCTTTTGGCAAGCAATATCCTCCGTAACCAAACGATGGATTGTTGTAATGCGTTCCGATACGAGGGTCTAAACCTATACCATTTATAATTGCTTGGGTGTCTAGACCTTTTATTTCTGCATAAGTATCTAACTCATTAAAATAGGATACGCGTAGGGCAAGATATGTATTGGCAAATAGTTTTACTGCTTCTGCTTCTTTAAGCCCCATAAATAGGGTATCTATTTGTTCTTTTAACGCTCCTTCTTGTAGAAGGCTTGCAAATTCTTTGGCAGATTCTGTCAAAAATGGAATATCTGCAATAGCCTTAATAGCAGAGTTTTCTGCATCAAATTCGTTTTTGTCTATAAATTTAGGGACACCTACTATTATTCTACTTGGATAAAGATTGTCGTACAATGCCTTAGATTCACGTAAAAATTCTGGAGAAAATAACAGATTAAATTTTTTACCTATTAGATTTTTATCTGTTAAGAATTTTACTGCATATTTTTCATATAAACTTCTACAATAACCCACAGGAATGGTACTTTTAATTACCATTACAGCATCTGGATTTACACTTAGAACTAAATTTATAACATCTTCGATATGATGTGTGTCAAAGAAGTTTTTTTGTGGGTCATAATTGGTTGGAGCTGCTATAACAATAAATTTTGCCTCTTTATATGCAGATTCTCCATCTAAGGTTGCAGTTAAATTCAACTGCTTTTCTGCAAAGTACTTTTCTATATATTCGTCTTGAATAGGAGAGATCCTTTTGTTAATTTTTTCTACCTTTTCTGGAATTACATCTACAGCCATCACTTCATGATGTTGTGATAATAAAGTGGCAATAGATAAACCTACATATCCTGTACCTGCTACAGCTATCTTCATATTGTAAATTTTAAATTATAATTCTTCTAAAAATTTATTATAAATATCTAGATGCACTTGAATTACATCTTCTATAGAAAATTTATCCTCAGCATATTTTCTAGACTTGATGCCCATAGTTTTTCTAAGTTCTGTATCTTCAAATAAAATATCCAACTTTTCTGCTACAATCTTGCTGTCTCTTATTGGCACTAGGAAACCGGTTTCGCCATCAACAACTGTATCTCTACACCCTACGGAATCACAAGTAATGATTGGGCGACCAATAGCAGCAGCTTCTATGCACGATTTTGGTAAGCCTTCTTTATAATACGATGGGAATGCAAATATGTGAGAACTTTCTAATAATTCTTTTACATCACTTCTTTTGCCTAACCATTGTATGTAATCACCATCACATAATTCATTTAGTTTTTCCTTACTTACAGCCAAAGGATTTGTTTCTAATCCACCACAAAGCAGAAATTCAACCTTACCTTGATATTTATCCCTTAGGATATTAGCAGCTTCAATCAAAACCAAAACGCCTTTGTCTTCTACCATTCTTGCTGTAAATAAAACCCTCAACTTATCAGACTTAGGCTCTTCTTTATATTTATATTGATTTAGGTCTATACCAGACCCCATAGTTCTTATACAATACTTAGAATCAATTATTTTATTTTTTATAAATAAATCAATGTCATCTGTATTATGGAATACACAATAGGTATTTTTTCTATTATGAATAAAACGCAATACCTTTAAAATAGCCTTTGGCATTAGTTTCTTATTATATTCTGGAGAGAACATAACTCCCAATCCACTAACAGCCGTAACCAAACCTTTTACTTTTACAAGTTTTGCTGCTAAACCACCCCAAAGAATTGTTTTAAGACCAACTAGGTGTACAATTTCTGGTCGCTCTTTTTTGAATAAGGAATATAAAAATCTAAATGTTTTAAGTTCTTGAAAGATATTTGTGCCTGTCTTATTTATAGGTAGGTTTATGAAATGTAATCCTAAAGACTCTATTTCCTTAGACTTACCTGTATCTTCTGCTATAATAGTCACATCAAACCCCTCTTTTAAAGCTCTTAGTGCTATATCTTTTCTATGCGATAGAAAAAAATAATCTACATTAACAACAATAAAAAGTTTCTTCATAACTTAAAATTTACAGATTATTATAAATTCATATATAAAACCTTCATCTTTCTACAAATATACAAATAAATTTCATCATATCACCACCCAAATGCCATCTTTATTGCTTCCTTCGCGCATCAGTTTTCCTATTTTCTTTAGATGTGTTAAGTCACGCTCCACTGTACGTTTATTCACCGACATTATCTCCGACATCTGCTTAACATTTATTGTAGGAACATTCTTTATCAAACTAATTATATATTGCTGACGCTCAGTAAGTTTTATCTCCGACATAGTCTCCGACATGTCTCCGACATTTTGACGGTTATGAGAGGCATAAATGATAGTTTGAAATTGAGTTGTAGTTGACTTAAATACAGGTTTTAGTTCTTCTTTATATCCACTTAAAGCTTCGGTCTCCTTGCAAATCCTTGTTAGTCCACTACCCCGCTTTTCCATATAATCCAATTGCGCCATTACATTGGCTAAAATAGGATTTCTCCTTTCTGATGAAACGTCTGCTATGTCTTGCTCTTGTATCAATGTACCATTATACATACCTCCTGGAGATGTTACCACCAAACGATTATCATAAATATCTAGATGCACTTCACCACCTATTACAGTATAGTCCCTATGAATAAAATGATTTACCATAGTTTCTAGTACAGCACGTTCTGCATATTCTGGTTTATTCTTACGTCCATCAGGAAGTTTTTCCCAACCCTTTCGCGTGTTTGACTTTACAAAGTTCATTGCTTCACGAAGTAGCAATAATACATTTCCAGTATATTCAGCATCGTTTATTGCATCTCCTTTTGTTTCACCATCCCAACGTGTGCAATATAAACGAGACTGGAATAATGGACAATCATCTGCAAACAACGCACCTGCATTGGTAAGTGTATTTGTACTTGTAACTAAGCCAAATGATATAAGATATTTTTTATTCCACTCTTGCTGAGCACGAGTTCTAAAAGTGTTTGCCAGAATATTAAAAGAATAATCCTCTGCTTTATATGCTGTCTCAAGTTAATCGTACGTTTTATTCGCTCCTTTTAAAACCAATCGTAGCATTTGTTCTGCTGTAGCAGGAACACTTTCTTCTCCCAAACGAATAAAAGCTATGCGTTGACCATCACCTACATAGTAATAAGGCGTGTATCTTCCCGTATTTACCTTCAGTTGCAAAATATCAAGACCATTAATCCTTTGTGGAATCATTTCAACTTCAGGCAATGGATCCATATAGTCTCGTATTTTACTACTAATAGTTTCGCATACAGATTGCATATCATTAAGACCTTTAATAGTTCTATCATTATCTACACCAAAGAAAAGAGAGCCACCCAATCCGTTAGCAAAAGCACTTACGCTTTTCAACCAACTTTTAGGTTTCTTCTCCTCTAAGGCTACTTTGAAATCGTATGCCGTACACTCACTTAATAAGTCTTCAAATTTCATTTATGATAGAATTTATATCATTAATTTATACCGACATTTATACCGACATTTATACCGACATTTGCCGAATTATTTTTGTCGAACCCGTCCTTATGATTTATTCGTATATTATTGATAATCAAATTAATATACAACATCACACCTTCCGACACGTTCCGACATTTATACCGACATTTATACCGACATTTACACCGACATTAGTAGGCTCTGGCGAAGACTACGCGTTGTTTTGATGGTTTGCCTGTTACCACACAAACTCCTGGAGTCTTGTCGCCTTCTAGAGGGATGCAACGGATAGTTGCTTTGGTTTCTTGTTTGATAAGTTCTTCTGTTTCTGGAGTGCCGTCCCAGTGGCAAAGTAGGAAACCACCTTTTTCTATTTCTACTTTAAACTCTTCGTATGAGTTTACTTCGCGAGTAACAGAAGCACGATAATCTACCGCTTTTTGGAAAATATTGTTTTGTACTTCGGTAAGTAGGTTTTGGATATAACCTACAAGACCGTCAAATGAAACTGTTTCTTTGGTCAAGGTATCACGACGTGCAACTTCAACAGTATTGTTTTCTAGGTCGCGAGCACCCATTGCTAGACGCACTGGCACACCTTTAAGCTCATATTCTGCAAATTTCCAACCTGGTTTTTTGGTATCATCATCGTCAAATTTCACTCTTATACCTGCTGCTTTAAGTTCTGCAGAAAGTGCATCAACTTTTTCTCTAATTGCATTTAGTTGTTCTTCTGTTTTATAAATAGGAACAATCACTACTTGAATAGGAGCAAGTGTTGGAGGGAGTACAAGACCATTGTCATCTGAGTGTGTCATGATAAGTGCGCCCATTAGACGTGTAGAAACGCCCCAAGAGGTAGCCCAAACTAGCTCTTGTTTGTTTTCTTTGTTCATAAAGGTTACATCAAATGCTTTGGCAAAGTTTTGTCCTAGGAAGTGTGATGTACCTGCTTGAAGTGCTTTACCATCTTGCATAAGTGCTTCGATACAGTATGTTTCAAGTGCTCCTGCAAAACGTTCGTTTGCAGATTTTACACCTCTAATAACAGGAATTGCCAAGAATTTTTCTGCAAAGTCACCATAAACATGAAGCATTTTTACTGTTTCTTCTACTGCTTCTGCTTCTGTGGCGTGAGCGGTGTGACCTTCTTGCCATAGGAACTCTGCTGTACGTAGGAAAAGACGAGTACGCATTTCCCAACGCACCACGTTTGCCCATTGGTTACAAAGAATAGGAAGGTCTCTGTATGAGTGAATCCAGTTTTTGTATGTACTCCAAATAATGGTTTCTGATGTAGGACGAACAATAAGTTCTTCTTCTAGTTTTGCTTCTGGATCTACCACTACACCTGGTCCATCTGGATTTTGTTTCAATCTATAGTGTGTTACCACTGCACATTCTTTTGCAAAACCTTCTACGTGGTCTGCTTCTTTACTCAAAAATGATTTAGGAATGAAAAGTGGGAAATATGCATTTACGTGACCTGTTTCTTTAAACATTCTGTCTAGTTCGTCACGCATTCTTTCCCAAATAGCATATCCGTATGGTTTAATTACCATACAACCACGCACTGCAGAATTTTCTGCTAAATCTGCTTTAATTACTAAATCATTATACCACTGTGAGTAGTTTTCTGCTCTCGATGTTAATTCTTTTGCCATATCTTTATTCGTTTATTACTTCATATTCCACATCTTCTGCCTTAGACTTATCAAATCGTTTAGCCTTGACAGGATTTTCTTCTTTTTCTTTTTTCTCTGATGTTCTATATTCTTCTGTGTTTCTATTCTTATTGCCAGAGAAAAGTTGGCGTGCCAGAAATAGAACTCTTAGTACAACAAATAGAATTAAGAATATAAAACTTATAAATAGGATAAATATTAATTGCATACTTTTTTATCTCTAACTGCTTTAATTACTAAATAAATTCCATAAATTATGAATGGGATACTAAGCAATTGTCCCATATTAAGAATCATATCTGCTTCAAAGTCTGATTGGTCATTTTTTATAAATTCTATAAAGAATCTAAAGACAAACACCCATAAGAAGCCGATACCGAATAACATACCTGTGTATTTTTTTCCGAAATCTTTTTTCCAATAAAGGAACATCATAAACAAGAACATACAGAAATATGCTAATGCCTCATATATCTGTGTTGGGTGGCATGCTGGAATTAATTCTTCCGGTATGGAAGGATAATTTCTTAAAAACTTAACCGCCCAAGGCAATGTTGTTTCATGACCATATATCTCGGAATTCATAAGATTTCCCAATCTGATTAATGTTGCAGTAATACCTGCCACTGCAAATACTCTATCACCTAACCAAAGCAATGGTTTTTTCATTACTTTTTTGGACAGATAAATCATGGCTATAATACCACCCAACACACCACCGTGCGATGCCAAACCTCCATGCCATATCATTAAGATTTCTAATAAATGGTCTTTGTAATATGCCCAATCATAGAAGATAACATGAGCTAGTCTTGCACCTATTACTACACCTAATATGATGTATAAAAATGTTTTATCAGCCCAATCATCTGGACATTTTTCTGCTTTGAACATCTTTCCTAGCATATATACAGCCAAAAGAAAGCCTAATGCAAAAAACAATCCATACCAACGAACGGAGATAGGTCCAGCAGAGAATGCCACTGGATCTACGTTCCAAGTTATGCTTAATAATAAATTATTCATAGTTAGGAGTTAGGAGTTAGGAGTTAGGAGTTAGGAGTTAACCTAACCACTCACTACTTTTAATCTAAATTTAACTTAACTTCTTAAAAATTGTATTTTAGAGGCGACGTTTTAATCCCCACTAAAGATTGCATTTTAAGAGAGGGATTTTTAGGCGTCCCGAAGTCTGAGAAACCGGAGTTTAGTGACCTAAATGAGGATTTCGAAGACGAGGGCAACGTGAAAATCACCTCTTAAAATCAATCGACTATTTGCCGCAGCAATGTTTATATTTTTTACCACTACCACAAGGGCAAGGTTCATTACGACCCACTTTTTTCTCTACACGTACTGGTTGTTGTTTTTGTTTTTCACGTGTATCTTGCTCTCCTGCACGCATGATGTCAGACTTTTGTTCTTGGTATTTACTGCGGTCTGTACGGCGTTCTGGAGCTGCTTCACGCACTTCATCACCTTCTCTTACTGGTATTTGAGCACGCATAAGAATGGTGATAGCTTTGTAGTTTACGTTGTCTATAAGTTTTTTGAATAGTCCGAATGACTCCAATTTATAGATTAGTAATGGATCTTTTTGAGCGTAACTAGCATTTTGAACAGAACCACGAAGCTCGTCCAATTCACGTAGGTGTTCTTTCCATGCTTCGTCTATGGTATGTAATAAAACTTGCTTTTGGAAAGCTTTTACTACTTCTTTTCCTTCTGTCTTATATGCATCTTCTAGATTTACAGGAATGTTGTACATCAATTTTCCATCTGTAAATGGAACTATAATGTTTTTATATTGACTTCCTTGGTTTTCATAAACGCTTTTGATTACAGGATAAGCTATCGCTGCTGTTTTTTCTGTTTTGCGTTTGAATACATCTACTACCTTTTCATAAATGGTTTCTGTTAGGTCTTCTAGTTTCTTCTTTTTCCAACCATCTTCTATTTGAAGGTCTATAGAGAACCAACGAAGCATTTCTAAACGGAATGTTTCTTTATCTTCTGTGTTTAGATATTGTTCTGCAAGAGTAGATATACCGTCGTAAATCATATTTAGTATATCAATACCAATGCGTTCTCCCATAAGAGCATGACGACGACGTGTGTAGATAACTTTACGTTGAGAGTTCATCACGTCATCATATTCTAGAAGGTGTTTACGCACTCCAAAGTGGTTTTCTTCTACTTTCTTTTGAGATTTCTCTATTTGAGAATTGAACATTGAGTGTTCTAGAACTTCATTTTCATCATAGTTAAGCTTGTCTAGCATTTTCACTATGCGGTCTGAACCGAAACGACGCATTAAATCGTCTTCAAAAGAAATAAAGAATACAGAAGAACCTGGGTCTCCTTGACGACCAGAACGACCTCTCAACTGACGGTCTATACGGCGGCTCTCGTGACGTTCTGTACCTATAATGGCTAGACCACCTGCTGATTTTGCTTCTGGAGTAAGCTTGATGTCGGTACCACGACCTGCCATGTTGGTAGCAATGGTAATGGTTCCAGGGCGACCTGCTTGTGCCACGATTTCTGCTTCTTTTTGGTGAAGTTTAGCATTTAATACTTGGTGTGGTAATTTTCTGATATTAAGCATTTTACTTAACAACTCAGAAATTTCTACAGAAGTAGTACCCACCAAAACTGGACGTCCTTCTGCCACCAAATCTTCTATTTCTTTGATGATAGCATTATATTTTGCACGTTTGGTTTTATAAACTCTATCGTTCATATCTATACGTGCAATAGGTTTATTGGTAGGAATTACTACTACATCCAATTTATAAATATCCCAAAACTCTCCCGCTTCTGTTTCTGCTGTACCAGTCATACCTGCAAGTTTGTGATACATACGGAAGTAGTTTTGAAGTGTAATAGTAGCAAATGTTTGTGTTGCTGCCTCTACTTGAACACGTTCTTTTGCCTCGATAGCTTGGTGAAGACCATCTGAATAACGACGACCGTCCATGATACGACCCGTCTGTTCGTCAACTATCATTACTTTATTATCAATAACTACATATTGGTCGTCTTTTTCAAACAATGTATAAGCTTTAAGGAGCTGATTTATAGTGTGAACACGTTCAGATTTAATAGCATACTCTTGTAGGATTTCATCTTTTTTGGCTAGTTTTTCTTCATCACTTAAATTTGATGCTTCTACTGCTGCCACTTCTGAACCCACATCTGGAAGAACGAAGAACATAGGGTCATCTACATCTGATGAGATAAGGTCGATACCTTTGTCTGTAAGTTCTATGCTATTATGTTTTTCGTCTATCACGAAGAATAAATCATCTGTAATCTCGTGCATACGACGATTGTTTTGCTCTATATAAATGGCTTCTGTAGCCAACATTCCTGCTTTCACACCATGTTCGCTAAGGAACTTGATAAGAGCCTTATTTTTTGGAAGACCTTTGAAACTACGGAAAAGAAGAATATTACCTTGTTCTTTGTCTTTTGGATTTTCTGAAGCAAGTAATCTTTTGGCTTCTGCCAATATTTTTACTACATAGTTTTTTTGTTCGCTAACAATGTGTTCTACACGAGAACGATATTGCTCAAAGAGTTGATCTGTATTTTTTGGAACAGGTCCTGAAATGATAAGTGGAGTACGTGCGTCGTCTATAAGAACTGAATCTACCTCATCGACAATAGCATAATTATGAGCACGTTGCACCAAATCTAGTGGTGAAGATGCCATATTGTCACGAAGATAGTCGAAACCAAATTCGTTATTTGTACCAAAGGTAATATCTGCATTGTATGCTTCGCGACGTGCATCTGAATTTGGTTTATGTTTGTCGATACAATCCACACTTAAGCCGTGGAACATATAAAGTGGTCCCATCCATTCGGAGTCACGTTTTGAAAGGTAATCGTTCACTGTTACCACGTGTACACCATTGCCTGTTAGGGCGTTTAAGAACACAGGAAGAGTTGCAACCAATGTTTTACCTTCACCTGTTTGCATTTCTGCAATTTTGCCTTTGTGAAGTGCCACACCACCAATAAGTTGCACATCATAGTGAACCATTTCCCATTTCACCATATTGCCACCAGCTTCCCAACTATTGAAATAAATAGCTTCATCACCGTCTATTTCTACGAAGTCATGATTTACTGCTAGTTTACGGTCGAAGTCGGTTGCTTTTACACGTAATTCTTCATTTTCTTTGAAACGACGTGCTGTATCTTTGATGATAGCGAAAACTTCTGAAAGATTCTTGTCTAGTGCTTTTTCTAGTTCCTCTAAGATTTCTTTTTCTAGTTTATCTACTTGTGCATATAATCCTTCTCTTTGAGAAAGGTCTGTATTTTCTATATTGGCTTTTATAGAATTAATTTTTTCTCTCTTTTCTGCTCCTGCAGATTGAATTTCTGCACGAATTTCTTGAAGACGTGCACGCATATCATTCACATCCATTGCAGAAATGGTTGGATATATAGCATTTACCTTATCTACATAAGGCATAATTTCTTTTAAATCTCTGTCTGATTTTGTTCCAAATAACTTGGCTATCAAGCTGTTAAAGTTCATACTTTGTAAATTTATATACTATTATTGCAAATTAAGTTACAAATATACAAAATAATTAGGAATTAGGAATTAGGAGTTAGGAGTTTTTAACTTATCATGGACCAATTTACTGCATCAGTTGCTCGAAGTTTTAGTTGTGCTGTTAGGAACTGATGTTCTGGAGATTGGAGATTGGGGTCTGAGGAGAGGATTTGTTGAACATCTTCTCTGGCTGTTTGGAGCACGACGCCGTCGCGTACTAGATTTGCTATGTGAAGGGCAAAGGGGAGTCCACTTTGCATGGTGCCGTCTAGGTCGCCAGGTCCACGAAGCTGAAGGTCGGCTTCTGCCACTTTGAAACCATCGTTGGTTTCTGTCATGATAGACAGTCGCTTGCGAGTATCTTCTGAAATTTCGTATTTTGTCATAAGAATGCAGTGTGATTGTTCTGCACCACGCCCTACTCTACCACGAAGTTGGTGAAGTTGGGATAGACCAAAACGTTCTGCATTTTCTATGACCATAACAGAAGCATTTGGCACGTTTACGCCTACTTCTATCACTGTTGTAGCTACCAAAATGCGAGTTTCTCCACTTACGAATGCTTGCATTTCTGAGTCTTTTTCTGCTGGTTTCATTTTTCCATGAACCATGCTTACCTTCACTTCTTTAAAGATATTTTTCATGGATTCAAAACCTTCTTCCACATTCTTAAGGTCTATTTTTTCAGACTCTTTTACTAGAGGATAAACCACATATATTTGTCTGCCTTCGGCTAATTCTTTATGTATGAAACTATAGACATTGGGTCGTTTGGTTTCATAAAAATGATAGGTGCGAATAGGTTTGCGACCTGGTGGAAGTTCGTCTATAACAGACACATCTAGGTCTCCATAAACGGTCATAGCTAGGGTGCGAGGTATTGGAGTTGCCGTCATTACTAAAACATGTGGAGCTCGTGTGTTTTTTGACCACATTTTTGCTCTTTGTGCTACTCCAAAACGGTGTTGTTCGTCTATAATGGCTAAACCTAAGTTGTTAAATTGCACCTCATCTTCTAGCACTGCGTGAGTTCCTACTAATATATCTAAATTTCCGTTTCTCAACGCCTCATGGATAGGTTTTCTTTCTGATTTTTTGGTACTTCCTATCAAAAGTTCTACTGTCACTCCAGTGTTTTTTAATAGGTCTTTTAAACCTAAATAATGTTGAGTTGCCAAGATTTCTGTAGGTGCTACTAGACATGCTTGGAAGCCATTGTCCACAGCTAGGAGCATACACATCAATGCCACTATGGTTTTGCCACTACCCACATCGCCTTGAAGCAAGCGATTCATCTGTTTAGGACCTCGCATATCGGCACGTATCTCTTTTATGACACGTTTTTGAGCCTCTGTTAATGCAAAAGGTAAATGATTGTGATAGAAATCATTAAATTTATCTCCCACTTTTAGGAATTCATGACCACGAGTAGAAGCTCGCATACCTTTGGCTTGACGCAATATGGCTAGTTGGATATAGAAAAGTTCCTCATATTTTAAACGAGTTTTTGCCAAATCTAATAGATTGGAATTATGAGGGAAATGAATTTCCCAAAGTGCCTGAAAAAGTCCCATGAAACCGTGTTTTTTTCTCACTGTCAATGGTAATGTTTCTGGTAATTTTTCTGGAAGTTGCTTTAGGGCTAGAAATATAAATTTTTGGAGTGCTTTGGAGTGCAATCCATGAGTTTTCATTTTTTCGGTGGTATGATACAAAGGCATAAATCCCTTGATTCTATCTTCGGTAGGAAGTTCTATATCTGGATGAACAAAACTATATACCCCATTAAAACAGTTTGGTTTACCAAAAATTATATAGTCTGTGCGTATTTTATAAGCATCTGTAATATAATTTAAGCCTTTAAAAAAAATAAGTTCTATTGTTTTTTCTCCGTCAGAAAAAAGTGCAATAAGTCGTTTGGCTCTGCCTTCTCCTTTTACAGAAAAACCTACTATCTGACCCCTAATCTGTATATGTGCATTTACATTATCCATCTCAGAAATCTTATAAAACCTACTTCTATCTATGTATTTATACGGAAAATGATTTATAAGGTCATAAAGGGTCTGAATGCCTAATTCCTTATTAAGCAATTCTGCCCTTTTGGGTCCCATTCCTGGCAAATATTTGATATCTGCTTTAGTTATATCCATTTATCAATGCTTCTGCCAAAAGTAGTTCGTGAAGTGTGGTAAGTTTTATATTTTCCACGTTGCCTTTGCTCAAAGTAATCTTCTCTGAAATACTTTCCACCACAGAGGCATCGTCGGTAAAAAAGGGAGAAAACTCCTGGTTATAAGCTTTTTTCAGTATAGTAGATTGAAAAATTTGTGGGGTTTGCACGCGTTTGTATTCTGCACGATTTACTGCTACAGACTCTACATTTGACACTCTACGTAGAGAATCTACCTCGTCTATTACAGGCACTGCACTACCTTTTTCTGCTGCCACATCAAAAGCTTCTGTTATGGTTTCCTTGGAAACAAATGGTCGCACCCCATCATGCACTGCCACTAGAGCATTGTTTGGCACATGTGCCAACGCATTTTTTACAGAAAAAAATCTTTCTTTTCCGCCTGCTACCAATGTTACTGGAGTTTTAAAATTATATTTTTTGACTAATTCGTTCCAAGTAGTAAAATGTTCTTCTGGCAATACCAATATAAATTTAAAATCATCTGATGTGCGTGTAAATGCTTCTACTGTGTGCATCAAAATAGGTCTGCCAGCCACTAGCAGAAACTGCTTGGGTACTTCGCTCCCCATTCTCTTTCCACTTCCCCCTGCCACTATAATTACATATTTTTCCATAAAAACATAAGCTTTCTACAAAAGTAATAATTTATAACATTATTCGCAATAGAATAAGAAAATGTATTGGAGTTGAATAAAAAGATGTAATTGCATAAGCCATTTTGCTCACACTCGGGATAATAAATAAATTTATTCTCCTCTCGCTTAATCGCAAAATTCAAGGCTTGCGCAGCTCCACTTTTAAATTCATTCTGGTATAAATATACCTTTCCCTTTTCTTTTTACTTCCATCTCATCGCCAGTGCAGTCGATAATGGTAGAAGGTTCGGTTTCACCAATGCCACCGTCGATAACACAATCTACGCGATTGCCGTAAAATTCTTCGATGAGTTCTGGGTCGGTGCTGTATTCTATTTCGTCTTCGTTGATAGGCACAGAAGAAGAAAGAATTGGATTGCCAAGGGCTTCTACTATTGCTAGGGCAATTTTATTATCTGGAATACGAATGCCTACCACATTTTTTTTCTTGAAGAGTTTAGGAAGGTTGCTATTGCCTTTTAAAAGAAATGTAAAAGGACCTGGTAGGCAAGATTTAAGTATTTTGAATAATTTATTATCAATAAATGAATAATTACTAACGTGACTAATATTACTACACACAAAAGAAAGAGGCATTTTCACTGGGTCTATATTTTTTATAGCACAGATTTTTTCCACCGCTTTTGCGTTTGTAATATCACAACCGAACGCATATAAAGTATCGGTAGGATAAACTATCACACCGCCATTTTTTAAGATTTTTACAACTTCTAAAATCTCTCTTGGGTTAGGATTATCTTCGTACAGTTTTATTATCATTTATATGAGTTTATTCTTCTGTATCGGTATTCAGAAGTGAGTTATTTTCTTTTAAATATAATGGTTTAATGTTATTTTCTTTTATAACAATAATTTCATTTGCTAGTTTTGGCAATTCATTTTTTACTCTTTGGGCAAAGACTACTGCCTCTGCATAATTACTAAAATCACCTAAACGCACCTTCCAAAAAGGTGCACTATATGAAACATAACACTTTACATCTGGAAATTTTTCTAGAAGTTTTGTTTCAAGTTCAAATGCCTCAGACTTGGCCTTACGAGCATTATTATTAGAATAAACCTGAACACGATAGCCCACTGCTGTAATGGCATTATTCTTTTCTGTAACTTCTTTTTTTACAAGTAGGGTTTCCATAATAGAATCTTGATGAAGTATAACTACTCCCTCCTCTTGTGCCATAATATTTACGGCAAACATGATTCCAATTAATAATCCAAATATTTTTCTCATAATCTAAATCAATATTATTTGAATTGAATAAAAAGATGTAATTCAAGGCTCAAAGTTAATAATTTTTATTTAGACCCCAAACCCCTCAAATAATTTAATTGAAACAAATTATATTATAAAAAACAACAGCACTATTTTTATTGCCTCAAATGTATATGGTTTTGGAAATCAATCCAATAGAGAGCCTTCGTTTGAACAGTTTGGACTGGAAATACCTAGGACTTCTGAAATGGTAGGAGAAAGCATTAGAGCAGATTTACTGTCGTTTACCTTTTTGGGGTTGATGTTGCCACCCCAAAGCATTAAGACAACAGAATGGTTGAGTTTATTATAGAAATCTGTTTTTTTACCTTTAGAATCCACCTCATAATAACCCACTTGAAGGCTATAAATAAGGTCGCCTGCATTCTGAGGGTGATATGAAAAGTTGTGATTTATGGTTCTTAATAAATAAGATGGCCATATATTTGAAACTCCTGGTATGGTAGAAAAAAACTCTATTGCCTTGTCTTGAAGTTCCTTAAAAGAGATATTTTTCTCTTCTGCCAATTTTTTATCTAGGTAAATATGACCGTCATAACATGCTTGTACCCACTTATATTTACCATAGTGAGCCATTAGATATGAATTGAGAAGTGCAGCATAACGCTGAGAATTAAACTCCTTATATGTAAT
This sequence comes from Paludibacteraceae bacterium, assembly GCA_017517845.1. GTDB lineage: Bacteria > Bacteroidota > Bacteroidia > Bacteroidales > Paludibacteraceae > Enterocola. Next base: position 56,828 of record JAFWXW010000038.1, read on the forward strand.
TCTGTTGTTGAATGGTTTGGTTGGTTTATGTGTTCTATCAGAAATTAAATATACCAATACATTTTCTTTCTTAAATCTCTTATCTAGAGCATCTAAAAATGCTGCTAGGTCTTTGTCCAATCTTAGATATGAATCTTCCAACTCTATTGTAATGCCCTCACTATCATTCAAATAGAAATTTTCTAGGTTATAGTTTATATAAAGCATATCTGGAAAAATATCTTTACCTAGTTTCTCCGAATCTATTGTTTTAAGGGCAAAATCGGTTATCATTGCGTTTGCAAAAGGTGTGGTAGAGAAATTGAAATAAATTTTGTTTCCATTACATGCTTCTTTGAGTTTATAATTAAAACCTTTTGCACCACTAGCAGCAGAAACATAATAACCTGCAGGTAGAAGAGGTTCCCAATTTTTATCTATAAAATTATTAACTCCGTGATTAATAGCCCATTCTGGCAATGCTGCGATATAATATGAAGAAGAAGTCCAATTGCCTGTTTTCTTATCTATCCACAATGGTGTGCCACTATGACCAATGCTATAAATGGCATTTTCTGCATCAAATGCAATGGAATAAATCTTAGACTTTCCAAATGTGTATTCATTGAGTTCATCTGCCACTGTTGTACAAATAAGTGACTGAGCGGAATAATTATCACTTCCGTTTACTCCCTTTACAGTATTATCCTGCACAAAAGGTTGCATCTTATATGATTTAGGGTTATAAAATGCATTGGTACAAACTCCGTGTGAATATGGAGTGGTACCTGTAGAAAGGCTTGCCAAATCTGCAGATTTACCAGCGTAATGGTATGGGTATAGAACATTATTATAATATGTTCCCTCAGAGATTAATCTTTTAAAACCCTGATTACCAAACTCGTCCATAAACATATTTAGGTAATCTTCTCTGAGTCCACTCACCTGAATACCTACCACCAAAACTGGTTTACTTTGGCTATAAGCCAATGAAGATATAAATATTGATAAAAGTAGAATAAAAAGTTTCTTCATGCTAAAATATTTGTACTCCGCACAAAACGGAGTACAAATATATAAATTCCCTCACTAAAACTCAAATCTTATATTACCTAAAGCATTAATTCCTGCTTGTGGAAGATAATATGCTTCGTCGTATCTTTCACCACTATAGATTCCAGACCAAGCGAAGGCATTGGCTGCATACATAGTGTTGAATAGGTTGTTTATTTGCACACCAAAGCGAATAGATTTATCCTTTGGCAGAGCCAATTTATACGACAAATCTACAGATGATACACAATAAGGGTCGAGGCTTAAGTTCTCGTTCATACCATTTGTAATATATTGTTTTCCAACATATTGCGTACGCCATACTCCTGCAAATCCGTGAGTATGAAAGTCTAATGAAATACCTGCTATCACACTTGGAGAATATGCAATGGTACTCTCGCCTATATAAAACGCATCTGTTGTATAGGTATCATCATTATAGACATATTCTGTATAATCTACAATCTTGTTTTGACTTAATGTGGCATTTGCAGAAATAGTAAACCAAGAAAGTGGAGCAGAAGATACTGTAAGTTCTATTCCTCGTCTGTAACTTTCTGGCACATTCATATAAAGTGCCTCATATGTATCTGGATTTTGTTCCCCAGTGAGGATTAATTGGTCTTTGTACCACATATAATAGAAGTTTAGACCCAATTTTATGTATTTATGTTCTACTTGATAACCAAATTCTAGGTCTAATAAGTGTTCCGCCTTTGGCTGCATACCTATTGGAGCATTTGTAAAATCTTTTCTGGTAGGTTCTCTACCTGCCATGGCAAGTGAAGCATAAACTCTATGATAATCACAAAAATCATAAAGAATACCTACTTTGGGATTAATGAAATGAAAATGTTTGTCTAAATCCATTTTTAGCATATCACCTGTAGAATAATCAAACACGTCGTCGTAGCCGTTAATCTTCTGATTTACATAACGATACTGAATATCTCCATATAAATGAAAACCTTTGAACGCCTCCCAATTTACTTTGGCATAAATGTTTCCGTCGTGTTTAAGCGATGAATTTCTATAATACTCTGTAGGATTGGTGAAATTTACCGCATCTGCAACTTCTATAACCTTTCCAAAATGGTCACCACCATACGTACTCCACGCTGCACCTATAGACAAATCTACCGAATTGTTTTTATAGTTTGCCGATGTAACCAAACCACCAAAGTGGTTGAACATATGTTTTTGACGAATAAGATTACTTTCTTCTAATAATGAACCGTTTTTATCCAACAATGTGGTGAGTCTATATTCCTCTAATGTACGAGCATTTTTGTATTGATCATAGTAACCATTTCCGTATGTATAATGCAGAGTAGCATTAAAATCCCATCTATGATTAATATTATGAGTTAATTGGAGCTGGTTATTAATTTGTAAATAATTATCCTTTTGGTTTTCATAAAAGCCTATGACATTGCCGTCTTTATCTTCTATTGCTCCGCAAGGATTATACCTTCTGTTTTCTTGCATTTGTTCTTTTGTAATACCGTCCCAGGCATTGTAAGTTTGCTCCTTGCCACCAAAAGAAAGAAGTTTTACAATGGTTTTGTCACTATAATACCCAGCCTGAAGCATATAAGAGAAAAGGTCGGAAGTGGCCCTTTCCATATATCCGTCTGAATAAATATGAGAAAGTTTACCATCTATTGCCCAATGACCACCTAACAAACCAGAAGAAATCCTAACTGCCTCTTTATTGGTATTGAAGCTACCATAAGACAAATCTACTTCACCACCAAATTTGGCAGGAATATTGTCTGTAGTCATATTTATTGCACCGCCAAATGCACCTGTACCATTTGTAGAAGCACCAGCTCCACGTACCACCTGAATATTGCCCATAGAAGACATTAAATCTGGCGTATTTACCCAATAAACCTTGTGACTTTCTGCATCATTCATTGGTACACCATTTGTAGTAACATTGATACGAGTACCATCATATCCACGCATACGAATATCGGTATATCCTATACCATTTCCAGCGTCGGACATAGCCACCACAGAAGGAAGCCCCTCTAGCAGATATGGTATATCTCTACCATAATTGTTTTCTTTAATCTGATTTTCATCTATAGCAGAATATGCCATAGGGGTTGTAGAAGAGACTCTGTTGGCACTCACATTTATTTCTGCCAACTCATAATGACGTATGCTATCTGCATACAATGAATCTGCTGGTGCTTGTCCATAAACGTACAAGCTCATCATGGTCATAACAGACCATAAAATGTTCTTTTTCATAAAATTTTTAGTAAAATTACAGAATATGGGGCAACATATTTCTGCATCCCTCCTGGTATCGGCATTATCCGTATCCAGTACAATGGGTTTGATCTCAGCCTGAAAGTAAGGCACCCCGTTAATTAACACAGCAAACAGTTTGCAGAATCTGCAGTTACCACAAACTGTTCACAATGCAAAGGTATATAAAAATTATGTTTTTTCAAAAAATTAAGAAAATTAGTTTCGTCTAAAATGATTTTAAAAGAGGGAGTTTTAGGCGTCCCGAAGTCTGAGAAACCGGAGTGTACACGGAGTACTCGAGGATTTCGAAGACGAGGGCAACGAGACGTGTTGATGACCAACGGGAATAAAATCACCTTTTAAAATTATTTTAGAATAACTGCCCTTCTCTTCTTCCCATCTACCTTGGTAACTAGAGGAGTAGAAGAACGCACCCATTTAATATATTTAGTTTCTTCTACCACTTCCAATGATTCTAGAAAATCTTCGTTGAAACATTCTTCTTCATCATAACTATCCACTGTTAGATATGCAGAACCACATGAAGTAAGGTTTTGGAAGAAGTGGGTTCCTTGGCTTGGGTCTATATGATAATTTGTTTCTCCAGCCTCTACTATAACCTTAGCACCAGTTATATTTGGCCATTTAACAGGAATACCTAACCATGTATCACTACTTCCCCAACGACCAGGACCTATCAAAATATATGGTCTATTTTGTTTTAAAAGTTCCTTATTATACTTGTCTATGTCGTATGCAATAAGTTGATTATTAGAAGGATTAAACATTCCTTTTTTTACATAAATTACATCGTAAATATCTTCTAGAATACCATTGCCAAGGGCTTGTTTAGATGTAATCAAGGTATTTTCCTTAGGAATTAATGTCAAATCCTCATCTATGGATTTATTAGGATCTACTATCGGCCTTATCTGAAGAATATAGAACTTATTCTGTTCATTCTTTTCATAATCCAGATTTACTGCAAACTCTATTTCCACAGGACGACCCATTTCTCTTTCTCCCACTTTGAGAACCTTGTCTATAATATCTGCAAGTGGAAACACGTCGTGCTCTAAAATATTTGCAAAAGTTATTACCTTTCTACCACCTTCATATAGACCATCACGAATCACTTGGTCGTATGGGTCAAAGGTAGAAGCTATATACCTTAATGTACCATCTGCCTCTGCATCTCTAACATGAATTCTCTTTAGATTAAACCCATCATCTACCAATGGTTTAAAGGTAGTATCAGAAATATCTAACGCATTAAAGTATGTTTGAGTTTCGTTTAAAGCAAATTCCAAAGAACTAGTCTGCAGGATATTATGTGGGTGTTTAGGTGAAAATCTAAGTGTTTGACCACCATCTACTATATATTTTCCTAAACCTAATGCCACATTTACCACTCCGTCTTCTGGTTTTTCATCTCCTATAGGATAATAATTTAAAGAACGAGCCACTCCAGAGAACGAAGGATAGAATCTGTCTCCGTATGCCTTGCCGCAAACTTCTTGAAGCACCACTGCCATTTTTTCACGAGAAAGCACATTTTTGGTTGCAGTCATATAACTTCTGCTTCCGCTATAATAAACAGAGGCATAAACTGCCTTGATGGCTTCGCCCAACATGAATAAAGTATTTTTAATATTATCCTTGTTGTTGGGCACCATATATGTGGAATACACCCCTGCAAATGGTTGATAATGAGCATCTTCCAAAAGAGAAGAAGAACGCACCGCAATAGGCGTATTTATAACATTTACAAACGCCCTAAGATTTTCCCAAACATCATCTGGAATCTTGGCTTCTAGGAAATGGTTAAGTATCTCTTCATCAGAAAGATCCTCAGAAAGTGCTATATCATACAGATTGTTCAACTCCATAAATTCGTCAAATTTATCTGCACAAATTACCACAGTCTTTGGAATCAAAATTTGAGTAGTTTCATAATCAAAAAACTCCTCATTTCTTTTTGAAATCAAGTCTAGAAATGCCAATCCTCGCCCTTTTCCACCCATAGAGGCTTCGCCAATACGAGCAAAGTTTGAATAACTGTCAAATCTATCACTTAAAAAGACAGCTACCACACCTTTGTTTTTGACCTTTCTATAATAGACTATAGCATCGAAAATAATTTTTCTTGCTTCTGCCACTTCTTCTATAGACTGCACCTTTAAGTCTCTTAAAAACTCTGCCAATGGGAACATAGCACGAGAATACAGCCAACGAGATAGGTGATTTTTTGAAAGGTGATGAAATAGAGACTCCGCTGGTATATCAAAAATCTTTTGTTGTAAATCTTTTAGATTTCTAACCACAGCCACCACCCAATGAGTTTCTGGGTCTATAAAATTGAAATCTCCGAAACCAAAATTTTGTGTAACAGCCTCTTTTAACTCCAAATGCATCAAAGAGTTATTTTTATTAATAAAGTGAGCAAACAATCTATCTGCTTCCACTTTATTTTCCTCTTCTGAGGATTCTATGATTATAGGTAAGAAACTATCCTTAGCTCTAATATATTCACATAGTTCTATACCAGAACGTGCATTTATCACCCCATCTTTTGGGAAACGCACATCTGTAACCAACCCTAAAATGTTTTTTTGGTATTTATCATAGAGTTCTTTTGCCTCTTCATAAGTTCTTGCCAATAAAATCTTTGGTCTTCCACGCATTCTGAGCATCTGTTCATGCTCATTAAGTGCCTCAGTCATAAAAGAACGCGACTGAACGAACACGTGTTTATATAAATAAGGTAATAGTGCAGAATAAAAATGAATAGAATCTTCTACAAAAAGTATAGTCTGAACCCCTACAGACTTAACATCTTGATCCACATTCATTTTGTCCTCTATCAATTTAACTATGGCTAGCAGAATATCTGGTTCCCCCAGCCAGTTAAAGATATAGTCTATAGCTGTTAAATCTTCATTAGCAAAAACCCTACGGAATATCTGAATAGAAAATGGGGTCAATAATACCACTGGAATGCTAGGAAAATTATCTTTTAATTGCTTAGCGTACTCAAATACAGACCCATTGTCCATAGACGGCATAATGATAAATAAATCAAAACTTCTTATCTTTAGAAGTTCTTTTGCCTCTTCTTCTGTAGATGCTAGTGTAAAACGGGGTGGGTATCTAAGATTTAAAGAGGTGTATTCATTAAAAATCAACTCATCTATTCTGCCGTCTCCCTCTAGCATAAAAGCATCATACTTACTCGCTATGAGTAAGATATTATAGATACGTCCAGTCATAAGATTGGCAAATGACGTATCCTTAAAATACATTTTCTTTATATTTCCCCTATTCATTTTACTGTAAATGAAGTTGCATTAAGTATTGCTATTAGTTGTGAGGTCTCTTCATGAGTAACCTCTACCTTGTATCTAGAAATTGTTCTACCTACTTTGATAGGGATAGCCACAGCCACCAAAGTGCCTTCTTTTGCAGATTTGATAAAATCTATAGTAGAGTTTAGAGTTACTGTTTGGCTACCATTGGCATTTGCAGCCACTGCCAAAGCATAATCTCCCAATGTAAACAAAACTCCACCATTAACCAACCCCAATCCATTAAGATGAGTTTCATTAAGAACCAACTTACAAACTGATCTATCTATATTCGCTTCTATTATTTCTATGCCTATTGATTTAGCAAATTTATCTCTTTCTGTATTATTTTCCATAGTTTAGGGTATAAAAAAGCCCTCTTAGTAATCTACCTTGAGGGCTTAAATTATCCATTTATAAATTTATTATTTTGAGAAGAAGAAATCGCAACGGCGATTTTTTTGTTCAGCCATAGGAGGATTTGGTAATTGACCTTGAGCTTGTGTTGTAATACGTGATTCTTCTATTCCTGCTTTAACCAAAGCTGCTTTTACAACATCTACACGTTTTTGGCTAAGTTTCAAGTTGTAGTCATGACTTCCTGGGTAATCACAATAACCACGAAGTTCTACTTTAAGTTCTGGATCTGCTTTAAGTTTTTCTACTACTTGTTCTATATTCTTTTTAGCTTTAGCAGTGATATTAGATTTATTAAATCCATAATATACAGATAAATTATAATCTACTTCTGGATCCATACCTAGTGCAGTCATTACTTTCTTCACTTCGTCACAGCAACCTAGAGCTTCTTGAGGAATGCTTTCACCCCAGAAGTTTACAAATGCACCTTTTGGAGTATTAGGCTCACGGTCACGGAAGTTTGCAACACCGTCATTGTCATCGTCTGGAGAAACCGCATTGTAATCTTCTAATGCTTGAATACGTGGTAGAATATTATTAGCTACTGTGTCTTCTAACACTTTTACTCTGCGTTTTAAGCTATCAAGGTCATCTTGGAAGCTCTTTTCGCCAGATACCAATTGACGATATTCATGCATTGAGATATTACGCATATGACCACCTTCTCTACCTTCTTGAAGGAATTTAACACGGAAGTTTGCAGCAACATAGAACTGTCCGTCGTTCATAGTACCTTTTGTATAGTGTTCACCTTCAAAGTTGTCTTTATTGGTCATTCTATAATAACCACTTAAGCCTACAGCTAAGTGCTTATTAATATTGTATTCTAAGTTGATACCCAATGGAATAGTAATAGATGTACCATAACCACTACCATCTTGACCTATTCCTTTAGGAGTATTTTCACCTGGAGCAGAACCTTCTACAGGGGTAGAAATACATTCATACCATACTAAACCCACACCAGCATTTAAGTATAAGTTCCATGCTGCAGATTTACGATATTGAGCAAACAAGTTGAACATATTGATTGATGCCATCAACGAAGGAGAATACATATTTCCTTTGAATGAATTACGTCCCCATTCGGTAGAACCTGTAACACCTTGGTATGGCATGTATTGGAAGTTTAATAATAAACCCCAAACTGGATTCCAAGTATATTCAGCTTCTAGACCTATAGTCCAAGAGACTTTAGATGCTGAAAGAATCTGGTCGAATTGTTGTTTTACGTCACCGTCGAACTGAGACATACCAACATTAAGACTCAAAGACCAGTGAGAGAAGTCTTTAAAATCATTTAAACCTCTAGTTGTTATAGTTTCAACAGAAGTTGTCTCTGTTTCTACAGCTGTAGTATTCTCTTCTGCAGAAAATGCAGGAACAGAAAACAATGATAATGCACATAAAAATGCGAAAATCTTTTTCATGTTTATATTTTTTTACAAATTCAGCAACAAAATTAATAAAAAAAAATAATTATTGCACTATAATCTGATAAAAATTTAGTTTTTTCCTACATATTTTGTATAATATCACCAAAAAGTGTTATAGCACTGGCATCTTTTATTCTAACTCTCACTAAATCACCTACTTTTTGACCTTGGTTATCAAAGAGTACAACCTTGTTTTGAGAGGTTCTACCAGAGAGTTGTTCGCGAGAGCGTTTGGAATACCCCTCTACCAAAACTTCAAACTCTTTTCCTATATCATTTTTGTTGCTTTGAAGTGAGAGTTCCATTTGAAGATCTATCATTTCTTGAAGGCGACGAAGTTTTACTTCTTCTGGCACATCATCCGGTAAATTTTTTGATGCGTACGTACCTTTTCTTTCTGAATACTTAAACATAAATGCACTATCATATCCCACTTCACGCATAAGACTCAGTGTCTGTTGATGGTCTTCCTCTGTCTCTGAATGAAAACCTGTGAACATATCTGTAGAGATTCCACAATCTGGTATATGCTTTCTAATCAATGCTATACGTTCTAGATACCATTCTCGAGTATATTTTCTATTCATCAATTTAAGAATTCTAGAACTTCCAGACTGAACTGGCAAGTGAATATGCTTACATAGATTTGGATATTTACTAATCACTATAATAGTCTCCTCACTCATATCTTTTGGGTGAGAAGTAGTAAATCTAATTCTTATACCAGGAATAGCTTGAGCCAAATTTTCTAGAAGTCCAGCAAAGTTTAAACCCTCATAATTGTATGAGTTTACATTTTGGCCCAAAAGTGTAACTTCCTTATACCCACGATTGTACAAATCTTGAACTTCATTCAATATACTATTGTATGGACGCGAACGCTCACGACCACGAGTATAAGGAACAATACAATATGAACAGAAATTATTACAACCTCGCATAATAGATACGAAACCAGAAATTCTATTTCCTCCTATACGTTGAGGTAGAACATCTTTGTAGGTTTCTGTTAGAGAAAGGTCTATATTCATAGATTTTTCTCCTTGTTCTGCTTGTGCAATAAGGTTTGGCAAATCTAGATATGCATCTGGACCTGCCACCAAATCAACAGCAGGGTGTTCTAGAAGTTCTTTTTGCATACGTTCTGCCATACAACCAATAACACCAACAATAAGCTTTTTGTTTTTACGCTTCAATTGTCTGAAAAACTCCAATCTAGACATTGCCTTCACCTCAGCATGTTCTCTAATGGAACAAGTGTTGATAAATATTGCATCTGCAGTTTCTAATGTATCGCAAAGCTCATAATCTGCCATTTTCATTACAGCTGCCACCACTTCACTATCTGCAAAGTTCATCTGACAACCGTATGTCTCTATAAATAGTTGTTTGCTCATAATCTTAATTTTAAGAGTACAAAGATAGTAAAAAATTAGAAATTGGGAGTTAGAAGTGAGAAGTTAGAAGTGAGGAGTGAGGAGTTGGGCTGATGGGAGCCTTAAAATGCAAACGATTGAGCAGAATTTAGTTAATTTATGTTAAATATGTAAATTTTCACTCGCAAACGATTGCAGTTTCAAAAATTTAATATACATTTGCAAAGAATTCACGTAGAAATTAAGTTTTTTCATAGTTTAAGGTTTAGAAAAGATAAGGGAGGGTTTTCCTTCCTTATCTTTTATTTATGGCATAGGTATTCTTTCTGTGGAAATTGAATTTAATTTAATCAACAAAATTTGATTATTAAGAAAAGAAAGGTTACCTTTGCATAGTAATCCCCAATCAAAAGAAAGTCTGACCACATATTTTTATTAGACTTTTAACTAGGAGTGAATGCAAAAGGTGGGATTTTTGGAACCCTTTTGAGTCACTCTATTTTATTTTTGTGTTTTTTGAAATTAATTGAATTAAATAAATAATTAAATAATAAATATTATGGCTATTACTTACATGTCAAAAGAGGGGTATGACAAACTCCTGAAAGAGATTGCACACCTAGAGAGTGTGGAAAGACCACGTATTATTAATGCTATTTCTGAGGCAAGAGACAAAGGTGACTTATCTGAAAATGCAGAATATGACTCTGCAAAAGAAGCCCAAGGTTTGCTTGAAGCTAAGATTTCTCAACTTAAAGCAACATTGTTAAATGTTCGCATTATTGACGAAAGCTTAATTTCTACAGATAGTGTTCAAATTTTGAGCAAGGTTACTATCCGTAACACTAAAACTAACCAACAAATGACATATACCCTAGTTTCTGAAGCAGAAGCAAACCTAAGAGAAGGTAAAATGTCTATTGGTACTCCTATTGCAAAAGCATTAATAGGTAAGAAAAAAGGAGAAGTAGTTCCAGTGACCACTCCTTCTGGTATTATAGAATTTGAAATCGTTGATTTAGGTATCTAATATTATGGCAACTATATTTAGTAGAATAGTAGCAGGAGAAATACCTAGTTATAAGGTAGCAGAGAATGACAAATTTTATGCATTCTTGGATATTAATCCTTTAGTAAAAGGTCACACACTAGTTATTCCAAAACAAGAAGTGGATTATATTTTTGACCTTAGCGACGAAGACCTTGCAGAAATGCAGGTATTTGCAAAGAAAGTAGCTGCAGCTATTAAGTCTGCATTCCCTTGTTTAAAGGTAGGACAAGCAGTAATAGGACTTGAAGTTCCACATGCACACATTCACTTAATTCCTATTCAAAAGGAAAGCGATATGCTGTTCTCCAATCCAAAACTTAAACTCACACCAGAAGAGTTTAAAGAAATCGCAGAAAAGATTCAAGCAGAGTTCTAATAGAAAATCCCGAAATTTTCATTTCGGGATTTTTTTATATTATATTACCTCCTTAATCTTGAGTTTTAAAGAGGTAAATTACTCGAAGCTAAAGCTTCTCGTGATTTTAGGCTGCACTCGGCAATAACCAATTAAAATTGTTTATTAATATAATTTAATGGTCTATTCTATTACAAGTAAACTTGCATAGAACAAACCATTAAATATATAATAACCCAAACTTACGTTTGGGTTATTGCTCTCATTTGCGCTAAAATTCAAGATTATTTGGAGTACGTGGGAATGGAATTACATCGCGAATGTTAGACATGCCTGTAACGAATAGTAATAGACGCTCAAAACCTAAACCGAAGCCTGAGTGAGGAGCAGAACCCCAACGACGAGTATTTAGATACCACCAAATATCTTTTTCTGGAACTCCCATTTCTGCAGCACGAGTTTTAAGTTTTTCATAGTCTGCTTCACGTTCAGAACCACCAATAATTTCACCAATTTTTGGGAATAAAACGTCCATAGCACGTACAGTTTTGCCATCTTCGTTTTGTTTCATATAGAAAGATTTGATTTCTTTTGGATAATCAGTTAAGATTACAGGACGTTTGAAGTGTTCTTCAACTAAATAACGTTCATGTTCAGATTGTAGGTCTATACCCCAACCTACTTTAAATTCAAACTTCTTGCCATTTTTTACAGCTTCTTCAAGAATTTGAACACCTTCTGTGTAGGTTAAACGTACAAAATCATTTGCTAAAACAAAGTTGATTCTGTCTATCAATTCTTTGTCAAACATATCGTTTAAGAATTGAATATCGTCTTTGCAGTTTTCTAATGCCCAAGTTAAGCAGAATTTAACAAAGTCTTCTGCAAGTTGCATATTGTCATTTATATCATAAAATGACATTTCTGGTTCTATCATCCAGAATTCTGATAGGTGTCTAGGAGTATTAGAGTTTTCTGCACGGAATGTAGGACCAAAAGTGTAAATTTCACCTAGAGATAGGGCACCTAATTCACCTTCTAACTGACCAGACACGGTAAGAGAAGCGTGTTTTCCGTAGAAATCTTGGTTGTAATCTACTTTTCCTTCTTCTGTTTTAGGAAGATTTTCCAAATCCATAGTGGTAACAGTAAACATTTGACCAGCTCCCTCACAATCTGACGCTGTGATAAGTGGAGTATGGAAATAATAGAAACCTCTTTGGTGGAAGAAAGTATGAATAGCCATTGCCATATTGTGACGAATGCGGAACACTGCACCAAAAGTATTGGTACGAGGACGTAAATATGCTATTTCACGAAGGAACTCCATTGAGTGACCTTTTTTCTGCAATGGATATGTTTCTGGATCTGCTTCTCCATAAACTTCGATGCTAGTTGCCTGGATTTCAACAGACTGACCTTTACCCATAGATTGTACTAATGTACCAGTCACACCAATACAAGCACCAGTTGTTATTTTTTTAAGCTCATTTTCATCAAAATTTGCATTATCAACAACTATCTGGATATTATTAATAGTAGATCCATCGTTTAGAGCGATGAAACTTACATTTTTGTTACCACGACGGGTTCTCACCCAACCTTTCACAATGATTTCTTCTCCGTAGCAAGTCATTTGTAATGCTTTTGCTACCTTAATTCTGCCTAAAACACTCATAATTTTAAATTGAGTCGCAAAGTTATTATTTTTTTTTAATTAAAACAACATAGTTACACCTGCAAGACCATTTATACCAAAATTACGATAACCATAATAGGTATCAGACTTTTGGTTTGCTAGGTTTTTACCTTTGATAAATACAGTAAGCCAATCTAGTGCTTTGTACGAAGCCCAAACATCTACATCATGAATGTCGTTCATTTTTACTACTTCATTCATCACTAACGCTTTTCTGTCTGCTAACATTTTATAAGAAAGACCTACTTCCCATTTTTCTAGGAATCTATATGTACCCATAAATTCCACTTTCCATGATGGTTTTTGCCATGCATAGGCATTTTCTTTTACTCCCCAATAATTGTATCCTGCAGTTACACCCAAATTAAGACCTTTTACATAATCAAAGTATAGTCCTGCATTCACATCTACCATATGTGTGGTGCTTTCTGTAACCACATCAAATGTATTTGTGTAACCTATTGGAGTTGAAATGGTCTCTGAATCATTTACCACATGATTAACATAAAAATATTGGTCCAAAATTATAGAATAATCAAATCCTACATTAAATAATAAGCCTTCCATAATACGAATACGTAGTCCTAAATTTAAATCAAAAGGAGTATATGTAGGCGACACCTCCAAATCTGGAGTAATATATTGGTTTTCTCTTAATATTTCATAGTAATAATTTGGTTTATAATTACCACCAATTCCTCCATATAGATAGAATAAATCTGGAACAATACCTACATGAGCACTAATATTGGCAGAACCAGTAACTGGTCTTTTTGCCTCTTTATTCATATCTACAAAAAGATTACCACCTATATTTACAGCCCAATCCTCTCCATGAATCTTATAAAATGGATTAAATTTCAATATACCTGCAGTATGAGGGTGAGAATCTTCTGCCCTATCATTCATATTAAGAACATCTACATCTGCATCTATTTCTGCCCCCAATTCACCTTTGCTCAACTTTCCTGCCAATTCCACTCCTGCCTTAATCATGTGTGCAGAAATATCATAGTTTCTATCAAAATATTTATACCCAGCATGCACTTGATAATGGAATTTGCTTTTGTGATTTGTAGAATATAATTTCAAGTTAAAATCTACATCAGAATTACTTCCTACTGCATTTTTATAAACATCATCTAGAATAGTACTCATACCATAATAATCATAGCCATTGTATTTGTATGAAACTCCAGTTTCTAGTTTTGCTTTCTTGAAACTAGTTTCATAATTCATTGCTATATCTGTAAGATGATCCATAGCACGAGGTTTAGTTCCATCTTCTAATGTTATTTTTCCCCATGAAGAATGATGTTTGGCAGAAATATCTAATAAATGATTTTCTTTTTCAACCAATGGATAATAAAATTCCCCTAAAGTCTGCCAATAAAAGCCTAAACCAGCCTTAAACATACCTTTTTTGGTGTCGTACGAACGTTCTGTTTGAAACTCTGTAGGGTCTTGAACAGCTGTTTTCTTATCTGTTTTTTCTACTTTTGACCACGTGGTATAAGTAATTTCTGGTTGCTTTACCTCTACTACCTCTTTTTGTGGAGTAGGACTAATTTTTTTTGCATTTACTACTGTTGGGTCATACTCCCTCTCCACGGTTAGATCTCTAGATACCTCCTTTTGAGTTTCTTGAGAATAAGCAGTAAATATTGACCCCAAAATTAATGCTATTATAGTTATCTTTTTCATCTTTTATTGGTTAGATACGGTTTCTGATTCTTTATTGGCTATTAATTCTAATCTAGATGCTATAGCAGAAGAGATTTCTTTGTCGTCTGCCACATAATTATCTTTTAAACTTAATAAATATTGTTTAGCCTCAAAATAATTTTCCTTGGTAATGTAAATATCAGATAATAAGACAAATGACTTAGCCAAATAATGTTGATGAGGAGTTCCTTTTTCTATATAAGAGAATACCTCTGCTTCTGCCTTATCTAATTCATTCTTTGAATAATAATAATTAGCTAATTCATATTTAGCCTCTGCACCATAAACATTACGTGTATCAGCAGACAATGCCACTAAATCGTTATATGCTGCATCTATATTAGACATAGATTGGTAGGCTTTAAATCTATTGTAACGAGCTTCTGTAACCACCTCATCATAAGCAGAATAAGCAGCAATAACATCAGAAGCCACTTCTATGGTTTTTGCATAATCTTTTAAGATATAAGAACAGCGTAAGATACCTAGTTTGGCAGGTTGTTTGCTTTCTGCACTACCCACTTGGTCTAGTTTTATAAAATATTTCATTGCCTCTTCATATTTTTCCATATCGTATGCTATAGAAGAAGCACGTTGAAGAGAGAATTCCACATTAGGATTTTCTGAGTTGTCTAACAAACTAGAGTAGATTTCTAGTGATTGTGGATATTTCTTTTCTTGGTAATAACTATTAGCCAAATAATATTGTGCTAGTGCATTATACTTACCTTGAGGGTACATTTTGATATATTTATCTAGAGCAACACTAGCCTCTGCATAATTATTTTTAAAGTATATTTTTTCTGCTGCTTTGTATTGAAGTGAATCTTCTTTGGTAGTAGAAGATTTACCTAATTGTTGTGCCAACTGATTAAATTCATCTACTTTATTATTATCTACCATTATACTTTCTAGTGCAGAAAGTGCAGTAGCAGCTTCTTCTGTATTGGGATATGACACTGCCACCTTCTTATAAGTGGCAGTCGCTTCTGAAACCTTTCCCGTATTAAATTGAAGCATTGCTATCTGCAGTTGTGCTTTTCTTACCACTGGACTGGAAGCAGGATATGTTTTTGCTATTTCCTCAAAACTAGAAATAGCTTCGTCATTTTTATTTAATGCTATATATGATTTTCCTATTTCAAACATAGCATCATCATTCCACTCAGATTTAGGGAAACGAGTTTGTAAGTCATTTAGGGTTTCTATTTTTCCATTATAATCTTTTTGTAAGCCCAAAACGAATGCCTTTTGATATAGAGCATAATCCACTCCTGCATAATTTCCGCCTACTGCCAATGATTGGTTATATGAGTTCAATGCCTGTGTGAAGTTTCTCTGTAAGAAATAACAGTCACCTATTCTATTCAATGCGTCTAATCTCATTACAGGATTTACTTTTTCTATTTTTTCATATTTTCTAAACCAAGTAGAAGCATTAGGATAATCGTTTTTGTTCCAATAAATATATGCAATATTATATTGAGCAAAGCGATATTCGTCTTGGTCCATAGAGATAGTTTTTTTAAGATATGTATTAAACTGCTCTAGGGCTTCATCATATTTTTTCATACGATATAAGCATTCGCCATACCAAAAATATGCACGTGCAGTAATATCTGCATTATATGATTTCTCACCTATTAAGGTTTGAAGATTTGCCATAGCATCTGAATATTTTCTATTGGCGATAGCATCAGTAGCCATACCAAATAGCACTCTCTGTTCTGCTTCTTTAACTACACGTTCATTAGAATTCAACTTCTTGATTGAAGCGTATGCTTGAGAATAATTGGTCGTAGTTAAATAAGAAGAAAGCAAATATTCATGTACCTTATCCTTATGTTTAGAATCTGGGAATTCTTTTAGAAATCTCTCAAACGCCCCTACTGACTCATTAAATGCAGAATATGAAAGTTCGTATGTCAAAAGTGCATAATTGTAAAGTGCATCTTCTTTTATTTGTTTATCAAAATCCAATCTAGATGCCTTGTCAAAAGACATACGTGCATTTTTCTTATCCCCCAACTTAAGATAAGACATAGCCGTATGGAAATAACTATTTTGACCTAATTTATCTTTTTCGTTAGTAGATTTTGCCAATGTTTTCACTGCCTTATCATATTTTTCTGTGTTATAATAAGACATACCCAACACATACCAGTCTTCTCTGGTCATTTTTCTACTCAACTTCTGATAGTTTTCCAAAAGGTCTATGGTATTGGCATATTCTTTATTGTTAAACTTGCAAACTGCCAATATTTTGTACACTTCTGCCTTATCTTTTTTTATTTCGCCAGAAGCAATAATTTTCTTAGCATATTCAGTACTTTTTTCACAATTATCTAGTAAGAAATAAAGTCTGCATAGAAGAAGTGGAGTTTCTTCTCTAAAACTAGGGTCATTTTCTGCTAATAATATATTTTCTAACGCCACAGAATAGTTCTCCAATCTATATTGAGAATATCCGTAATAATAATGTGCTGGAATTTTATATTTTTCTGAATTACGCTTCAATAAAAGACCAAATTCGTATGACGCTTCTTCATATTTTTTTCGTTCTATATATGCATAACCACGATAAAATAGAAGTGCATTTATATCTTCTTCTGATAAATTTTCACGTCTTACTTTTTCTAATAATTCTAACGCATTTTTATGTTTTCCAGCCTCTATCTGCAATATACCTATATATAGATTAAACTTATCCAACTCAGATGCGTATGGATAATTTATAACATAAGACTGCAATTTATTTATTGCGTCAGCATTTCTTAGATAATATGACGAAAGTGCAGAAATATAATCTGCTTCTCTTTTTTCTTCATCATTTTTTATGCCTTCTGCCAATAAATCTTCTGTATATCTATATGCTGCAGAATAATTTTTATTATGGAAAAACTCTTTGGCATGCTCTATCAGTTTTGATTCCTCATTATGAAATGGTGAATCAGTCGCTGATATATTAGTTACTATTAGGCAAAATAAAATTAAGGATAGTATCTTTTTCATTTTTTCTGAATAAATGTGAGTCCGTCACGCAAAGGTAATATAAAATAAGAAATTCTCTCTTTTTCTGAATTTAAATAATCGTTAAAAGCTAGTAGCCCTTTGGTTTGATAATCATTAGAAGCCACTTTCTCCACTACTTTACCGCCCCATAGTGTATTGTCTGCTAGAATAAATCCACCTGGTTTTAATTTATCAAATACTGCATTATAATATTCTATATAATGTCTTTTATTTGCATCAATAAATATCAAATCAAATGTTTCATCACATTTGCTTAACCACTGCAAGGCATCTGCAACTATAAACTCTATTTTAGAAGCATTTGGCGAAGCACCTATATACTTACGTGCCATATCTTCTATTTCATCATCTATGTCTATGGTGATCAACTTTCCATCTTCTGGAAGGTTTTCTGCCAAACAAATGGCAGAATATCCCACGTATGTGCCTAGTTCTAACACTCTTTGGGGTTTTATCATTGCCACAAGCATACTCAAAAGTCTGCCTTGAATATGCCCAGAAAGCATGTGCGGATGAAGCAATTTCACATTTGCCTCATGTGTTAAATCTTGAAGAAGTTTACTTTCTTCTTCTGAATGTTCCAAAATATATTTTTCTAATTCTCTCATTACAAGTATATTATCTCACTCAATTTATCTTTTACATAATATTTTTGTGCCACATCTAGAATATCATCAGAAGTGACTGCCATATATTTTTCTTTTGTCTCGTTTATGTCAGAAACTTGTGAAAATGTTATGTATTGTTTCACAGAAGAAAGAATGGTATTTTCTCTATTTTCTAGACCTAATATTACTTGACCTATGATTTGGCGTTTACTCCTATTAAGAAGAGTGTCTGAAATTTTATTCTGAGAAAGTTTGTCTATCTCCCTATAAACCAACCTCTTAGACTTAGGTAAATCCTCATGATCTGTACCTAGATATACATACCAAAGTCCTGTATCTGAATATGTCTGATATTGTGAATCTACTTGATATACCAGAGCATTCTTTTCTCTCAAAGACATATTTAGTTTACTTGTCATATTAGGACCACCTAATATATTATTTAATAAAAAGAACGCATATTTATCTTTTTCAGAAATAGAAGGAGCCCTTCCCCCTATCACACAATGTGCTTGTGTGGTATTACGTAGAAATTCCACCTTTTTAGGTTCATATATAGTAGGTATTTCTCTAATAAAATTTCTTGTGCTAGATGGAATATCTTTAAGATATTTATTAACAAGTTTTTCCACATAAGTTTGTGAGAAATTTCCCATAGAGAAAAATACTAGTTCATCTGTGGTGTAACACCTATGATAAAAATCTATTAACCTTTTGGATGTAATTAAATCCAGAGATTCCTTTGTTCCCAATATGTTTCTACCCAACGAGAATCCAGAGAATAATACATCTTCTAAATCATCTACGATGGATTCTGCAGGTGCATCTAGATATGAGTCTATCTCATCTTTTACCACTTCTTTTTCTTTAAGAAGTTCTTCCTCATTTATAGTAGAATTAAAAATTACATCCATAATTAAATCTACTGCACGAGAAAAGTCTCTCTTCAAGACTATAGAATAAACCACTGTTTCTTCTTTTGTAGTATAAGCATTAAGTTCACCACCCACCGTTTCTAGGCAGTTCATCACCTGATATTGAGACCTCTTTTTGGTCCCCTTAAAAAACAGATGCTCCAGAAGATGTGCCATGCCATGCTCATTTTCTAGTTCATCTCTAGTTCCTGTATTGGACATTATGCCACAATACACTACATCTATATCACAAGGTATATGAAGAATTCTCATTTACTCTCATAAACGAGGCTGAACCAAAAACTTGATTCAGCCTCTTATTTATTTAGATTATAATTAAATCTTATTTTTTACTATTGTTACCTTTATCAGAACCAACACGGTCCATAGCACAACGGAAGCCTATATCATTACTGCTTTCTGTTTGTTCTTTGTAACGACGAGCAGAAGGACTCAACCAATATGAACGGTCTTTCCAGCTACCACCTTTGTAAACACGTGTGGTATTAGAAATTTGTGTTGCTAGATATTTTTCAATATCATCGTTGCCAGAGTCTGGGTCATATAGACGACGAGTAGCTTCGTCTGGATCAATGATTTCTTTCCATTTTGCAGGATCTACTGCAGTTTGAGAGTCACCATCTTTATAGTTACGAACATCTAATTTGGTATAAGCTGCTAAACTATCTTTTGGAACAGGAACTGCGTATGCCAAACGACCTAGGCTATCTAATTGGTATGTACCCAAAGAGTCTTTTACTGGAGCAACATATACATTACCACGGAATGGGTTGTATTCTGAATATTCATCGCTACTAGCTTGACGATATACGTCCATAGTCCATTCGTTTACGTTACCTGCCATATTATATAGACCGAAATCATTAGGCCAGAATGAATTGACAGGAGCTGTAATATTTGCTTTATCGTTTAGGTCACCTGAAACACCCATCATGTCACCTCTACCACGAGAGAAGTTTGCCATGATTTTGCCACGAGCCTTACGAGAAGGATTACGTGTTTGAGAACCGTCCCATGGGAAAATACGACGTTCGTCATAATTTTCCATTTCTGCGTCTGAAGTTATACCGTATGCAGCAAATTCCCATTCTGCTTCTGTAGGAAGACGATATTCTGGTAATAAGATACCATCAGACATATTGGTTTTACGAGCATCACCAAATGCATTTCTTTGAGTAGATTCTGCAGATGCAGGGTCATACTCGTCAGTTTTTAAATATTTACCAGTGTTATAAACTTTACCTTTTGCCACTGAATCATTTTCAAAACGAGAAGAGTCACGATAAATAGCTTCAAAATCTGGGAAATCTATCACGCCTGCATCACGAAGTCTAAGTTCGTTAACACGGTCAGAACGCCATACGCAGTAATCTGTAGCTTGTTCCCAAGAAACACCTACTACTGGATACATATCGTATGCAACGTGTGTGAAGTAATAATTTAGGTAAGGTTCATTATAAGCCAATTCTTCACGCCATACAGTAGAGTCTGGACGACATTTATCAGCTATTTCTGTTCCATACATGAAACCCATCCAATATACATATTCTCTCCAGTCGCGGTTTGAGATTTCATATTGGTCCATATAAAATGTATTTACAGTAACACGACGTGGATAATTGTTCCATTCACTGTAGGTATCTTCATTTACTCTACCCATAGTGAAAGTACCACCTTGGACTAATACCATTCCTGGAGGGGTATCTTGTTCATAATTATCTACCACTTGATAACCACCATACTCAGCATCATTATATTTCCAACCTGTAGTGTTAGAAGTGCTTTTGTTACAAGAAGAAATAGCTAGTATAGAAAGACCAGCTAAAACGAAAGTTAAAATGTTTTTTATTTTCATAGTAATCGATATATTCCGAAGGTTATTTTTTATCGCCTACAAAGATAACTCATTTTTTGCATAGATATTGTATGAAATCCAAAAAAAAATCATTTTTTTTCAAAAAGTGGTCTATATTTTTTTTATTTTTGCAAAAAAACTAAGAAAATGCCACATAATAAAGACTTAACTATTTGCATAAAAGGGAAATTAATAGATTTCAATTCTCCTAAGGTAATGGGAATAGTTAATTGTACCACAGATTCTTTTTATGAGAAGAGTAGATGGAATTTAGATTCCCTAAAAGATGCAGACATTATAGATATAGGTGCTTGCTCCACTAGACCTGGTTCTACACCTATCGACAAAAATCTAGAAAAGAAAAATCTAGAGACTGGTATAAAATTAATAAGGAATAAATTTCCTAATGCCATTATTTCTGTCGATACGTTTAGGTCTAGCATTGCCTTGTGGGCAATAGAAAAGAAAGGTGTCGATATTATAAATGATGTATCAGGTGGACTTTCTAATATGTTTGAGGTTGTGGCAAAACACAATGTCCCATACGTTCTTACATACCCAGAAGAGGGATATGCTGCAGATATGTTGCTATTTTTCTCCAAAAAGATAGAAAAACTATACTCATTGGGAGTTAGTGATATTATACTAGACCCTGGTTTTGGTTTTAAGAAAACTATGGAACAAAATTTTGATATTGCCAAGAATTTGGACTGCCTTAAATGTTTCAATTTACCTATCTTAGTGGGTATTTCTAGAAAATCTATGATTCAGTTTGCCACCAAAACCAATGCTGCTAACGCACTCAATGGCACAACAGCACTAAATAGTATGCTACTAGAAAAAGGTGCTAATATTTTAAGAGTTCACGACACAAAAGAAGCCAAAGAAGTGGTAAATATATTTAAATGTATGTATAATCTATGATAGAATTTCACTTTAAAGATTTACTCGACATCTTTATAGTAGCCTTTATCCTTTATCAGACATATAGGTTGCTTAAGGGTACTTCTGGAATGAATATATTTGCGGTACTTTTAACCTTTGTTATCGTATGGTTTCTAGTTTCACATGTTTTCCAGATGGAACTTTTGGGGGCTATTATAAACAAGGTGGCTAATGTGGGTATTATTCTTCTAGTTATTTTATTCCAAGATGAAATAAGAACTTTTGTAAGTAAGTTGTTTAGTCGTACTGCAACCAATAATATAGTAAAAAAGATTAAGAAAATTATATTTAAGGTGGACGATTCTGAGCATATTAGTGGAATAGACCAAATCACTCAAGCAGTATTTAACTGTTCAAAGACCAAAACTGGTGTATTGATAGTAATAGAAAGAGAGGCTGAACTTACACATTATGGTTTAAGTGGAGAAGTTATAGATGCTGAGATAAATTCTAGGTTAATAGAAAATATTTTCTTTAAAAACACACCTCTTCATGATGGTGCCATGATTATATCCAAAAATAGGATTATGGCTGCAGGGTGTATTCTTCCTGTATCTAACAGAACTGATATTCCTAAACATCTGGGGCTAAGACACCGTGCAGGTTTGGGTATGACAGAGAAAACAGATGCCTTGGTGATTATAGTATCAGAAGAAACTGGTAGAGTGTCTTGTATGCACCAAGGTGGATTGAAACTTAACGTAGATAAAGAATATTTAACTAATTTCCTTATCACAGGCAGTATTATTTAGATTTTTGTTAACTTTGCAGTTCGATTGATAATAGTTAGGAGTGAGGAGTGAGGAGTGAGGAGTTGACGAGTAGGGACAATGCGTGCATTGTCCGTAATTAGAAGTTGAATAAATTATAATCATTTATACATATAAAAAAATGGCTTACAATTATCTTACAGCTGAACAAGCAGCTGAATTAATTAACAATGGCGATGTTATCGGTTTCAGTGGTTTTACCCCTGCCGGTTGTCCAAAAGAAGTTCCTTCTGCCATAGCAAAACGTGCAGAAAAATTTCATGCAGAAGGCAAAGAGTTTAAAATAGGTATGTACACAGGTGCTTCTACTGGTGATTCTACAGACGGTGCATTGGCACGTGCTAATGCTGTTAGCTTTAGAACTCCATACCAATCTAACAAAGATATGCGTACATCTTTGAACACAGATGGTGGTACAGAGTACTTCGACATGCACTTATCACAACTAGCACAAGAATTACGTTATGGATTCCTTCCTAGACCTAATGTAGCTATTATCGAAGCTTGTGATTTGACAGAAGATGGTGAAATAGTTCTTACCTCTGGTGTAGGTATTTCTCCTACCATTGCCAAATTAGCTGATAAAATTATTATAGAATTAAATAGTCGTCACCCTAAAACCCTTCGTGGAATCCACGACATCTATGAAGCACAAGACCCTCCAGTTCGCAAAGAAATTCCTATTTTCACTCCTAGTGACCGTGCAGGTAGTCCTGTGTTAAAAGTTGATCCTAAAAAAATCGTTGCTGTAGTAGAAACAAACAGAAAAGATGAAGTTGGTGGATTTACTCAACCAGACGAAATCACTTCACGCATCGGTAAATATGTATCAGAATTCTTAACACAAGAAATTAAAGCTGGTCGCATTCCTGCATCTTTCCTTCCTGTACAATCTGGTGTGGGTAACATTGCTAACGCAGTAATGTTTGAATTAGGAAACAACCCAGATATTCCTGCATTCCAAATGTACACAGAAGTTATCCAAGATGCTGTTATTGACCTTATGAAAAAAGGTAGAGTAAGTTTTGCTAGTGGTTGTTCATTGACAGTAACAGACCCTGTTCTTCAAGAAATATATGACAATATGGACTTCTTCCACGACAAATTAATACTTCGTCCACAAGAACTTTCTAATAACCCTGGATTGGTTCGTCGTATGGGTCTTATCACTATAAACACTGCATTGGAGGCTGATATTTATGGTAATATCAATAGTACTCACGTTATGGGTACAAAAATGATGAATGGTTTAGGTGGTTCTGGAGACTTCACTCGTAACGCATACATTTCTATCTTTACCACTCCTTCTACTGCAAAAGGTGGTGCTATTAGTGCTATCGTTCCTATGGTTTCTCACATTGACCACAGCGAACACTCTGTAAAAGTTCTTATCACAGAACACGGTATTGCAGACCTTAGAGGAACTTCTCCACGCCAGAGAGCAGAACTTATCATAAACAACTGCGTAGATCCAGAATATCGTCCTCTACTTAGAGAATACTTAGCTATGGCATCCAAGGGTCACACCCCTACAAACCTAGCTTCTTGTTTCAATATGCACCGTGCATTTATGGAAACAGGAGACATGAGAAACGCTACTTTCTAGTTAGGAGTTAGGAGTTAGGGGTTAGGAGTTATAACTCTTATCTTTATATTCAATCTAATTCTAGCAATTATACCTAAAATTTAAAAGCGATGTTCAGAAAAGAGCATCGCTTTTTTCTGTTAAAATTAATATTTTTTGTATTTTTTTATATCAAACAAATAAATTATATGAAAAATATTATTATATTTGCAGAGAGTATTTTTAAATTTTATTAAAATCATTAAAAATCATTGTTATGAAAAAGTTATTTTATTTAATGAGCACATTAATGCTATTATTATTAGCATCATGCGAAGGCACAGACCCAAGTAATATAAATACAAATGACCCTAACGAATATTGCTGGGAAATAACAATTACAGCAAGTTTTCTAGGTTATTCAGATACAGAGACCACATATTCGTGGGCAACTGGCCAAGAGCTTCAAGAAGCATTAATAACTATAGAAAAATCTTATGAAGCACTAGAAGCTTTAGGTTATGATGTTGACATCAAATACAAAAAAACTACTCACTCAATAGATGAGTGCAACTAAATATGCCAAAAGCATACATAAGTAAAATTAGGGCGACTAAAAATTTTTAGTCGCCCTAATTTATTTGGGAACACATCTGAAACCAAAGATAGTGATACAATATAAAAAAGCTGACCGTTGGGTCAGCTTATTTTGTGGATTGTTGCCTCACGAGGATTCGAACCTCGACAGGCAGAACCAAAATCTGTAGTGCTACCATTACACCATGAGGCAATCCGCTCAATTGCGGTGCAAAGATAATACAATTTTTTATTCTAACGAATTTTTTAGTAAAAAAAATGCATCAGACCGCAATTTTTATTTCAAAATCAATAAAAAGTAATTCTTCTTACCTTTTTGAACTAGTAAATACTTTTCGTTCAATAAAAGTTCAGCACTTAAAGCAAGTTCCAAATCTGACACTTTTTCTTTATTAACTGCAAAACCACCATTTTGGATTAATTTACGCATTTCACCTTTTGAAGCAAAAACTGCCGCATCTTCTGTTAATACGTCCATTAATTTTTTACCTAAAACCTCATCTTTTGAAACCTCAAATGTAGGAACACCATCAAATACTGCCAAAAGAGTATCTTCATCTAGTTTCTTTAGAGAGTCTGAAGTAGCATTACCAAAAAGAATATTACTAGCCTCTACTGCCATTTCGTAGTCTTGCTCAGAGTGTACCATAATGGTAATTTCTTTTGCCAAACGTTTTTGTAATACACGAAGGTGTGGAGCTTCTGCGTGTTCTGCCACCAATGCTTCTACTTCTTCTTTTGGCAAGAATGTGAAAATCTTAATGTATTTTTCTGCATCTGCATCAGAAACATTAAGCCAGAACTGATAGAACTTGTAAGGTGAAGAATATCTTCTATCTAGCCAAACATTGCCACTTTCTGTTTTGCCAAATTTACCGCCGTCTGCCTTGGTAATAAGAGGACAAGTCAATGCAAACGCCTCACCACCCAATTTACGACGAATAAGTTCGGTACCTGTGGTAATATTACCCCATTGGTCTGAACCACCTAATTGTAATTTACAATTTTTAGTTTCATATAAGTGATAAAAGTCAAATCCTTGAACCAATTGGTATGTAAACTCTGTAAATGACATACCCACAGAAGATTCTGCAGAAAGACGCTTCTTTACAGAGTCTTTTGCCATCATGTAGTTTACAGTAATATGTTTACCAATATCACGAATGAATGCCAAGAAACTAAAGTCCTTCATCCAATCGTAGTTATTTACCATTTCTGCGGCATTAGGTGCATCGCTATCGAAGTCTAAGAAACGAGAAAGTTGTTTCTTAATACATTCTTGATTGTGACGAAGTGTTGTTTCATCTAATAGGTTACGTTCTGCACTTTTGCCAGATGGGTCGCCAATCATACCTGTTGCACCACCCACAAGGGCAAGTGGTTTGTGACCACAACGTTGAAAATGACGTAGCATCATAACGCCTACTAAGTGACCTATATGAAGAGAATCAGCAGTAGGGTCAATACCTAAATATGCTGTGGTCATTTCTTTTTCTAATTGTTCTTCTGTACCTGGCATCATAGAATGTATCATTCCACGCCAAGTTAGTTCTTCTACAAAATTCATTTTATTTTCGTTTACTTTTAAAAAATTCTTTCATTAATGAGGCACATTCTTCTGCCAAAACACCTGAAACTACCTCTGTTTTTTCTAGCAATGCACTGGGAGATTTTACGGTGAAACCGTACTTTTCTTCACTCGTACCATACACCACCCTAGGTATTTTTGCCCAATAAATTGCACCTGCACACATAACACATGGTTCTACTGTAACATATAGTGTACAATCTGGCAAATATTTAGAACCAAGCTCTGCCATGGCAGATGTGAGAACCTGAATTTCTGCATGAGAAGTGGCATCTTTGAGAGTCTCAGTTAAATTATGTCCACGAGCAATAATTCTTCCTCCCATAACCAAAACAGCCCCCACAGGCACTTCGTCTTCTGCGTATGCCTTGCGAGCCTCCATCAAGGCTTGCTTCATATATTTTATATCCTCTTCCATACCTTAAAAAAGTTCTGGAGCATCTTTCTCCATCTGTTTTAATATATGGCGTACTATAGTTTCTCTATAGAATCTGGATTTATTCTTAATTCTGTACTTAGAAAGATATTTATCAATAGCTTCCATTTCTTTGTCATTAAGCATAAAAGTGATTTTATGCTTTCTTATTAACTTTTCTCTTACAGGAACTAATATTTCTTTCTTTTTAGCACGCATTAGATAAAAAATCACTATTTTTGTGCAAAAGTAATTATTTTTTTCTGTATAAAAAAATATCATTCCCACCTATTAATGAATAACAAAGTCATATATAGAAGTTTATGTGAAAAACACCCTGAAATTCCGCTATTTATGCAATCATGGTGGCTAGATGCTGCTTCTGGTAATAATTGGGACGTGATATTTGCCAAAATTCACGATGAAATCGTGGGTTTTTTCGTTTTTTCGTTTCAGAAAAAATTGGGTAAAACCATTATCACCAACCTCCCATTAACACAATTTTCTGGACCTTTTATATTCTATCCTCAAAATCTCAGCCAAAGCGATATTCATTCTTTTGAAAACAAAGTTTATATCAACTTGATAGAGCAACTATCCTTAAAAAGCATCGATTTCATCGAGATAAATTGCCATCACTCATTCAAAAATCACCAACAATTTTTCTGGAACGGATATAAACAAACTACTAAATACACATACATTTTAGAAAATATTTCTGATAGAGAAGTGCTTCTAAAAGAAATGTCGTATAGCCAAAGAGGTAAAAGAATAAAAAAAGCAAAAGATGATTTTTATTTTTCTCTTGAACTTTCTGCAGAAGATTTTTATGATTTCTATAAAGAAAATTTAAAACGTAAAGAAAAAACAATATTCTATAGCAGAGATTATTTTTTAAAACTATATCATGCTACAAAAGAAAGAAATCAAGGACAAATAATTAGCATTTACAACAAAGAAAAGGAACTTCTAGCGGCACTATGGAATATATGGGATAGTGAGTACGCATACAATATGATTATCACCTCAGACCAAAATAAAAAGTGTAGCGAAAGTACTACACTTTTAATATGGGAGACTCTAAATTTCTTGAAAGGCAAAACTAAACACTACGATTTTGAGGGAAGTATGATTAAAGGTGTTGCATTAACCAATCAATCATACGGTGCAACTGCAGTGCCATATCATTGCATTAGCAAGTCGAATAGTCTTATAATGTCTATTTGGAAAAGACTTCAAGAATATAAAAATCAAAAGAATATAGAAAAGACTTCTTTAAAGTAGTAGAACATTAAAACTGCTGCTACTATTATACCAAGTACCATTCCCACAAATGTGCCCACAAAAGAGCCAAAACCTGCTCTTAGGCTCTTATCAAAGTTCATTCCGCCTAAAAGTTCGCCCAACACAGCACCCACAAAAGGTCCTACAATAATGCCTAAAGGACCAGCAAACAGCCCTACTATTACACCGAGCACACTACCCCATTGACCATACTTTGTACCACCAAACTTATTTACACCCCATATAGGGATAAAATAATTTAATATTTGAAGCACCACCACGATAATACCCCAAACAAGGAAAAATTTCCATGTCAATGTGCAACCAGGAATTAATAATAATAAAAGCAAACCTGCGTAACTAACAGGAGTACCAGGAAGCATAGGAATAAAGGTGCCTAAAAGTCCTATAATGACTAATAAGGCACCTATAACTGCGATAAAGATTTCCATTAATCGTCTATTTCTATTAATTTTCCGTCTAAATCAAATTTTAGTTCTAAACCGCCAGACATTTTTACTTCGTAACTACGACGATTTCTTTCTAATTTTTTAATTTGTTGCCCTGCAAGATTTGCATCTACATAAGCTTGAATTGGAGCAGGTACTAATTCTGCTGGCACTACACAATGTTTACAATCAAAGTCTTTCCACTCACCATCTTTGTTAAATTCCAATCCATCACCATTTGCATATACTACCATATATGAAGAATCAAACAATTCTGAATCATACATTATATATGAAATACGATAAAGAGGGTCATCTGGTGCAAAATACTTATTAGCAAACTCTTGTGCTTGTTTTGGCATTTGTTCAAATGTAATCAACTTTTCTGCAGAAAACGCACATACAGTAAATAGAACTGATGCAATTAAAAAAAACATTCTTTTTTTCATAATTCTAGTTTTTTAAATATTGTATATCACAAAAATATAGTAAAATCAGAAAAAAACACTAATTTTGTACGAAATTTATACTTTTTTATATTTTATGAATAAAAAATTTAATCGTACCACAGTTACATCTGCACTTCCATACGCTAATGGCCCTGTTCATATAGGTCACTTGGCAGGTGTTTATGTCCCAGCTGATATTTATGTTCGTTATTTACGCTTAAAAGGCGAAGATGTATTGTTTATAGGCGGTTCTGATGAACATGGAGTTCCTATTACCATAAAAGCAAAAAAAGAAGGTGTTACACCACAAGATATTGTAGATAGATACCATAATATTATAAAAGATTCATTTAAAGAATTTGGTATATCTTTTGATATCTATTCACGCACTTCTGGTCCTGTTCACCACGAAGTAGCTTCTGACTTTTTCAAGAAACTTTATGAAAAAGGCGAGTTTATAGAAAAAGAAAGCGAACAATATTATGACGAGGAAGCCAAACAATTCCTTGCAGACCGCTATATCACTGGCGAATGTCCACATTGTCATGCAGAAGGAGCATACGGCGACCAATGTGAAAAATGCGGCACTTCACTTTCTCCTCTAGATTTAATCAACCCTAAATCTGCTATTAGCGGAAGCAAACCAGTACTTAAATCTACTAAACACTGGTATTTGCCACTTGACAAACACGAAAATTGGCTACGCGAATGGATTTTGGAAAACCATAAAGAATGGCGTCCTAACGTATATGGTCAATGCAAAAGTTGGTTAGACATGGGGCTACAACCTCGTGCGGTGAGTCGTGACCTTGATTGGGGTATTCCCGTACCCGTAGAAGGTGCCGAAGGCAAAGTGCTTTATGTTTGGTTTGATGCTCCTATCGGTTATATCTCAAACACCAAAGAATTACTTCCAGATAGTTGGGAAAAATGGTGGAAAGCAGAAGATACTAGATTAATCCATTTCATCGGAAAAGATAATATTGTATTCCACTGCATCGTATTCCCTGCAATGCTCAAAGCAGAAGGCTCATACATTCTTCCTGACAATGTTCCTTCTAACGAATTCCTTAACCTAGAAGGAGATAAAATTTCTACCTCTAGAAACTGGGCTGTATGGTTACACGAATATCTTGTAGATTTTAAAGACAAACAAGATGTTTTAAGATATGTTTTAACCGCTAATGCACCAGAAACCAAGGACAATGACTTCACTTGGAAAGACTTCCAAGCTCGTAACAATAGTGAACTTGTGGCTATTTATGGAAACTTTGTAAACAGAACACTAGTATTAACACACAAATACTTTGGCGGAAAAGTTCCAGAAAGACAAGAACTTACAGATTACGACAAAGAAACATTAAAGGAATTCTCTGATATAAAACTTGAAGTAGAAAAACTTCTAGACAACTTCAAATTCCGTGATGCTCAAAAAGAAGCTATGAACTTAGCTCGTATTGGTAACAAATATCTTGCTGATACAGAGCCTTGGAAATTGGCCAAGACAGACATGTCAAGAGTGGGAACTATCCTTAATATTGCATTGCAAATAACTGCCAATCTGGCTATTGCATTTGAACCATTCCTACCTTTTAGCTCTGCCAAATTAAGAAATATGCTTAAACTTTCTTCTTGGAGTTGGAGTAATTTGGGTAGCATTGATTTATTGGAAACAGGGGCAGAAATCTCTCCTGCAGAATTATTATTTGAAAAGATTGAAGATGCTGCTATAGAAGCACAAATTAAGCGTCTAGAAGATACCAAAATACAAAATGAAATAAATAGTTATAAACCAGAAGCAATTAAAGAAGATGTTAGCTTCGATGAGTTTATGAAGCTTGATATTCGCGTTGGTACTGTGCTAGAATGCCAAAAAGTACCTAAAGCAGACAAACTTCTTCAATTCAAGATAGATGATGGTATGGGCGGCAGAACAATAGTTTCTGGCATTGCTCAACACTATAATCCAGAAGATTTAATAGGCAAACAAGTATGCTTTATAGCAAACTTCCCTCCAAGAAAACTTAAAGGAATAGAAAGCCAAGGTATGATTCTTTCTGCAGAAGATGCAAACGGAAGATTGGTGGTTGTTTCTCCTTCTGATTTGGTTACAAACGGCGTGAAAGTCTGCTAAATTATGAGAAAATTAATTTTCTTAATATTGTCACTGGTTATAGGTTCAAGTTTGTTGGCACAAACAGATAGATACCTTTATGCTCCTTTATATGAGGGTTGTGTTGATGACGAACCATCTCCTATATATGGAGGAACATACAATGCTTACCCCAAAGATATTATAGATGCTCAGTTTCCTGGTGGCGATGTTGAGTTATCGTTATTTATTCACCAGAATACCGAAAGACAAGAGGTATATAGCGGTGAAACCGACGAAAAAGGTAAAGCATTATTGGTCACAGGAGAGGTTTTGGTTCAGTTTGTCATAGACAGATGCGGAAAACCAGGAAATTTCCAAATCATTCAGTCTCTAACAGAAGAACAAGATGCAGAGGCACTAAGAATAATGGAAATGCTTCCTATTTTTAAAGCTGCAACAATAGATGGTTACAGAGTAAAATCTGCGTATATTGCTCCAGTTAAGTTTAAATGGAAATATATGCCAGAACCTGAACCTGAGCCAGAATATACAGACGATTACTATTACGACGATTGGTGGTAAAAAAAACTATTGGCAGACATTAAATGATAGAAACAGAAACAATAGATATGTTAGAAATAGGAAATACTATAGTTTCTCTAGACCTTTTTACAAAATACTTTATTTGTGATTATAAAGCATGTAAGGGAATTTGTTGTGAAGAAGGTGATGGTGGAGCTCCTCTCACAGCAGAAGAAGACGAGAAGATAAAATCTATCTTGCCAGAAATATTGCCTCTACTACCTCGCAAAGCTAAAGAAATAATTGAAAAACAAGGCACTTCATATATAGATAAAGAGGGAGATTTGGTTACCTCTATCATTGGCAACAGAGAATGCGTGTTTTCTTATCGCGACAAAGACGGATGGAAATGTGCTATTGAAACAGCTTACAATGCTGGTAAAGTAGATTTCAAGAAGCCTATTTCCTGTCATTTATACCCAGTAAGACTAACTGAATATCCCAAATTTACTGCAGTAAACTTCCATAAATGGGACATTTGCGACTGTGCTCTTGCCTTTGGCAAAAGAGAGAAAGTTCCTGTATATAAGTTTCTTAAAGAACCTCTTATCCGCAAGTTTGGCGAAGATTGGTACGCAGAACTAGAAGAAGCCGCAGAAGCCTTCTACGATTCCGACTACTATAGAGATATGAAGAAGTGAAACATAAAGAAAGAGATGAACCAAAGTTCATCTCTTTCTTTGTACTCGAGGCGGGACTTGAACCCGCACAGCCGTAATGGCCAAAGGATTTTAAGTCCTTCGTGTCTACCATTCCACCACTCAAGCCCGATGTGTTTGTAAACACGGTGCAAAGATACAACAATTTTTATAAATTACAAATAGAATCACAAAAAAATCATTTTATTTAAATAAAAAACACTATATTTGCAGAATAAGACATATCAAGTCCTAGAGCGGACTTCTTAAATATAATCCTTTTTAAATCATTACCAAAACGACCAATATTAAGTAATAACAAACAAAGAGGATAGGCATGGGTGTATATCACTACGTCCTTTCGTTTGTTTGTGGGTGCTTGGTCGTACCTTGGTAATGACGATAGGAATATGATATACGCCTTTTTTACTATCCTCCTTTATTACCTAAAACGACCAATTATATGTAATAACAAGCAGAAGGGATAAACTTTTGTGTGGAGTGTAGTTGTATATAACAATTTATATTCTATTATGAAAGTTTATTTTAATCTTACCATAGATTTCTTGAGAAGAAATCTATGGACTTTTGTGTTTTTATTTTATCAAACTTTTCTAGTTTATTTATTAGCTATTAATGCTGCAAACGGAGATGTCAAAGAGAGAGTTATAGTAAACCTACTTTGGGCATTATTATCCATTATGTCAGTTTGTTTCTTGAATACCAAATTAAAAAATTGGTTTATTTCTATTATATATGCCATTAGTTTTATCCCCAATATTATTGTTTTAAGTTTCTTTCTTATTAACAATTATATTATGAAATCTACAGACTTCTTTGTAATATTTGATACAAACCCCAATGAAGCTATAGGATTTTTTGATACTCTACAGATTAAAACGGTATTTTATGTTATCATTTACATTATAATTGGTACGCTTTTATTTATAAGGGCTCTTAAAACTAAAGGAAATAATACAAAACGTTATGTTGGTATCATATTTTTAATACTATTTACATTTATTTCTGCAAACCTGCCATTTAGGTCAAAAGTAGCCAGTATTGATTTTTATAAATCATTTATGAATTTCAATAAAGAAATAATGGAAATAAAAGAATTTTATAAAAATAGAGAGAATATTAAAATAGATGCCACTTCAAACTTAAATACTTGTCCAAAGAATATTATTCTTATAATAGGCGAAAGTGCAAATAGACATCACTATAGTATTTATGGTTATAAAAGAAATACTACTCCGCATTTAGACTCTATTAAATCAGAATTATACATATTTAATGATGTTGTAACTCCACATATACAAACATTAAATGCTATAAGATATATTTGCACATTTAGCAATCATAGTGCACCAAAGTTATATAAAAAAGAGCCTTCTATCGTTGAAATTTTTAAAGCAGCTGGATACAAAACATACTGGTTAGATAATCAGGGAAGTGGAGGTATTGACACATATACTCCTACAAGTTACAGAGCATTTGCAAAACTATCTGATAAATTTGTTCTCTTACCAAACGGATATAATGACGAGGAATTATTACCTATTTTAGATTCATGTCTAAACGAATCTAATGAAAATAAGTTTGTAATAATTCATTTAAAAGGTAGTCATTTCCCATATAAAGATTACCCTAAGGAATTTAGGCTCTTTAATTCAAAAGAAAACCCCTCAGCTTTTTGTAAAGAAATGACTGACAAAGACATAGAGAATATTAATAACTATGACAATACTATTCTGTATAACGATTTTATTATATCATCTGTCATAAATAAGATTAAATCATACACTGGCTTAAATTTAATGTTATATACATCAGACCACGGAGAGGAAATGTATGACACACAATTATATGCTGGGCGTGGATTTGAAAATATTACTCCTAGTATGTGTGAAGTTCCTTTTATACTTTACTTAAATGATGCTTACAAAGAAATACTTAACACAGAGATATTTAATACTAATCGTGCATTTTCTACAGAAGATATTCCTCATAGTCTTTTAGATATATGCAAAATTGATTATGTTTTAAAAGATTCTACAAGAAGTATATTTAATTCAAATTTCATTGAACGTGAACGGTTTGTAAAGGAAGAGAATTACGAGAAAATAAAATCTAGAAGTAACAATTAACTATATCTTTTACCCACTATTTTGCCGTGAACGACATAAAAGTGTGTTTCACGGCAGAATAAGGGTACACTATTTCGCCGCGAACAGCATAAAAGAGGGTTTCACGGCAAGTTTGAACGTTTTTTTTGCTTTAAATTATTTTTTTACATAAGTTTGTAGTGCAATATTTGGCTTGTACACACAAACATACCCAATGAGACTAATTAAAAAAATACTTTCTACGATTATATTGTTGCCAGTGTATTTCTATAGGAGTTGTATTTCGCCGCTTACTCCGCCGTCTTGTAGATACACTCCTACGTGCTCTGCATATATGATAGAGGCAGTAAAGAAACATGGGCCATTTAAGGGTCTATGGCTCGGTATAAAAAGAATATGCCGCTGTCACCCATGGGGAGGCAGCGGCTATGATCCTGTTCCTTAAAGAATTTTATTTCTTTTTGGTTTCCTGGTATTGTTCTACTACATTTAGAATATAATCACCTATCTTTTCACATTCAGAAATAATGTCCATATAGGTAACACTTACAGGATAAGGGTATGCTCTTTCTTTTACTTTTGTTGCGTTGAGCATCTTATATTCGTTACGTAAGTCATTAATTTCTTTTTCTATGTCTAGTGATTGTTTTATTAGACTAGGACGTTCTTCATTTGGAGCTCCTAAGATGCTTTGCATATTATTAAGAGCCTTTTCTACCAAAGAGAACATCTTCTTAATATTATCATCCAATTCTTTTGGATACTCTAAAGCATCATTACGTTTACGTTGCACTGTGCGTGCTATATTATGACATCCGTCACCTATACTTTCTATTTCTGAGATAACTCGTAGCATGGCGTGAACATCTTTTTTACCCACATCACTTAATCTACCTTCTGCTACTTTGGTAAGGTAAGAAGCTATCTCTACCTCCATTCTATCACTGATAGATTCATATTTTTCTATACGTTCATATTGTTTTACGTATTTTTCTTCGTCAGTAATATTATATAAATCCTCTGCTATAGAGAACATTCTAATATTTCTACTAGCGAATACTGAAATTTCTTTATCTGCTTGAAGAATAGAAAGTTCTGATGTAGATAACATACCTGTAGAGATATATGTTAAACGGAAATCATCTTCTGAAACCTTCTGTGGGATAATAAATGTAACTGTCTTTTCTATAACTTTCACCAATCCTATCAAAAGAGCAGAGTTTGTTAAGTTAAACATGGTATGGAATAAAGACAATCCGTATGATGTGGCTACTTGTGCGTCTAGATATTGTTGTCTTAATGCTTCTTGTGCTGGAGTAAGAACTGCATTCTTATCATTTAAGATAGACATTACATCTTTGTTGGCTTCAATAAATGGGATAAGTTGATTTGGATCTGCTTGACCTAATTGTTCTATAACCCATGTCACTAGATTTGTAAACGGATAGAATATAGCTAAAACCCATACCACACCAAATAAGTTAAAGATTAGGTGAGCCATAGCAGCACGTTTTGCTGGTACATTGGCAGGAATAGCTGCAATATTTGCAGTAATAGTGGTACCAATATTTTCACCTAATACCATTGCAACAGCCAGATCGTATGAAATCCAACCTTTTGTACACATAATAAGTGTAATGGCCATGGTGGCAGAAGAAGACTGTACCACTATGGTAAGGATAGTACCTACAAGTAAGAAAATAAGCACAGAACCATAGCCATAATTGGTATATTGGTTTAGGAATGCCAACATATCTGGGTTTTGGCTCAAATCTGGCACTGAATTCTTAAGCATATCTAAGCCCATAAATAACAATGCGAAGCCTATTAGGAATTCACCTATAGATTTACGTTTATTATTTGAAGAGAAAATAAATGGGATAGAAATAGCTATAATAGGAAGTGTAAGTGCAGAAATGCTAAATTTAAATCCAAAGAGAGAGATAATCCAAGCGGTGGCAGTAGTACCTATATTTGCCCCCATAATCACAGAAATGGATTGTGCTAGATTAAGAAGTCCTGCATTAACAAAACTTACCACCATTACTGTGGTTGCAGATGAAGACTGGATTAATGTAGTAATCAAAAGACCTGTAAACAAACCAATAAATCTGTTTTTGGTCATCGCAGTCAATATGGAACGTAAACGTTCACCAGCCACTTT
The DNA here is from genome assembly GCA_017517845.1 of Paludibacteraceae bacterium. Taxonomy (GTDB): domain Bacteria; phylum Bacteroidota; class Bacteroidia; order Bacteroidales; family Paludibacteraceae; genus Enterocola. The sequence goes on from JAFWXW010000038.1 coordinate 93,631, forward strand.
CTGCAGTCCCTCACTCATCATTTTCATACCAAAGAGGAACACCCCTAATGAACCTATCAGGGTCAGAAAATCATAAAAACTATAATTCATACAAAAAAGAATAAAATATTTCTACAAATATATTAATTTTTTTTATTTTTAAGAATAGAAGTTGGATTTTATTATGATTTTCTTTAACTTTATGTGTCAAAATAATTACAACTATGATAGGAAACAGAATAGAAATTATTTGTAAAAACAATGGAGAGAGAATTTTAGCTCCATTAGGTATTACTCTAGAAGAACTTTTATTACTCCTAAAAGTAGAAAATCCTGAAAAAATCTTAGGTGCATTAGTCAATAACAAACCTACTCAATTAAGAACACAACTATTTGCCAATAAAACAGTTGAGTTTATTGATTACTCTTCTCTACTAGGTAGAGGTATTTATATTCGTTCATTGGTTTTCATCATTTATAAAGTGGTAAAAGACTTTATAGAAAATCCAGAATTTAGAGTAGAACATTCTGTACCTAGCGGATATTATTGTACAATAGAAAGTAACGGCAAGAAAATTTCCAACGATCAATTAAAATTGATATTGGACGAGGTGCAAAAAGTAATTGATGCAGACCTACCTTTTGAATTGATGTATAGACCCAAAAAAGAGGTAATAGAAGAATTTAAAAAGAGAGGAGAAGATTCTGTTGGCAACCTATTGAAGTATAGTAAATATTATTACACCTATTATTATAAGCTTGGTGAAACCATAGATTTTTATCATAGTCTATTAGCTCCTTCCACCTCATACATTAAATTGTTTGATATTTCACCATGTTTTGATGGTTTCTTGATTAGGATTCCTAAACAAGAAAATATGTCTGAACTAGAGGACATTGTGGAAATGGATAAGATATTTGAAATCTTTAATGAATATGTAGAATGGAATAAAATTGTGGGATTGGAGGATTTACCAAGCCTAAATAGCATTACAAAAACTCAAAAAGATTCACTTATTAAGGTGACAGAAGCACTGCACGAAAAGAAAATAGCCAAAATAGCAGATACCATAGCAGAAAATCCTAAAATTAAGATTATTTTAGTGGCAGGTCCTTCTTCTTCTGGAAAAACTACATTTAGTAAGAGGTTGAGTGTGCAACTAGCAGCGGCAAAAAAACGCCCTATTCCACTTTCACTAGATGATTATTATTTAACTCATGACAAAACCCCTCTAGATGAATTTGGAGAATTGGATTTTGAGTCTTTGTATGCTCTAGACCTACCTCTATTCAATGAACAATTGAATGCTATGCTTTCTGGAGTTGAGGTACAAACTCCTAGATTCAATTTTGAGAATGGTCAGAGAGAACTAGGTAAAAAAATCAAGCTAAATGAAAATGATGTGTTGATTATAGAGGGTATTCATGGACTTAATCCTGAATTAACAGCCTCTGTGCCAGAAGAAAATAAATTTAAAGTTTATGTTTCTGCCCTAACCACATTGTCACTTGACGAGAGAAACTGGCTTTCTACATCAGACACTAGACTTCTGCGCAGGTGTATTCGTGACCATAAATATAGAAATTACCCTGCAGAAAATACAATTCTTCGTTGGCCTAGTGTACGTAGAGGTGAACACAAATGGATATTCCCATATCAAGAAAATGCAGATGCCATGTTTAATTCATCATTGTTATTTGAATTATCCACTATAAAAAAACAAGCAGAACCTCTATTAACAGAAGTTCCGCAAGATAGTGATGCTTATCCAGAAGCTCGTCGTTTGCTTAATATTTTACAATTCTTTACCCCTATTTCCTATTACGATGTTCCAAATACATCACTACTAAGAGAATTTTTAGGAGGAAGTAGTTTTAGATATTAAGTTTTGTAGCAATAATATCATATTCAAAGCCCCTAGAGAGAGCATGCCTTAATAACTTGGCACGGATTTCGTAATCTGTGCCTTTTTTTATGGTTTTTCTCTTTTTTTCCACGATTTCATCGAGAATTTCTGCATATTCTTGCTCATTAATTTCATCTAATTCTTTCTTGATAATATCTGAAGAAATATTAAGTGCTTTCAAATGAGTTTGGATTTTTACTCTTCCCCAATGACTAAACCTAAATTTATCCTTAACAAATGCCCTAGCAAACCTTTCCTCATTTATATAATCTTCTTCTATAAGTTTATCTATAATGGGTTGAACAAATTCTTTTGGAGTTTCCCACTGCACAAGTTTCTCCTTCACTTTCTTTACGCAATGCTCAGAAAGCGAACAATAATAAGATGCCTTAATAAAAAATTCTTCCATGAAAAATTACTTCTTTACCGCAAGGATTAGAGATGCTACAATATAACATACCATACTAATAGCCAAGCCCAAAAGTCCATAACCTAAACATAAAAGCAAAATGGTTAAAACCAATGCAGAAATAGCAAAAATAAGTGGAAGTTTGGAAGGTGATTTAAGTGAAAACATAGGTAACTCACATACCAAAAGATATGAGGTCAATATTATAAGTGAAAATAAAAAGATTAGCCCCCAAACAGGTGTAGTCCATGCCACTTGTAGTAGTGGAGAATTTGCTATGCCTATGATAAACAATGCGTTAGCGGGAGTAGGCATTCCTATAAATGAATGACTCTGACGGGTGTCTAGGTTAAATTTTGCCAATCTAACTGCAGAAAATGCTGCTATAATAAATGCTGTGTATGGCAAATATGGAGCAAGCCAAAACAAAGACTCTGGATAAGGATAATCCTTAAACATACTGCAAACTAGGGCTGCAGGAGCAAAACCAAAACTAATCACATCTGCAAGTGAATCCAACTCTTTGCCTATATCTGAACTCACCTTTAAAAGACGAGCCACAAAACCATCAAAAAAGTCAAAAACTGCAGACAATACTATAAAGACTGCACAATATAATGGGTCTCCAAAAAGTGCAAACTGAACTGCTATACAACCAGATATTAGGTTAAGAGCAGTAATAGTGTTAGGAATGTGTTTTTTCATGGCACAAAATGTTTAGGTTCTTCGGCAGGATACTTTACTATCTTACCATCTTTGTCTAATGAAATATACATAGGTGCAGTTTTAATCTGCAACTGTGAAACCAACTGAGGATTATCTACTATACTGAAAATAAAGTCTTTGTTAATCTTTTCTACCTGTTTCAGACTTATAGATTTATCTTCATCTGCAAAGATAAGTAAGAATAAACATTTTTCTGCATACTTATCTTGCATTTTTTTGAAATATTGAATATCAGAAAGACTTTCTCTGAGTGAAGAATTGGCAACAATGATGTAAACCTTTTTGTAATAGAGTTCACTCCATGAAAATCTTACACCATTTAGGTTTGTAAGTTCACCCAATATTGGTTTATAGCCAACTGTTACTTCGTCTTTTCTCAATGCACTAACTATAGTTTTTACATTGTCAGTTTTTACGGAATCCATATAATTTCTAGGCAGATTATCCATTAAAACTTGATGAAGTAGAGAAAGGTCATAGAGTTCTTCATTTTCCTTTAAATAATCTGACATATTAAAACCTGTAAAAATGGCTTCAAAAGATTCCCAAAATGCAGGTTGGTCATAGTTAACTTTGTATGGAAGGAAGAAATTTTTTATGGCTAGATTAGGGGCTTTGGGAGAATATAGATTTACCAAGAGTGCATATCTATAATGCTTATATTCAGAGAAAAACACATCATTAGACTGATATTTTTCATCTAGATAATTCATAGCAGAATCTATCTTTTCTGTAGTAATTGGACCTTGAGTAATATCCACCCAAACAGAGTCAAAACTATCCTCAAAATCTGAAATCTTTCGGTTAATATCATCTATTGGCAGATTATTAAAACTCAAAAGTATAGTTTGAGGTTTAAAATAAGGATTTAATTTATCTTTTCTAGAAATCTCCTTTCTGGCAGGCAAATTTATACTATAATTTTTACCTTGAGCAATATAAATTATCCCCGTATAATATCCTAAATCTATTTGAGCTTGTATGGTTTGAGGGTTATCAACTGACAAAGAAAAACTTCCGTCTTCTGCAACCACACAAGAATCTAAAATTTCTTTTGTAGCATGCCAACCATCATGAGAGGTGGATAAAACCAATGTTTTACTGGCATAACTTGGTGCAACCCCTGTTATTTGAGAAGCAAATAATGAGACAGAAATAAATAAATATGCTATTAAAAGATATTTTCTCATAAAAATGGTGCTGTAATGCCTATGTTTTTAGATTTAATTTCTTCTGGAGTGCCAGTGACCACTACTGTACCACCTTCTCTACCTCCTTCTAGACCCATATCTATGATGTAATCGGCATTTCTTATCACATCTAAGTTATGTTCTATCACTATTAGACTATTTCCCCTATCTACTAGTTTATTTAGAACACCCAAAAGTACTTTTATATCCTCAAAATGAAGACCTGTGGTAGGTTCATCTAAGATATAAAGAGTTTTACCCGTATCTTTTTTTGATAATTCTGTGGCCAATTTAACACGTTGGTTTTCACCACCAGAGAGTGTTGTAGAAGACTGACCCAACTTTATATAGCCCAATCCTACATCTTGCAGAGTTTTAAGTTTAGGAAGCAGTTTTGGTACATTTTCAAAAAATTCCACAGCCTGATTTATAGTCATATCTAGCACATCTGCTATAGATTTACCTTTAAATTTTACTTGAAGGGTTTCTCTGTTGTAACGTTTACCATGACAGTCTTTGCATGGAACATAAACATCTGACATAAAGCCCATTTCTAGCCTTTCATAGCCATTACCCTGACAAGTTTCACAACGTCCACCTTTTACATTAAAAGAGAAACGACCTGCTTTATATGCTCTAGCCTTACTTTCTGGAAGAGCGACAAAAAGATTTCTAATATCAGAGAATATTCCTGTATATGTGGCAGGATTGGAACGTGGAGTTCTACCAATTGGCGACTGATCTACATCTATGACCTTATCTATATGTTCCAAACCTTCTATAGATTTATATGGCAAAGGTTCAGCCAATGACCTATAAAAATGTTTACTTAAAATAGGATATAAAGTACCATTAATCAAACTAGATTTTCCACTTCCTGATACACCAGTGATGCAAATAAATTTACCTAAAGGAAATTCTACAGATACATCTTTTAGATTATGACCTGTTGCTCCAGTTAGTTTTAGAAATTTACCATTCCCTATGCGACGAACTTCTGGAACTGGAATAGACAATTTTTTATTTAAATACCCTGCACTTAATGTATCTGTTCTTAACATATCATCTATTCGCCCCTGAAACACCACATGTCCTCCCAGACGTCCCGCTTTTGGTCCCATATCCACGATATAATCAGAGTTACGCATCATATCTTCGTCATGCTCCACCACTATAACAGTGTTGCCCATATCGCGAAGCCTTTTTAGGGAATCTATCAACTTCACATTATCTCTAGGGTGCAAACCAATGCTTGGTTCGTCCAAAATATAAAGCACATTTATCAACTGTGATCCTATCTGAGTGGCAAGTCTAATACGTTGGCTTTCACCACCAGAAAGACTATCAGAAGACCTATCCAATGATAAGTAATGCAGACCTACATCCATAAGGAATGAAAGTCTCACCCTTATTTCTTTTATTATCTCAGTAGCTATTTTTTTCTGAGTATCAGTGAGTTTATCCTCTATATTTAAGAAAAATGTATAGAGGTCACTTATGTCCATAGAAGAAAGTTGTGCTATATTATAACCCGCTATTTTATAATTAAGAGCCTCTATATTTAGTCTAGTACCTTTACATTCTGGACAAACCACTGTTCTAGAAAAATTTTCTGCCCAACGTTCAGATGCAGAAGAAGCATCTGCCTCCAACATTAGTTTAATGTATTCTACCAATCCGTCAAAAGTGCTAGCATAATCACTAAGTCCAGATACTGTGCTTTTGGTAATCAATCTATCATCAGAACCATTTACTATTTTGTTTATAAGTTCTTCTGGTAAATCTTTTATTGGTGTTTTCAGATTACAATCATAAAGTGCACACAGGGCTTCTAGCTGCATAAACACACTAGCTGCCTTATATTTTCCTAATGGCTCTATACCACCTTCTGCTATACTTAATTCTTTATTTGGAAATAATTTATCCCTATCTATCTCACTAACATAACCCAATCCATTACATTTGGGGCAATATCCTCTAGGTGAATTAAATGAAAAATTATGAGGAGCTGGTTCTGAATATGCGATTCCACTCTCTGGACACATCAAGTTTTTGCTAAAATAACGAATATCTGAACCATCTTTTTCTATTACAGCACATAAACCACCTCCTTGTGTCATGGCAATAGAAAGTGACTGAATTAATCTTTTCTCATTTTCTGGATTGACCTCCAATCTATCTACCACTAGTTCTACATCGTGAATTTTATATCTATCCAGTCTCATATCTGGTAAGACTTCTTGTAATTCACCATCTATTCTTACCCTTAAAAATCCTTTTTTTCTTAAACTCTCAAATAATTCACGATAATGACCTTTTCTTGCCCTCACAAGTGGAGCTAAAAGATAGATTTTCTTCTTATTATAATCTTTATATAGGATTTCTAATATTTGTGCCTCGGTATATTTTATCATTGGTTTGCCAGTAACATACGAGTATGCTTGACCTGCTCTGGCAAACAACAGACGAAGAAAGTCATAAATTTCTGTGGTAGTTCCCACTGTAGAACGTGGGTTTTTGTTGGTAGTTTTTTGCTCTATCGCAATAACAGGACTAAGTCCGTTGATTTCATCTACTTCTGGGCGTTCTATATTACCTAGAAAATTACGAGCATATGCAGAAAATGTTTCTATGTAGCGACGCTGTCCCTCTGCATAAAGAGTATCAAATGCCAATGAAGATTTACCACTTCCACTAAGTCCTGTAATAACAGTGAGTTTATTATGAGGAATCTTAACATCAACATTTTTTAAATTATGCTCCCTCGCCCCGTATATTTCTATGTATGTTTGCTCGCTCATATTTATGTGGTTTCTATCTTTTCCAATGCCTTAATTACAGACATCTCCAAAGTGGAAAAATCTGCCATTTCATCAGAAGAATATATAAATGCGATATCGTATTTCAAGTCTCTTTTGTTTAATCTATATGCCTCTCTCAACCTACGTTTGAGTAAGTTTCTATCCACTGCATGTTTAAAAAATCTTTTTGGCACTATAACCATTATCCTTGTGGGTAGTCCTTCTTCTGACTGAGCCTTATACACCACTCTCAAAGGGTGTACATATACACTCTTTTTCTTCCCTGCAAATAGATTTTCTGTATCTGCAGTTCCGTGAAGTCTTTCTATTTTCTTTAAAGTGTTAGGCATAAATAACGCATAATCCCTTTGACATGCTCAGGGACTAATAAAAAAATATCCCAAAAATACGAATTTTTGGGATAAATATAGAGTTTAAAGTAAGATTATTTTTTATTTACTTTGTTTTCCTTCAAGAATAGGTCTATTGCAGCTGTTATAGAAGGTGTTTGTGGATTTGGAGCACTTACATCCAATCTCCAACCAGCTTCTTCCACTGCTTTTGCTGTTTTGGCACCTAGAGCAGCTATAGCAACTTCACCTTGTTCAAAGTCTGGATAATTTTTCTTTAATGAATTTATTCCCTCTGGTGAGAAAAATACTACCATATCATAATCAAAAGGCTTGCCCTCTGCAATATCATTACTTACTGTTTTGTAGAAAGCAGCTTTGGCACAAGTAATTTTATTTTCTTCTAATACAGAAACAAAATTATCTTTATTAACATCTGCCACTGCCACTAAATATTTTTCATCTGCGTGGCGTTTAATTTGTGGTAAAAGTTCTTCCACCTTGTTTGTTTCTACTGGAGGAAAGAAAACTTTACGTTTACGATATTGGATATATTTTTGCAGGTAAGAAGCTATCTTTTCTGATACGCAGAAATATTTCATAGTATCTGGCACTGTATAACGCATTTCTTCACATAAACGGAAGAAGTGATCTATCGCAGTACGAGCTGTGAAAACGATAGCGGTAAAATCCTTAACTTCTACGCGTTGAGCTCTAAATTCTTGTAGAGAAAGACCTTCTACTTTGATTAGAGGCTTGAATACTATCTCAACACCATATTTTTTTTCTATATCAAAGTATGGAGATTTATCTCCTGCTGGTTTTGGTTGTGAAACCAATATTTTCTTTATCTTCATCGGGATTTAAATTGTATATAACACCATTTCACCTATAGCCTTTTGTGCTACTAGCAAGGGTAAAATTTCGAGGGTGCAAAGATACAAAATAAAATGCAAAGTCAATTCTAATCTACTAAAAAAATATTTAAAAAGAAGATAACAATATGAAAATGCAACGATTGCATAAAATATTATAGTGAGAATAATCCATGCTATATGGGTAATTTCTGGAGTAAACCTCAGAAAAATAAACATAATAAAGGAGAATATCCCCCCTATTGCTACTAGTCTTACATATTGATTGAGAATATTATTAGATTTTTTCCCATAAAAACAAGAAAAATAAACTCTCATAATAGTGAGTTTTAGCAATAAAAACACAGATAAGATGGCATAAAATATAAAGAAATTCTCCACAGAGAAAGTCTGTGGTTGTACATATTGGAGAAATAATAGAGAATAACCTAACAACCCTATCACAGTTATAAAAATCTGAATAGAGTGTTCTCTTAATGTTAGTTTTTGGTATCTATAATAATAGCCAAATGCACTCACAAGTTGTCTAAAGACGAAATTATCTTTCTCTTTAAACAAATATGTGAGCGATATGCATACCGCTAAGAAGATTGATATTATTGTGATGTTGCTCATATTAAAGACGCACACCCTACGGGCGTGCACTATGGTATATATACTTACTACACAGGCGTTATCGCTACGCTCAACACCTGCCTACAAAAAAGGTTCATACCCTACGGGCATGTCAACCCTTAATAATGGTAGTACCTGTATCCTTGCCTATTTGAGAGGCTTCGGTGATTACTACTTTGCTAACACCTGCTTCCAATGCTCTGAAAGCATTATCCAATTTTGGTATCATACCTCCACTGATAATGCCTTCTGCTTTATATTTTTCATAAAGTTCTGGAGTAATCTCCGAAATTACACTATCATCATCGTCTGGGTTGTAAAGTACACCTTTTTTCTCAAAACAATAAACAAGGGTGGTTTCAAATTTTTCAGACAGTGCTTTGGCTGTTTCACTCGCAATAGTATCTGCATTGGTATTAAGAAGTCCATGAACTTTTGAAAACGAAAGTGGAGCAAGCACAGGCACGATATCTTGTTCCAACAATAATGCAAGTTTGTCTGCATCTACTTTTTTCACATCACCTACAAAACCATAATCTATAGTTTCCACTGGGCGTTTGTCACTTTGTATTACACAAAGGTCTGCACCCGTAAGTCCAAGAGCATTCATATCTCTTTTTTGAAGACCCACTACAATACCTTTATTAACCAAACCTCCATAAACCATAGTTACCACTTCTAGGGTTTCGGCGTCGGTAATACGTCTGCCATCTACCATTTTACTTTCTATACCTAGTCGAGTAGCAATGGCTGTTGCAGAACGACCACCACCGTGAACTAAAACTTTTTTACCTTCTACTGTTGAAAAATCGTCCAATAAAGTGTTTAGTGACTCAGGAGTTTCTACTATCTTTCCCCCTACTTTTATAATAGTTAGTTTTTCCATAATCTTATTGTAATTTTAATTGTGTAAATATATTCCAAATAGTCAATGCTCCTGCCACAGAAACGTTAAGTGAATGTTTAGTACCAAATTGCGGAATTTCTACGGTTTCATCGCATAAATCCACCACTTCTTGTTGCACTCCTTTCACCTCATTTCCTAGGATAATGGCATATTTTTCATCCTTGTTTAAGGATAGTTTTTCTAGCGAAATACTATTTTCGGTTTGCTCCACCGCAAGCACTTTGTAACCCTCTTCATGCAGTCTATCAACCACATCCTTTGTCTCTGCTACATACTCCCATAGCACACTATCTTCTGCACCCAATGCTGTTTTATGAATTTCTGCATTTGGAGGAGTAGAAGTAATACCACAAAGATAGATTTTTTCTACGATGAAAGCGTCGCTTGTTCTAAAAATAGACCCTACATTGTGCAGACTTCTCACATTGTCCAAAACCACCACAAGAGGAAGTTTTTCTGCTGCCCTAAATTCCTCAACATTTAGTCTATTTAATTCTATTACAGATAATTTTCTCATTTTATTGAAATCAATGCACAAAAATAGTGTTTTTTTATTAAATTTGTAACCAAATATGTATTTTTTACAATGACAGCGGAACAAGCATATAAACTACTACAAAATATGATAGAAATTCCTTCTCTGAGCAGGGAGGAAACAGCAGTAGCAGACTTTATTCAAAACTATTTGGAAAATCTGGGACTAGAGATAAGCAGAGTGGGAAACAATTTGTTTTCTATTTGCAAAGACTACTCAGAAAGCAAACCAACAATACTTTTAAATTCACATATCGACACCGTGAAGCCATCGGCTCTATGGACTAAAGACCCATTCAAAGCCACAGAAGAAGATGGAAAACTATATGGACTTGGTGCCAATGATGCAGGTGCGTCTGTGGTTTCCTTAATAGCCACTTTTGTAAACCTAACAGCAAAACCTCAGCCATATAATCTGGTTTTAGGTATTTCTTGTCAAGAAGAAGTATCTGGCAAAGAGGGAATGGAACTACTAATCACCAAGTTACCTAAAATAGATTTTGCAATAGTGGGAGAACCAACACAAATGCAATTGGCTGTAGCAGAAAGAGGACTTATGGTGGTAGATTGCAAGGCAAAAGGCAAATCTGGTCATGCTGCTAGAGAAGAGGGCATCAATGCCATATATGAAGCATTAGAAGACATTAATTGGTTCAAAAACTATAAATTCCCCAAGGTTTCTCCTATTTTGGGTCCTGTTAAGATGACAGTGTCAATAATTCAGGCAGGCACTCTGCACAATGTAGTTCCTGATAGTTGCACATTTACTGTGGATATTCGCCTAAACGAATGCTACACACACCAAGAAGTGTTTGACACTATACAAGCAAACATAAAAAGCGAGGCAAAGGCACGCTCTATGAGACTGAAACCTTCGGCAACCGATATGAATCATCCTTTTGTGGTGGAATATCTAAAAACTGGAGGTGAAGTTTTTGGATCTTCTACCCTATCAGACCAAGCTCTTTTATCAATTCCTTCGGTAAAAATTGGTCCTGGCGACTCTGCCCGTTCCCACACCGCCGACGAATATATCCGCCTTTGCGAAATTGAACAAGCGATAGAAACATATACGAAATTGTTAGATGGGTTGGAGTTAGTTAGGAGTTAGGAGAGTATAATTAGTGAAATCTTTTTATAAATATGTTGCAAAACATAAAAATAAGTATTATCTTTGCAGCCGATTTAAACCAACCTAATTAGAGCTTTGAAAAGATTTATTATCACATACTTAACGTCATTGGTGTGTACTCTCTTCTTTTGCACTAATGCACAAGTTTCTTCTTCAAAGTACAATCTTCAAATCATAAATGTTAATACTGAAAACTATCCTGAAGCTATATTTGTAGAGTTTACCGTAACAAATGAAAAAGGAGATTTTGTTCCAAATTTAACAGTTGATGATTTTATAGTAAAGGATAATGGAACAAAGAAATATGGTTGCAAACGTCTTGTACAAGACTTAAGTGAATTAAGACTACCTGTTGATATAGTTTTTTTGGTGGATAATAGTTATAGTATGAATATAGCACAAGACAAGATAAACAATGCTATTCCTCTATTATTAAATGGATTAAAAGACAAAGGAGATATCCGTGTTGCATTAGCGAGATTTGGGGAATCGGGATATACAGAAGACATTATAAATTGTGAAGAACATAAATGGGCAACAATAGAAAAAAATAATTCAGGATTTACATTCACTCCATTACGAAATGATAAAGATATAACATATTTTAAATACTCTATTTGGTTAAAAAACAAATACGATGGAGATTATGAACCTTTTTACAACGTATTACATTGGGCTTCACAACAAGATTTCGGATATAGGGCAGACGCATTAAAAATATTTATACTATTAGGAAATGCAAGCATTGAACTAGACTATGGTAAATGGAATAATAAACCTTGTCCTTTAACACAAAAACATGTAGCAGATAAACTTTCCTTGTATGGTATACAAACATTTGTAATCCAAGGAGATTCACATAAATCTGAATATGATACTATTATAACACAAACAAAAGGAGCTTTTTATGATATTAACGCTGCGAGTTATGATGGAATACTCACCAACATAACCGACAAAATAAAGGGTCGCTACATATTGAGATATTGTGTTGAAGAAGATGAAGAGTTAAATGAATGTAAAGACGTAAAAGAATCCAGCATAGTATATGAAGATAAAATAGCAATACGTCCTTATTATCCTGTCAAATCTGCTACTATTGAAAGAACTGAAGGTACTCGTTTATTGGATGACGCACAAATACAATCTAATTCTCCTATTAATTTATCAGTTATTGTAAATAAGAATGGCAATGACATAGATAAGGTATCTTTATTTTACCGTTCTTCTGATGAAACAACATTCACAAGGATAGATTACATTAACAGTTTTATTCTATCTGATAATCAAACGCAATACACTTTTTCTATACCCCAAAATGATGTAAAAGGAACTCATATTTATTATTATTTTGAAGCCGAGACAAGTGTAGAGTTTGAATATAAAAAATCAACTAAAATCACCTCTCCTGCATATACCCATGATTTCTTTACTTGGAATATTGCAATAGATAAAAGTACCCCCCTAAAAATAGAGCATGTTACACATCAAATAGCACTGCCCTGCCAACCCCTGTTTGTTAGTGCTAATGTAGTAGGAGAAAAAGTAGCCTCTGTTGTACTTAAATATCGTATTGCAGACATTCCTACGGAATATAGAGAAATTCAGATGGCTAATTCTACTGATTCTGACCTATTCATGGGAAGAATTCCATCAGATGGTTTAGCAGATAAAGCTATAGAATATTTCATTACCGCAACAGATTCTTCTGGAATACAGGCTCACTACGGTACTCCAGAAAAACCATGTCGAATAGATATTGATGAACTTACAATTGCATCAAGAAAAGACCCTATGGAGATAATCATCTATGGACTAGATAGAATTACCATAGGTTGTAATCCTATCACTGAAAAAGATACTATTGCGGCATATTATCCTATGAGATGTGGCGGAGCCGTAACGGATGTTCTTTGTTCGTATGCTACATGGGATAAATTAATAAAAGGATTCCGCTTAACTGTTTATGGTACTTCAAGTAATAGCAATGTAAAAAATGGATTTGAAAAAGGTGATGATATTAAACTAAAACTTATTCAAAACGGCATAGATTATATTCTTGAAAATCATAATATCAAATATTCACCTAACGCACGAATCACAGATTTTCCATACATAGCAATTGGACCTAAAGAGCCAAAGGCTTCATTCTACATAGAAAATAAACAGATAGAAAGAGATTCAGACATTGATTTTGGCTTATGCGATAGAGAAACAACTAAAATCATTACACTTAAAAATACAGGTTGTGAAAATCTCTATATTAGGGACATTACATTAGATAACGAACTTTTTGAAATTAAGTCCTTTGAAACCGAAGCAGACAAAGAAGGAATATTAAAGATACTAGCTCCGGGAGAATCAGTAAATATAGACATTTCATATACGCCAACTTTCGATGCAAATGCAACATTAGAAATACACACTAATATTCCTAGTGACCACATCTATCGTTTCACTTTAAGTGGTAAGAGTTTAACAGTAAGTCCTTGTGCTACACTAAAGATGCAACCACTCACTCCTAAATATGGGGAAAGCATATCCCTTACTTTTGATACCAGACAAGAAAAAGAGATAGAAATTTTATTGAAAAAGGAATGCTCGTATAAAGTAGATTGGTCATATACACTAACACCTTCTGTAAGCACTCAAGAAGTGAAGATAGACAAACTATTAGAAATAGGTCATTACAAACTATCTTTTTATTCAGGTGATAACCTATGCGAATATTTATTTGAGGTAATAGAATGAGAAAATTAATATTCATCATATTATCAATATTGTTTAGTCACATTCTATGTGCTAAGGTGTTTATAGAAATACACACTTTAGATAGTGTCGCTATATTTAACGCTGAAAATATAGATAGTATTAGTCTCATAGAACCAGCTCCAACATTTGTTAAGGATATAAATAAGAAAAAATATACAGTTGGTCCTCTTGGCAACAATTATTGGATGCTTGAAGATTTGGAGTGTGCTATTTTTGACACCTTATCTATTCATCGTAGTAAATCATTATCAGCAAGCGAAGATTCAACACTCGCACCTTATAACAAAGGAATACATTATAACTGGACTGCTGCAAATGGTTTAATAGACCCTCCATATACTCTGACTACTACAAGAAATCAAGGAATTTGCCCAAACAAATTTCATATTCCAAGCAAAACTGAATGGGAAAATTTATTTGCATCCGTAGAACATAAAGGTTCTACACCACTTAGAAACCAAAATTGGCAAATAACAAATGATGGCCTACAAAGACAAGGAGAAAGCACTGAAAAAGGTTTTAATTCATCTGCTTCTGGTTATGCTAAAGGTTCACAAATAAAAGATAGTAATATTCTTTCTTCTTATTGGTCTTCTGAATCACTTTCTGAAACTAGTGCCCTTGCCACTCGTTTAGATGCTACTGGTTCATTATCATTTTCTAGTGAGAATAAAGAACTAGGCAAATCTGTACGTTGTGTATGGGATGGTCAAACAGATAGAGACTGGCTTTATGTTTGTCAAAAAGATGTTCAAGACGAAGAGAAAAAGGTTTTACGATACAAAATAGAAAAAATTAAGCTGATTATTATAAAAGATTACATAAGTAGTGGCACTATAACAGATACAGAGAATCATACATACAGAACTAAACGCTATGGTTCTACAAGTTGGATGATAGAGGATTTAGTTAGTTCGTTATCTATTCAAGGAGTGAATTGCAACGCTACACAAAAAACTAATAACTATTTTTCAAAAGATGTTATCAATAATATATGTCCCAAAGGCTGGAGATTACCTAAACAAGAAGATTATAAAAAGTTAGTAAAAAACGATATTGATAACACTTTTGTCAGAGATTTCAAATCTGCTATATATAAAGATGATAAAATATTCTCAGACGGAGCAGAAGCTCTATACTGGGTTGAAGACTTCACAACTGGTAGTTATGAAGAAAACGGAGAAACTAAATTTTACATAAAAGGTATTCCATATTTTGAAAATTATAATGGCTATTCCTCTCGTTTTTCTTTTGTAGAAATAAGCAATACTATTCCTTTAATGCCTTGTCGCTGCGTTCAAGACTTAACAGAACCAAAACTAAAATGTCGTGAAACAAAGAAAAGTGATACCACAAATATAGGCATTTGGCAAACTAAGGATTATCCTACAATAAAATTTACTCAAAACAACAACGCAGAAAACGTAATGTATATAGAAAATGCTGATAGTAATGTATATTACGATAAATTCTCTGTAGAAATAAAATGACAAATATTAGAAAATACATATTAGCAATACTTATTTCCCTTCTTTGCTGTACTATATACGCTTTTGAAGGTGGTATCCCATTTATACAGCACTCAGATTCTATTTTTGGAGCATATTCTGTAGCTATAAAAGATTTAAACACTTCTGGATTGAGCATTATTGGAGTGGCTAAAATGAATGGAACAAAAACCTCGTTACTATGGAATGTAAGTAGAAAAGATACTATTGCCACATCTTTTACATCAAATTGGTTTGGAAAAGAAGATAATATCATTGACTATAGCGAGCAAACAAAGAAAGCAGATTCTCTATGTATCTTTACACATACAATGGGAATAAATAAAAAAGATGAATCTATTATGAATAGTCATCTTTATATAGGCAAAGATTATAATAATACAGTAGCAAATCTACTATCTATTAAAAACAATACAGAAGAGCCGCTTGTAGAATATATGGTATATGATAAGATTCTAAATGCTTCTGCTAGACGAATGGTAGAAAGTTTTCTTGCTATAAAATATGGCATTAGCCTAAACCAAGAGAATCCAACAGATTACATCAATGCAAAAGGAGATATTATTTGGGATGGAAGAAATAATAAATCATATAATGAAGATATAGCTGGTATAGGTAGAGACGACAACACTTTGCTAAATAAAAAACGAGGTAGTAGCATAAAGTCTCCCCTGTCTCCTATAGTTTCCACATCACAAGACCTTTCTGACGGCATGTATCTAATGTGGAGCCACAATGGCGAATCTCCAAGAAGAAGAATTTGGTCACTTTCCCCTACTGGAGAATGGGATAATACTCCATGTAATTTTCAGTTTAAAATAGGCGGAGAAGAAAATCTTCCCTTTTTAGAAAAAGATGAAATTTACACCATGCTAATAGATAGTAGTGGGATAGGCGAATTTGACACAAGTTCTACTATAAGCTATCCTTGTCAATATATTGATTCAGAGAATATTGTATTTTCAAATATCAAAATTCCTACATCACAATCACACTTCACTATCTCTAAAAGAGAACTTACAGATGAGGAAAAAGAAAACCCATATCAATATATTTTTGTGCACCCAAGTCCATCAATAGACGGACATATATTTGTTGAATGTAGATTGTGGGAAATTACTCCAATCAAGGTTGAAATATATAATGTAGTAGGACAACCTATTTTTAATGGTTACTTCTCTGATTCTAATTACTATAATGTAAAGGCAACTCTTCCTGCTTCTGGTACATACGTAATCATAGTTAAGATTGAGGAGCAAGTATTAACGTATAAAGTAGTGAGAATATAATGAGAAAAACATCGTTATACATATTAACTTGTCTTTTACTATTATTTGTAAGCTCTTGTATAAATAACAAAGATAGTAAATCAGAAGTAAAATCAACTGAAATTGATTCAATAGCTATCGTTATTGACACTATATCAACAAAAAAAGATTCTTCTATTAAGAAAAAAACTATACTTTCTGTTAAGAAGAGGTTTCGCATAGGCAAACAAGATTCACTTTCGCTTAATAAGGCAAAAATATATGTTCCTAATGGCAGTTTATCTACAGATAAAGAAATCTCTATTACAGCTATAGATAGCACTCAAATTGCAAAACTACCAATAGGAATGGTAAATGTTACAGCTGGTGCTGATGGTTATCGTTTTCTTCCACATGGAGAACACTTTGCTGCCAAGGCTGCTACTATTGTACTACCTTTTGACTCTATTAAAATACCTGCTGGATATACTACCAAAGATATTATCACATATTATTACCATGAAAAATATAAACGTTGGGAACCACTTGTAAAAGATACCATAGATGCTAACAAACAATTAGCATATTCTCATACTGAACACTTTACAGATATGATTAATGGTATTTTAAAAGTGCCAGAGTCTCCAGAAACTGGTAATCTAACGCCAACATTTATTAGTGACTATAAACCAGTCAATCCTGCTTCGGGAATTACCCAAATTCAGAAACCAACACCTAATGAACAAGGTACTGCGGTTCTAAATTATCCACTAAATATCCCTGCAGCTCGTGCTGGTTTAACCCCAAACATTAGTCTTCAATATAGCAGTGATGGTGGAAGCTCATACGTTGGTTATGGTTTCTCTATCCCAATGGAAACAATAAGCATTGATACACGTTGGGGTTGTCCTACATTTAGTGAAGAATATGAGAGTGAAAGTTATCTGCTAAATGGTGCCCAATTTACAGAAAAAGCCCACAACCATACACCAAAAAAGGAACAAGAAAGAAAAGACAAAAAAGAGTTTTATTTAAGAGTTGATGCAAATTTCTTAAACATTACCCGCTTTGGAAACTCTCCTAAAGACTACAAATGGGAAGTGGTTAGCAAAGATGGTTTAAAGAAAACCTTTACTGGTTTTGATGGTGTAATGAATTCCGTTTGCATTGAATCTACACCAACAGACAAAAACCAAATTACGTGGGTATTAACTGAAGTAGAAGATATACATGGAAATACATGCTCTTATACTTATCAAAACTATGGTGGAACACTGTACCCTAAGAGTATAACATATACAGGACACAAAACAAAAAATGAAAAGGGTCTTTACAATATTAGGTTTACATATTCCCCTGAAGTAGAAAACTTTGAACCTAAAAGACTTGATAAAACTAGTAACTTCCGTTTAGGTATTCAGCAAAATGATTTTATACTTTTATCAAAAATTGAAATCTACAACTCAGAAAAACTAGTAAGAGGGTATCGTTTTGAATATACAAAGGGAGCTTTCGAAAAAACTCATTTAACCTCTATTACTGAGTATGATAGTAAAAAAAATGATTTCTATAGTCATAGTTTTGAGTACTTTAATGATATAGAATCTGATTTATATGCAGAAGAAAAGCAGTGGAGTATATCTGATAGTTTGTATAAAAAAGGTTCTTTCTTTAAATCATCAAAAGACGGTTTTTCTGATGAGTTTTCAATGCTACATGGCTCGCATAGTCAAGGCTTTAGCGTAGGAGGAGGTGCTCATGTAGGATTTGGTATTAACAGTTTCATCAATGTTTATGCAGGTTCTTCATATAACTATAGTCAAAACGTAAATGACAATAAAATATCACTTACAGACCTTAATGGAGATGGTCTTGCAGATTTAATTTTTATACAAGACGGGGCTATATGTTATAGAGAAAACATTACTCATAAGATAGCGGAAGAAAATAAGCAAGATACTACAGACTCAGACTCTGATTCAGAATCAGACAGCACTCAAAACGATGAAAATACCAAAGAAGATGAAAATAAATCTCAATTTGGCGAAACCATTAAACTTAAAACCACACTTACATCATTCTCTTCGGGCAAGAGTGAAACACATACCCTACTTACAGATGCAGGAGCACAAGTCTTCTTTATAAGTGGAAACGCTTGCTATTCTCACAATTGGCAAAAAAATAAAACGATGGTTTATTTGCACGACTTCAATGCAGATGGACTTATTGATATTGCAAATAATGGTACCGTACATTTCAATCACATAGATTCTGAGGGTATTCCTACATTTACCACTACAAGTGAACCAACTCCTTGTCCTATTATGGGGCTTAGTGTACCTATTGATGATGCTTTTATCCCAGATGTAAAAGCGGAGCAAGAAAGTCTGAGTGAACAATTCCCTCGTCATGATGTTGTAAAGCTTTGGCGTGCACCATACGATGGAAAGATTACAATAAAGGCAGATATCTCTCTAAAAGAAAATAATGCAGATGGTGTTAAGTTTTCTATACAACATAAAGACAAACTAGTTTATATAGACAGTACTATTACAGATGATAAAACAACTGTTAGCAAATCTGTAAAAGTACAGGCAGGAGATAAAATTTACTTCCGTTTGCAATCGAGGTTTAATGCAGTAAATGACAATATTGAATTTACTCCCATAATTAAATACACAAAACTAACAGATGCCACAATAGACGAAAATGGTTCTTTAGAAGAATACGTATCACAAGATGAATTCTTATACTGCGGAGCTCCAACTATTCCACTTTCTAAAACTGGAAGTATTCATATTGAGGCTCCATTTAGTAAGAAAATCTTATCAGATGACATCTGCCTAATAGTTCGTAAAACTGTAGTGACGAACTATAATGAGGTTCTAAATGACACAAAAATAGAACCAAATATAGTCTTTTCTGATATAGAACGTCGCTATTTAAAGGCAAGTGATATTCATAACAACGAACCTATGGATATTTACTTAACTGTGGACGATATTGACACCAACTCTGGTGCCTATCTTTCATTTATAGTTGAGTCACATAGCCAAATTAAATGGGAAAATATAACTTGGAAGCCTATCGCAACATACATAGGTGAAGAAGAACCTTTTGTTTATGTAGCACCAGAGCTTACCATGTATAACAAACATATTAAAAGAGCTGATTCAAAAGACATTCATGCACAGAAAGCAATACTAAATGTAGATTTTAGTGCCAAAGATTTAGAGGGGAACGAGATTACATCAGATTTGGTAAATTTTAGTCTAAAAGATAAAGACGGCAATGTCTATTTCTCTGCTCCAATAAGTTCACTTCCTATTGAAATAAACATTCCTAAAAGGAATAACTTTTATGGAACTTTTCATGTAAAAAAAGAAGTATCATCATATACTAATGCAAGTTATCTAATAAACGGCAATGTTTATCATGCAGCCATATACAGTACTTTTGACAATAATGACTTTGGACATCTTTATCGTGGCTGGGGACAGTTTGCATATAACGGAGAAAATGAGCCAGATGAATTAATTAAAGAAGAGTTATTAAATGTAGATACAAGCCAGTATGAGGAAGTTGCAACAGATATTGATGCTAAAAACATAAATGATATAGACTCTACAAAAATTAAAAATTTACCAAGTGTCAATGACCAGTGGTTCTATATTATGCAGTTCTCTGCAAAAGAGGAGAGATATGAAAGTGTTGCTAATAACTCTTATGTTGCTGCAGATAAAATGAGTAGTTCACGTATAGGTCGTCAAGACTTGCACGTTGATGAGCCAGATTTCCCAACAGCAGGTACTCCAGATGTTCCTGCAAAAGAAACCGCAGCTCCATATATAACAAGTAGTGGAGAAGGTGATAGTTTTACTGGTTCTGCAGGTGCTATAGCCACTATTGGTGGAGGCTGGAGCGAAACAACCTCATATAATGACCAATCACTTTTAGATATCAATGGAGATGGTTATCCTGATTGGATAAATCAAAAGGATAATTCTATAGAAGTAATATATACAAATGCAAACGGACAACTTACAGATAAGAAAATTTCATTTGATTTTAATCCATCTGTAGGTATATCTAAATCCGAGACTTTAACAACAGGAGTTTCACTCTCTGCTACTACACCTCAATTAATAGCACCAATGGGTGATAAAGCCAATTGGCAAATACAACTTCAAAAAGAAGGTTCTTCATCAAACAATACAACTTCAGCTTCTGTAAGTATTAGTGATAATTTCTCTTCTAGTAAACCTATTAGTGCGTCTGAATGGATAGACTTTAATGCAGACGGTCTGCTAGACTATGTGTATCAGGTAGTAGAAAAAGATGAGAATAAAAAAGACATAAGCAAAATTTATATAAGATATAATATAGCAGGCACCTCATTTACAGAACCTTACCTACTATTTGATAATACCGTTACCATTAATAAAGAATCATCAAGCACCGTAGGTGCTGGGTTAGGTGTAAATGTTTCTATCTGTGGACAAGCATCTGCAGGTGGTGGTGTAAGTATGACATATACAGACAATAAAAACCAAGCCACATTTAAGGATATGAACGGAGACGGTCTTGTGGATTATGTAATAAGTGATGGCTATGGTAATACTGATATAATATACAATGTAGGAGGTAAATTACAAACCAAATCAAAGGTCGAAAAAGAAACACTGATTTCTTCAAAAAGTACATCTAGTTCTCTCTCATGTAATGTTGCTGTTCCTATCCAAATTAGCCTCGTAACTCTAACTCCAAGTGTTACTGGTTCATACTCAGACGGCATTAGTAAAGCAACCAATGCCGTAATGGATATAGATGGCGACGGCTATGCAGACTTAGTAAATTCATATAACGCTGATAAACTTTCTTTCAGACGTAATAATACTGCTCGAACAGGTAAACTAAAATCTGTAACTCTGCCACTAAAAGGTAAAATTAACTTAGACTATACACCAAACCTACATAACTACAGAAACCCTCATGCTCGCTACTGTTTATCTATGGTAGAAGTAACTGGTGGAAGTAAAGAACTTGGTGCTACCTCATTTAAAGATACCATTACCTACAGCGGTGGTAATTATAACAGATGCGAAAGAACTTTCTTAGGATTTGACACTGTAAGCGTAAGTAACCTAAACACTTTGCAAGGTGATTCTATTTATAGAACCACTAAAACAGCATACGCTACCAATTCATTCTATACAAAAGGTCTAGTACTTTCTACTAGCCTTTTAGATAGTTTAAATAATGTACTAAGCACCACAGAGTATGAATACTCCATAATAGGTGATACACTAAAAGAAGAACGTGTTTACCCAGCACTTATAAAAAAGACTAGTAATATATATGACCAAGAGAATGCTTTAAGCACCACTCGTACATATTCCTACGACAAACTTGGAAATCTAACCTCATATAGCATAGACGGAGAATTAAATGCGAATATCACCTATCATGACCACAAGGTAGTAAAAAATGCTCCTAAAAGCATTGAAGTAACAGGAAGTGGCTCTACACTACAAAGAAGAAGTAGTGAACTTGATGACAAAGGAAATGTAACTCAAATTTCAGTGGCTGTAAACGATGCTGCGGAAGCTGTTTATGATATGGAGTATGATACCTACGGCAATGTAACTAAATTTACCAGACCAGAAAATAACAATGGTGAACGTGTTTCTGTTTCCGTAAAATATGATGATATTCACAACTTGTTCCCTACAGAAGTTTCTGACTCATACGGATTTACTTCATACACTGAATATGACAAAATATTTGGTCTTCCAACAAAACAAACCGATATCAACGGCGCTATTATTGAATATAAATACGATGAAAAAGGTCGTTTGAGTACTATAACTGCACCTAAAGAAAAAGAAGTAGGAAAAGAACACACTCTTAAATTTGAATATATACTAGATGGAGAAGTTTACAAAGGTATAACCCATCATAATACTCCAGAAGGTGGATTTGAGATACATGCTTATATCGACTCACTTGGAAGAGAAAAATATACAGAAACCATCTCTAATATTTATGAGAATGGAATGATTTCTGCAAAAACAATACGTTCCGCATATACTAAATACGATGCTTTTTCACGTAAAGTAGAGCAGATAAAAGCTTGCAATTTAGAGAATATATCACTTGAAAGTGGTGTAGAAACATTCTCTCTTCACTGTTTTGATGAGCTAGACCGTCCTGTGCAAAGCAATTTTATAGATGGTTCAGAAGTTTCTATGCAATACAAAATAGACACCGAAGAGCAAACGGGCAAAACGACCCTTGTTTGTACCACCACCGATGCAGAGGGTAGAATCAGCAATACATACACAGATGCCCTTGGCAGAACCATTGCTACTGAAAACATAGTAAATGGCGAGCCTATACGTGTAGTAAATACCTATGATGCACTCTCTCGTGTGGTAGAAGTATTACATCCCAATGAGCATATCAGCACGTATAAATATGATATGTTAGGCAATATCATAGAAACCAAAACACCAGATGCAGGCACTGTAACAGCAGAATATACCCCACAAGGTCAAATTCTTTCTCGTACCACTGCAAACGGCGAAGTAGTTTCATACAACTATGATTTTGAGAGACTTAAATCGGTAGCCTATTCTCTACACCCTAACGATAGTATTGTTTATACATACGGCGACAGTACAGCTACGAACTTCCAAAAAGGAAGACTGCTTAGTGTAACCTACCCTATGGGTAGTGAAGAGTACACCTATGGCAATATGGGTGAAGTTGTGAAAACGGTTAAAACCATCGTGATAGATGATCAAATAGATAAAGTGCACACCTATACCTCTGAGTTTGAATACGACAGCTGGAATCGCATTCAAAAGATGATTTACCCAGATGGTGAAGTGGTAGATTATGCGTATTATGCTAACGGAGAGCTTAAAGCTATCACAGGAGAAAAAGACGGAATCACATATCCATACCTTGTTGAAACAGGATATAATGCAAATGGGCAAACAGCCTACAGAATACTTGGTAATGGTAGTGAGCAACGTTATTTCTATGATAAAAAGGACCGCTTGCAAACATCTACACTGCATATAGGTAGTGAAAGGATTTCAGTGAATACCTATAACTATGATAAGGTAGATAACATAACAAGCATTCACGATAATGGCATATATTTCCAAAATTATACCTACGACGAGTTAAACCGTCTTGTAAGTGCCAACGGCTATGACTTTGGTGCTATAGGAGAAACTCCAAACTCATATAATATGACAATGGAGTATAACAAAATGTCATCTCCTGTGGTCTTTAATCAAAGTATTTTCTCTGAGGGCACTACAACATTTAAAAATAACACCTATCACTATAATAGTGATATTCAACCCAATGCACCTGTACAAATAGGTGAGATGCATTACACATACGATGCTGCAGGTAATCCAACCTCTATTTTAGATACCAATGGCGTTGGAAAAGATTTAGAGTGGAACGCAGATAATCAACTTCGTAGCATAGTGGATACAAAAGAGGGTTTATCCCATTCCTACGCATACAACCACACCGGAGAGCGTATCCTTAAACGTTACGGCACTGCACAAAATGCCTTCTACAATGGTAAAGACATGGGTACATTGCCTGACTTTGGAGAAAGTTACAGTGCCTACGCTTCTGCCTACTTTGTAGAAAACAACAACGGATACACCAAACATTATTATGCTGGAGCTACTCGTTTGGTAAGTAAAATAGGCGAAGATTATTATGAAAATAATGAACTAGTACCTACAGGCAAGGAAGAAAAAAAACAGTACTTCTATTTTCAAGACCATTTAGGTAGCAGCACCTACATCATAGACCTAAACGGCGACATAGCCCAATACACCGCCTATACTCCATACGGTGAAATGTTCCGCGAGTACAACAACGTAACCCCATACCGCTTCAATGGCAAAGAACTCGACTCCGAAACAGGTCTCTACTACTACGGAGCAAGATACTACAACCCAAGTACTGCATTGTGGCTCGGTGTGGACCCACTAGCAAGTAAGTATCCAGGAGTGTCACCATACATTTACTGCGTTGGTAATCCTGTAAAATATGTGGATCCAGATGGGAGAAGGGTTACTATACTTAAATACAATGCTGAAGCAGGGGGAGGTCTAGGTTTTGCACTCAGTGGAAAGTTAGAAAGAGGAACTGCATACGACAAATATGGGATTACTAGCTACTCACTAGGGACATTAAACCATTTTAATAATCAGAATATTAAAGAAAGTAGTCGAAATCCACAAATGTTTATAGGATTATACGCAGGTGCAAACGTAGGTATTGAAGTTGATTGGAATAGTCAAAATTTTGAAGAATATACTAAAACCTTCTCAACATCAATTCCAATTGGTCCTGCTTCCATATCTATAGGTGAAGACAACATCGGTATTAATATAGGATTTGGAGTTGGGATAGCATTTGAGACTTCGCCAGCAGATATAATTTATTCATTGTCATTGTCACATGATGAATATAATTCCTTATCTCCAACAAGTTGGATTGTTACGTACAATAAAAAGGAAGACTATATTTTAGACGATAGTGAAACTTATGTAATTGGATATAAGGGAACTGCATTAATAAAAACAAAGGATGGAAGAAGTATAAAAATTCCAGTACAATGTGGCATAACAGATATAAAAACAGGAGAACCAACATATTTATGGGAAACAGATTTATATAGACAAAACAAATTAAACGAATAATATGAAATTTTACCATTATAATAGATCTAAAAGTACTTTAGTGTGGTTAATTACCATATTGGCAATTATTTATCTAATTGGTGTAATCAGTTTGCTAATGCTTGCTGTAAAAGCTATTATTTTATATTCAACAAAGCTTCTTGTTCCTGCTATAATCATAATAGCTATGTGTATTGTTGCTTTGCTATATACATTAGATATAGTTTTATGGCAAATAATAGGAAAAGAACATATTGAAATTACTAATAACGAAATAAAATTACATCAATTTGGTAGAATCTTTAATAAAAAAAAGACAATAGAAATTGATAGTATCAAAAGTATAACTAAACGTATACACTCTATAAAAGGTATTAACAGATATTGGTTCCCATCTAGGCAAGGATGTATTAAAATTCGTACAGGCAATAAGAACATACATCTTGGCAGAAATATTTCTGAAGAAGAAATAGACCTATTGATTAAAAGCATACAAAATAATGCCGTCAACAATTTTGATGTTTCAATAAAAAATGAGATGCGTGATTATTCTAAAAATGAAATTATGTTTTATATTTGGGTAATCTTTTGTGTAGCAATAGGATTGCCAGCATATATCTGGGTTCCTTTTCTAGACGATTTCGAAAAACAAACACTAGATGCTCGAATTTCTTATATAGAAAGAAATTATTCAAAAAAATACTATTACTCAAATATAGCATGCCGTGAAGTTGCATTAGCTGAGGTACTTGCATATTGTGATAGTGCTAATATAAAATTATATTGTAAGCAGTGTGATATAAATGATTCTGTTACATACGAACGTTGTAATGTGAAATCACAAACTTATTCTACTCATAAAAGGATTTTATCACAGACTTCAGCAGATAATTTATTTCTATATAATGGTATTATTTATATCGTAGATAAAAAGGATTCAATATATGCCGTATATACTACAAAAGATTTATATAACCTTTACTGGGTACATGCCAGATACGTTCATGATTCAATACCTAAAACAATTAATGAATTAGATAGAAAACAAATCTTTGGATTTTAAATATAATATGGAATTTCATAATCACAATAAATCAAAAAGCGTTGTGGTGTGGCTTCACTGCATTTATTGCATTATTTTTTTAGGTACGTCAATCACAATGATGGTAATTATATTATGTCATATTCTACCTAACGCTGAATTGCCGATAGAGTTTATTCTTGTTGCAATTTCCTTCTGTTGTTTTACCGCTTTATACTCCATTGATTTAATCCTTTGGCAGATAACAGGAAAAGAAGACCTAATAATTACAAATAATGAGATATGCGTACGCCATTACGGTAGAATTTTTAATAAGAAATACATTATAAAAGTCACAGATATAACGTGCATTTCAGAACGAAAATACTTAGAACAAGGTGAAAACAATTTCTTTTATCCAACAAAACAAGGATGTATCAAAATAGAATGCAATAAAAATACATACTACATTGGTAGGAATATAGACAAAGAAGAACGTGCATTTTTAATTTCAGAGATAAAACGTCATTGTAACAATAATTAATTATATAGAAATCTAAAAGAATTACCAAAATACAAACAATATGATTGAATTTTTCAAAAAGCATTACATACTAAAGCACTTTTTGCTTTTGGTGATAATTGTTGTCCTACTGTTTACAGGACTGATTTTTTGGTTGGATAACTACACAAGACACGACGAACAAAAGCTCGTGCCAGATGTGATTGGTATGACAGAAGAAAATGCTGCCACACTTATTTTGGGCAGAGAGTTGAACTACGACATTGTGGATTCTGTGTATAGAACAGGAGCAATGCCAGGGGCTGTGGTGGACCAAGACCCTAAAGCAGGTTCTTTTGTAAAGAAAGACCGCAAAATTTATTTAATAGTAAATGCAAAGTCTGCACAAATGACTGCACTTCCAGATGTAGTAGATCTTTCACTGCGTCAAGCAGGAGCATTGCTTACTGGAGCAGATTTCAAGATAAAGGAAGTGGTTTATAAGCCTTCTGACTATAGAGATTTGGTACTTGAAGTGCTTTACAATGGTAAAAAAGTGAAAGAAGGAGAAAAAATCCCTACATATTCTGAACTTGTGCTTCATATTGGCGATGGTGGTATTCAGGAAGTGAAAGATTCTATCGTCTCTGACTCTATCGCTGTGGAAGAGGAAATCATACTAGAAGATGACGCTTCTGGTGATGATTTGTTGTTGGAGGAAGAATTATTATTTTAAACGGACACAGCACGCTGTGTCCCTACACATAAAAATTAAATCACGGTTATATTGATTAGAAATTCCAATGATTGAGGAAAATATAGACGAGTTTAGCGAGGAATTGGCATCGAGGTTTGAGCATTATAGATTTATAGCAGACCCTGGGCAGACTCTTGTTAGAATAGATAAATTTCTAACAGACAAGATTTCTAATGCATCTAGAACCAAGATACAGGCAGCAGCAGAGGCTGGCAATATTTTGGTCAATGACAACCCTATAAAATCCAACTATAAAGTAAAACCCAATGACGTTATCACAATAGTATTGGATTATCCGCCTAGGGATACCGAAATCATTCCACAAAATATTCCAATAAACATAGTTTATGAAGACGAAGACCTACTTGTGGTAAATAAAGCACCTGGAATGGTGGTACACCCAGGACACGGAAATTTTGAGGGTACTTTGCTCAATGCATTGGCGTATCATTTTGAAGGCAACAAAACATTTCAGGCATCAGACCCACGACTTGGACTTGTTCACAGAATAGACAAAGACACTTCTGGGCTTCTTGTGGTGGCAAAAAACGACTATGCAAAAATGTTCCTGTCTCGACAATTTTTTGAAAAAACCACAGACAGACTTTATCAAGCACTAGTTTGGGGCAGACCAGACCCAAAAGACGGCACTGTGGATACCTACATAGGTAGAAACCCCAAAGATAGACTTCAAATGGCAGTTTATACTGCTGACCAAGAGGGAGGTAAACACGCGGTTACTCATTACAAAACATTGGCTACATACAATTATGTTAGCCTAGTAGAATGCAAACTAGAAACAGGTAGAACCCACCAAATAAGGGTACACATGAAACACAAAGGTTGTCCACTTTTCAACGACGAGCGTTATGGCGGCGACCAAATATTGAAGGGGATTCCTAGTTCTAGCTACAAACAGTTTATAAAAAAATGTTTTGAAATATGCCCAAGACAGGCATTACACGCCAAAACATTGGGGTTTGAACACCCAAGAACACACGAAAGAATGTTCTTTAATAGTGAACTTCCAGAAGACTTCGCTTCACTATTAAAAAAATGGGAAGAAATAGTATAATTTTATTAACTTTGCTACGCAAAAAAATTGCAATACAATAAACACGCAGAAAAAAACAACTTTAAATATGAAAAACTTTAAATTATGGGATAAGATTCTAGGTGTAGTAGTATTTGCCATTGCCATGACAACATACGGACTAACCATAGAACCTACCGCAAGTTTCTGGGATTGCCCTGAATTTATTACCACAGCATTTAAACTAGAAGTAGGACACCCTCCTGGTGCACCTTTCTTTATGCTAACAGGTAAATTCTTTAGTCTTTTTGCATCAGACCCTACTCAAGTGGCATATTGCATCAATATGCTTTCTGCGTTTCTTAGTGCATTGACCATTTTGTTCCTATTCTGGACCATTACTCTACTTGCCAAAAGATTAATCGTTGGTAAAAATGAAGAAATTAGTCTATCACAGAGTATAATAATCTTAGGTAGTGGTTTAATTGGTTCGTTGGCATACACTTTTTCTGATACTTTTTGGTTTTCTGCGGTAGAAGCAGAGGTTTATGCATATTCCTCTTTCCTTACTGCCATAGTATTTTGGTTGATACTTAGATGGGAAGAAAGAGCCGACAACGAAGGTTCAGACAGATATTTAATCCTTATTACATATCTAATGGGATTGTCTATAGGGGTTCACTTGCTTAACCTTTTGACCATTCCAGCCATAGTCTTGGTATATTATTTCAGAAAATATGAAATAAGTATCAAGGGAACTATTATTGCATTACTAGTATCATTTGCTATTCTAGTTTTTGTACTTTATGGCCTAATTCCTGGATTTATAAGCCTAGCTGGTTATGTAGAACTATTCTTTGTCAATACATTGGGACTTCCTTTCAACTCTGGAGCATTGTTCTATTGTTTATTGACAGTAGGAGTGCTAATATGGTCTATCATAGAGCTTTACAAAGAAAAAGTAAATTACAATCTTATAAAAATCTCCTCTCTACTAGCTATTTGCCTTATGGGACTACCATTTATAATGGGTAATTTGTGGATAGGACTTTTTATTATCTCTGCCATTATTATTTACTTTGTCAAGATTAAAAATGACCTAAATATTCGTATGCTAAGTACCGTAATGGTATGTTTGGCTATGATGTTATTAGGTTATACCACATACGCAGTGATAGTGGTGCGTTCTGCAGCAAATCCTCCTATGGACCAAAACTCTCCAGACAATGTTTTTGCCCTTAAAACATACCTAAATCGTGAACAATACGGCGATCGTCCATTATTCTATGGTCAATATTATTCTTCTGAACCAGCCCTAAAAATAGAAGGTCAATATTGTAGAACCAAAATTAAGGAAGGAGAAAAAACATACGGATTAAAGGAAAAAACTTCGCCAAATGAAAAAGACGAATACGTAGTTACAGGCACCAAATATAGCGTGGAATATGATAGCAATATGAAAACTCTATTCCCACGTATGCATAGTAACTCTGGTGGACACCCTCAGGCATACGAGTCTTGGGTAAATGTGAAGGGTAAAAAAGTGCCATACGACCAATGTGGTCAGAGAGTACTAGTTAAGATTCCTACATTTGGTGAAAACCTAGAATTCTTCTTCAAGTACCAATTGAATTATATGTACTGGAGATACTTTATGTGGAACTTCTCTGGAAGACAAAATGACATTCAAGGACGCGGTGATATAATCAACGGAAACTGGATTTCTGGTATAAATGCAATAGATAGATTTATGGTAGGCGACCAATCCAATTTACCAGAAGTTTTTGCTAGCAACAAAGGCAGAAATGTTTATTATATGCTTCCACTTCTACTAGGTATATTGGGTATTGCATTCCAAATACAACGTAAAGAAAAATGCAAACAAACATTTTGGATTACTATGACTCTGTTCTTTATGACAGGCATAGCCATAGTATTATACCTAAACCAAGGTCCTGCAGAACCACGCGAACGTGATTATGCCTACGCAGGTTCATTCTACGCATTCTGTATATGGATAGGATTTGGAGTAGCAGGGATAGCAGAACTGCTAAGAGGAACCAAACTAAAACCAGCCATTTGTGCTAGCATAGCTGTACTTTTGGCACTTACAGCACCTATTCTTATGGCAACAGAAAACTGGGACGACCACGATAGAAGTGATAGATATGTAGTAAGAGATTTTGGTAAAAACTACTTTAACTCTTGCTCTGCAAATGCAATAATCTTCACCAACGGCGACAACGATACTTTCCCACTTTGGTATCTTCAAGAAACAGAAGAAGATAGCGTGGCAATAGACAAACGTGTTTGCAACTTGAGTTACTTACAAACAGACTGGTACATAGACCAAATGCGTCGTCCTGCATATAAATCTGCTCCACTGCCTATCACTTGGGAAAGAAAAGATTATGCAGAAGGTAGCAGAAGTGTGGTTCATCTAAAAGAATTAATTAAAGAACCTATTGACTTAAAAACAGCCCTAGAATTCCTTCTAGCCAACCCTGCTAAGAGTCCAAAAAATCCTTATAAACAAGATTATCTTCCTGGAAGAATCTTTAAACTAGCGGTAAATAAAGATAATTTGGTAAAACAAGGAGCTATAAAAGAAGAAGACAAAGACAAGATAGCAGATGAAATGATTATAGACCTTTCTAATAAATCATACATCACCAAGAGTGAAGTAATGATATTAGAAATGTTGGCAAATAACAACTGGGAACGCCCTATTTATTACGCAGTAACAGTTGGTTCAGAAATGTATCTTAATATGCAAAATTACTTCCAACTAGAAGGTTTAGCATACAGAATAGTGCCATACAAAGATGCTCCAAAAAGTGGTTTAACCAATACAGACATTATGTATGAGAACATGATGAATAAGTTTAAATTTGGAGGAATAGACACAGAAGGCGATATTTATCTAGATGAAAATGTTCTTAGAATGTGCCGTGCTCATCGCCAAATGTTCTCTGAACTTATTAATCAGTTAATTGCAGAAGGCAAAAACGAAAAAGCTATTAAAGCACTTGATTACTGTTTAGAAATTATTCCACATAGAAATGTCCCTCACAATTTCTCTTCTACAGACTTTGTGGAACAATATTACAAAGTGGGTGAAAAAGAAAAAGGAAGAGAGTTGGCAGAAATTATCATTAATGATAGTGAAGCCAAATTGAAATGGATTTCTACTCTAGACAAAAACCAAGTCTCAGGTGCTTCTGATGAGGTAGGAAAAAGTCTTATTTGCATGCAACAAATAGGAATTACAGCAAACGAACATCTAGATTATGAATTGTTCAATAGATGTTCAAATTTAATGGAAAAATATTATTACCTATATAGATAATGTTCATAGAACAAATGCCAGATATTATTCGTAAACTTTACCCTTCTGTATTATGGAGAATGGGGAAAAACGAGAAAGTTATATATCTGACATTTGATGATGGACCAACAGCAGAAGTAACACATTGGATTCTGGATAAGTTAAATGAATTTGGTATCAAAGCCACTTTTTTCTGCATAGGAAACAATGCAGAAAAACACCCAGAAATTCTCGATGAAATCAGGAAAAATGGTCATCAGGTAGGTATTCATGGATATTCTCACGTGAGAGGTCTTTATAAGAAAAAAGATTTGTATCTAGACGACATAAAAAAGAGTCAAAACATTATAAAAAGCAATATCTTTAGACCCTCTCATGGTAGAATTTACCCTAGTCAAGCAAGAGAGCTCAAGAAACTAGGTTATAAAGTGGTCTTATGGGACGTAATCACAAGAGATTATGACCAAGACTTAACAGAAGAAGAGGTATTAGAAATAGCAAAGAAATATTCACGAAATGGTTCTATTGTGGTATTTCACGACTCTTTGAAGGCTGAAAAAAACATGAAATACGCCTTCCCTATGGCTGTAAAATATTGGTTAGAAAACGGATATACATTTAAAACATTATGAATATACTTTTATTAGGCTCAGGAGGTAGAGAACACGCCCTTGCTTGGAAGATAGCAAAAAGTTCTAAGTTAGATAAGTTATTCATTGCCCCTGGCAATGCTGGTACCAATCAAGTGGGAACTAATGTAAACATCAAGGCAGAAGACTTTGATGCTATCAAAGATTTTGTTCTTGGCAACGATATCAAAATGGTAGTTTGTGGTCCAGAAGCTCCACTTGTGGCTGGTATATCAGACTTCTTCAAAAATGATGAAGAATTAAAGAATATTCCTGTAGTTGGTCCATCAAAAGAGGGGGCACAACTAGAAGGTAGCAAAGAATATGCAAAAGAATTTATGCTTCGTCATGGCATTCCTACTGCTGCATACAAATCATTTACAAAAGAAACCCTAGCAGAAGGTAAAGAATTTCTTAAAACCCTTAAAGCACCATACGTGCTTAAAGCAGATGGTCTTGCCGCAGGCAAAGGAGTTCTTATTCTTAACGAACTAGAAGAAGCACAAAAAGAACTAGAAGAAATGCTAGGTGGTATGTTTGGTGATGCTAGTAGCACAGTGGTAATAGAAGAATTCCTATCTGGTATAGAATGTTCTGTTTTTGCATTGACAGATGGCAAAGATTATGTAATATTGCCAGAGGCAAAAGATTATAAACGCATTGGTGAAGGCGATACTGGCTTAAACACTGGCGGTATGGGTTCTATTTCTCCTGTTAGCTTTGCTGATGAAGAATTTATGACCAAAGTAGAAGAACGCATCGTTAAACCTACCATAGATGGTCTAAACAAAGAAAATATAGATTACAAAGGTTTTGTATTCTTTGGACTTATCAAAGTGGGAAATGACCCTTATGTGATTGAATACAACGTGCGTATGGGCGACCCAGAAACAGAATCTGTAATGCTACGCCTAGAAAATGACCTAGTGGAACTTTTTGAGGCTACATTTGCAGGAACATTAAGCGAACAAAAGATAATAAAAGACCCACGTTTTGCAGTGAGCGTGATGCTAGTGGCAGGTGGCTATCCTGGCGACTACGAAAAAGGCAAAGTGATGACAGGATTTGAAGAAGTAACAGATAGTATTCTTTTCCACGCAGGGACTACTGTAAAAGACGGAAATATCGTAACCAATGGCGGTCGTGTTATAGCAGTGAGTTCATACGGCAAAGACAAAGCAGAAGCACTTGCTACTTCATTTAAAAATGCTCAAAAAATAAACTACGAAGGAAAATATTTCCGTAGCGATATAGGATTTGACCTATAAAATGAGAAAGTCCAAAAATAAAACTATATTATCTTCTACCACGGTACTTGTTTTAAGTATCGTGGTTGGTATTATAGTGTGGTTACCTCAGCTAATTAATGATATTTCTTCATTAAATGCTTGGATAACCAATCTTGTAGGACTTGCCATAACCATACTTTCTGGAGCATTTATCTTCTTAAAAAACAGGGAAATAAGATTTCTAAAACACGAAACACTCTTTCCTTTCCTATTTATCTTGTTATTTATAGGCATTGCCCAAACAGGGCAGGTTTATCCAAAAAATATACAATTTAATGTCGGCTATGTAGGATTAATCTGCACTAGCACTGCATTTTACAGACTTATTTACCAATCCAATAAATTTATGGACCCATGGCACACTATGGAAAGCATGATGTTGCTTTCGGCAGGGTCATTGTTTATGCCTATTTTGTGGGTATTTATACCAATATTTTGGCTAGGAATGGAAGTCTTTAATAAATCAAGTTTTAGATGCATATTTTCGTCCTTTATGGGACTTATTACACCGTATATATTAAGTCTTGGTGTAATATATTTAATGGAGGCAGAAGACGTTATTTGTGAGTTCTACGAAGCGATAAAATCTGCCTATACCATATCGTTACCTAATAACTTATACGCTTGGGCAGGATTAATAATTTTCTTTATTTCCTCTATTATAGGAGCAAGTTCACTATTTAATCAACACGATGATAGGCGTTATACCCACTGGATAAATAATTTTGGTGGAATAATCCTACTTGTTTCTATCATTCTAAACTTCCTTTTCTATAACGACGGGATATTAAATATTACCACCGCCTTCTGGGCTACTTTTTTAATAACGTCATATTATAGTAATAGCAACAACCTTTTCTCAAAAATCTTTTTCTGGCTGTTGCTAATAATAAGTCTAGGAGTTATAGTACTTGCGTAATATTCATCTGTGCGTTTCTGTATTTTTTTATACCTGCGTAGGCAAACACAAATGGTAGTAGCCATAGGGTTGAACCAAGTGGAAGAGAAGTACCACCACACATTTTCATACATGTATCATAAGAAACCTCATCTTCTTCTTTGTAACCTGCAAGTTTCCAAGTTTCGTCACAACAATCCTGACATTTACCTTCTTCCCCTAAACTATTAGCTAGACATGCATCTCCCCAAGCACTATTTATTTCGGAGATAAGAATATTAATATTAAGAATTTGTGTTCCTACAGAATATTCCACATAGTCGTGACCCTCTTCATAAAGTTCATTCGCACCAAAGAATGAGTGTGAAGGTAATGTAACACCGTACGATACCGATGTAGAAGAGGTTAATAATAATATAAGATATGTTTTAATGTTTTTCATCTGATTTCTTACTAGTTAAGTTTAATTTTTTCTATTCTATTAGCGGTATCTCCCATTACATTAATAGTATAAATACCAGATGAAACAGGCAGGTCTAGAACTATATATTGACCACTTACATTGTAATTCATTTGACGACCAGAAAGGTCTGAAACTACAATCTTTTGAATATTTACATTATTAGTAGATGATACTACCACAGAATTTCCTTGTGCATAAATATCTATTGAGGCTGATTTTTCATTATCCAAAATATCTGTAGTAACCTCATCATCATCTTCTGAAGATTCTGATGTTTTCAAATAGAATCTTCCTCTGCAATCTCCTACTGCTAAGTTACTTACCTCGCAAACCTCACCTGCAGATAAATTGTACTCTTTACCCTCTTGTCTATCTTCTAGGATAATATCATAGTCTAAGTTTGAATTCAACAGATTGAATCTATATTTTTGATTTGCAGTTCTCACCTTTATACCAAGTGGTAGAGATTCTTCTACTGTAGGTACTGATAGTCCTGCCCATTTAGAGTCATATCTCATCACATATAGGTCGGCAAGATTAGATTCCATATCATTGAACAACTTAGGAGCATCTACAGCATAATCTGCAGCATCATCTTTTAGTTCGTCGTGACTGATAGAGATTGTACTATACACACCATCTACATCTTCATTTTTCAATTGAAGTCTCAACGAAGGCACTTCTGCTTCTGCATTTCTATTGTTTATAACTTTTGTTGTTTGGAAACAATCACTCGGAATGGTAAATTCAGCCACATTAGGAGTGAAAATGAAACCATAACCAGAAGAAATTACAGCATCTGTCCTACCAGTTACATCAACAAATGAATGTCCTTCATAACATTGGATAGTACCATATCCTTTACTTTGCAACATATCTGCATCTATATTTGCAGGATATGTATTATTTAATAATACTGGTACTTCTGGAGTTAAGCCTGTGTATATTGGCAAACCTGCCTCATTATAGAAACGACCAGTAAAAGTAAATGTTATATCTTCCGTATGATCATAATTTGTACCATTCTTCCTATTATAAACTTGAGCAGGAATACCATAACCACTACTATTTCTTCCATATTGGTTTGGCATACGAATAGCAAATGCCTTGTTGTGTGGAATATTCACTGTAAGACTTGCAAATGAGTTATCCCAAGTTTGTATATAATCTCCATCGTTGTTTGTCATTACAGCTTCGTGCATATATACATGAGGAAGGTCGTTTTTATAATAATCACCAGAAAGCACATCGCGTGTTTGATTTGGATTTTCTTCGTCCCATGGCTTAACTACAGGTCCTACTAGTGACCATTCATAATATCCAGTTGATTGACTATATCTTTCTGGAGTGAAGTACATTTGCACTTCTGTATAGCGAGGAGTATTTCCAGAATTTAGTGTTTCCACTCCCACAAGTGCTGCACCACTTTTCATAATGATTTTGTGTGCTATCTCTGTAGCAGTAGCATTGTCACCTGCGTTTACTTGAGCACAATCACATTTTTTGTCACGTATAGTTTTAAATGCTTCTTGAGTAGAAACATCTGGAATCACAGGGTATTGTTCTAAACCACCAGGGATGTTTACTTGAAGTTCTGCATCCAAAACATCTGCCACAGACAATACATTATCATCTGCTTTTATCCAGTTTGCACGATTGTCCCAGTTTGTATCCACTTCCCCAGTCCAAGTGATTTCACTTACTGTGCCAGGGTTTCTTTTTAATTCACCTTTAAGAGGAATTTCGAGTACAGCACCATTTATTAAAGTTAATGTTGCATTATATTCTTTAGCACAGTTGGTAGGAGTAAATGTAACTGTTACAGTTTGAGTACCTTCTGCACAATCATCATTATCTGCACACTCAACTTTATAAAAACCTAACCCATCACCTATTATTGTTTTCATAGCATTATCATATGCTATTTCAGACAAAACTACATCATGAGCATAAGTAATATCAAAAGTCTTAGTAACAGATACATTAGGTTCAACTTCGCCAAATTTTAATTCAGCAATAGGAGTTTGTAGAATGTAATCTTTATAAACCTCAAGATTTTTAACATATCGATAAGCAGCCCCATTGGAAAGTCCTGTTCTAAACTCTATTGCGACAGTATTATGTGGTATTAATGCTGAAAATTTTTGATATTCCTTAGTTAAACTAACATTAGCTGCACTCCAATATTTCTCTTCTCTAAATCCACTCTCGCCTTCAACCTTAACATACATACACATATCTCCTCTAGCACCCATCGAAGGTTCAATTAAAGCCCAATTTCCCCATTTTACTTCAAAAGTAACTCGTTTTGTATATCTTAATGAATTTGAATTACCTGACTTTATATCATAAGAAATCAAATCATTTATAGCATCACTAGCTATTAGATTTTGTTCATTATTATCTTTTCCTACACTAGTATAAACAAGACATTCTTTTATCTTATCTGTCTTATTAGTAGTAATAGGTACTATATTTGATGCACATAGTGACCTAGCACCATTCAAAAGCGGGAAAATAACAAAAGAATAACTTTTTCCCATCTCTAAACCCGTAACATTTAAAGATGTATCATCTTTATCAGCATAATAAATAGCACCTGTCGCTTGATTTATGATTTGGAAACCAGAAAGGTCTGCATCTACTACTTTATTCCATCTTAATAAAACAGAAGTATAAGAAATTTTAGCTACTTCAAGCTTTGTACATACACTTTTTGAACACTCACCATAAACATTTACTTTAGTTCCATTAGAGAATGTAATCACATCTGAATATGCACCTACCGCTGTTGGTTTGAAGGTGATATTTAATGTTGCTGTACCATGAGAACAACCTGCGTTTACCACTATTGTTTTATCTATAGAGAAAACACCAGCACCAATGCTTGCTGTTAAGTTTACGTCAAGTGCAGAATAACTGATATTTATTTTTCTTTCTGGAGCAGATGTACCTAGCTCAAGAGCTCCAAAGTTTACCTCGTCGGAAGAAATAGTTGCAGTTGGTGAGTAGGTTACAAATAGATTTTTAAGTAATTTTTTGTATGATGTACCTTCTGTATAGAATTTTATGTCTGTTGCATTAGGACTAATATCACAAGTATAAGTGACATATCTCATAGACGGAAATATGTATTCTCCTGGATTCGCTCCCCAAACTTTTACCCATGAACCATTAATTTTTTGAGCTAACTGCAACTCTCCTATACCAGTAGCCATATTGCGATTTGCATCAAATTTTACAGAAATAATAGGACGCCCATTTAATGAATATTCTTTAGAATCTCCAATTCCAAGAGTATATTCACTCTCCTGTAAATTTCCAGAGATACACTGACCCCACGCGGTGGCAACAAATAGAAATGAAGTAATTAACGCAAAGAAAAGTTTTTTCATGGTTTATGGTTTAGGTTTTTATTCTGTATAGTTTAAGTATCTAAAAAAAATCGAGTGCAAAGTTAAGCAAAATATTGCTATTATATGTTACATAACATAAAAAAGGGACGAAATTTCGTCCCTATATAGCGAATTTCGTCCCAAAAACCATAATTTTGTTACATATATATTACATCTGTATTACATAACAAAAATTTATACCATTTTTTTAATATTCGTAATCGACACAAACTCTAGCTTCTACTACTTTTCCTCATAATACTCCTTAAACTCCTCTAGCATTGAGTAATCTTTTTTGAAGATTGGTAACAGTGTGGAATCGATAGTGAGGCTTAAAGTATCTACCACTCTTCTATTATTAAACTCATCTTCTAAAAAACTAAGGTGTAAGTGTTCGTTAAATATTGAATCAGCTTTTTCGTCAAAAATATAATATTCTAAACTATATGATGAAGTGTCTGATATATTATAAAGATTAAAGTTATATTCGTATATATAGTCATCGTCTCCAAAATAAGCATTAAGAAAACCAGAATTTCTACAACGATTTTTATCAATTATACATGTATTGAAATCATTTTCATTAATAAGAATAGACTTAACAGCAATATCTGTATGTATATTAAAGATAAATTTTGAAGATAAATTATTAATAACTCTATAAGTTCTTAAATGTTGAGTGCAATAATCATCTCTGCATGAAGAAAGAAGAACAAGTAATAAAATGCCAATATATTTATTCATATTTATTAAATTTTTGGTTAACCAGATTTTTTAAATTAGTATCATCTACAACTTTTAATAAATTTGTCTTAAAACTATTTATAGAATTTGATATTGAAAGAGATTTTTCTAGTTGTTTATCAGAGACTCCAATGTTTTTTAAATCAAAATACATATTACTATAGTTTGTAATTAAGGAATTATATGTTGGTATTTTATGTATATAGCTCATATATGTTAAACACATTTTCTTTTGTCTATAGCAAGCCCATCCCTCTGCAAGTGCTATATATTCCCAATTAGAATCTCCTTTTTCCCCATATGTATCACCTTTATTTACACCATTCAAACCTTCCTGAGTTACAACTTTAGTCCAATAATTTGAAGCCCACATAATTCCTTTGTTGTTAATCATTGCTTGGAGATGTGTGCCATGTGATAGTTCATGCCAGACCGTTGATCTACGACGATTGTAATTGACAGTAATATTCTCGC
The DNA here is from genome assembly GCA_017517845.1 of Paludibacteraceae bacterium. Lineage (GTDB taxonomy): Bacteria > Bacteroidota > Bacteroidia > Bacteroidales > Paludibacteraceae > Enterocola. Next base: position 133,839 of record JAFWXW010000038.1, read on the forward strand.
ATAAAATTATTAAATCTGGTTTAATTAAACCAATAGGGACAAAAGGAATGAATAGATTAACAAAGGATGCTAAAAGATCAAAACTTGAATTAAAATATTTATTATATAAAGGTGCACTAGAACCATAATTATTATTTCCTACTGCTATTCTAAGATTATTTGGAGGTAATGTTAATCCTTCATTTCTAACATAAGTAAGTTACTACCTCAATTCGATTAAACCATCGCCACATAACAATCTTAACCCCTTTCACTGGCTCGTACTTATTAGGAACTTTATATTTTATATATCCCTCTGGGTAATAATAAGTATCGCATTCCTCCCAGCTCCACCATAGAAATTTCTTCTTGGGACACTCATACTTGATTAAACGTTTTTCTACTTGTGTTGTATCTGGAAGAATATCGTTACTAAAATCTTTTTCATATTTTTCATTTGTTTTTTCGTTTAATTTAAGGAGTTGCAAAGGTAATTAAAATATATTCTCAAACGTTTATAATATATAAAAAAGGGACATATTTCGCCCCTATATAGCGGAATTCGTCCCAAAGTTGTATATTTTTTGTATATATGCAGAATTAGAAGTCGTAATCGACACAAACTCTAGCTTCCACTACTTTTTTGATATAAACAGCAGCTGCCTGATGAGCAGGGTGAACTTGATATTCATTTAAGTCACTCACTGTGTTGAAAGTACAATTTAAAACCACATCATAATTGCTCTCTGGGGTTTCTGGGTGATTAATTCCCACCTCTATATCTACCAATGTAGGTGCAACTCCATTAAGTGCTTCTAAACTTTCTTTAATTATTAAAGCATTCTCTTTTTTGGTCTTACCTTCGGCTTCTGCCTTAAGTTTCCACATTACTATATGTCTTATCATATCAGTTATAATTAAAATTTCTACCTACAAAGATAATATTCTCTTCTGTAGAATTAACAATTTTTTATATTTAATTTCATAGTATTGAACTTATTTTATATATTTGCAAAGAATATAAAATATTTATCTATGTTAAAATTAGGAACTGTATTAACCCCTGTGGGTAAAAAAGCTCTTTTATTGGGCTCTGGTGAACTAGGAAAAGAAGTTGCAATAGAATTACAACGCTTTGGTGTAGAAGTGGTGGCTGTGGACAAATATGCAAATGCCCCTGCCATGCAAATAGCACACAGAAACTATGTAATCTCTATGTTGGATTCTCAAGCTCTAAGAAATATTATAGAAACTGAAAAACCAGACTATATTATTCCAGAAGTAGAAGCTATCGCAACACCTACATTAGTGGAACTAGAAAAAGAAGGATATAATGTAATCCCTACTGCTAATGCCGCATTCCTTACTATGAACCGCGAAGGTATTAGAACCTTAGCAGCTGAAAAATTAGGTCTTCCTACTTCTAGATATAAATTTGCAGAAACTCGTGAAGAGTTTGATGCTGCTATTAAAGAAATAGGAATCCCATGCGTGGTTAAACCTATTATGAGTTCTTCTGGCCACGGTCAAAGCACCGTTAAAACAGAAGCAGACATAGACAATGCTTGGAAAGAAGCACAAGAAGGTGGTCGTGCTGGTGCAGGTCGCGTGATTGTGGAAGGTTTTGTAAAATTTGATTATGAAATCACACTTCTTACTGTGCGTCACTCTGGTGGCACATTGTTCCTCAACCCTATAGGTCACCACCAAGTAGATGGCGACTATCGTGAATCTTGGCAACCACAAGCCATGAGTGAAGTGGCTCTAGCACAAGCACAAGACATAGCTAAGAAAATCACTGATGCTCTAGGTGGTTATGGTATTTTTGGTGTAGAACTTTTTGTTTGTGGTGATAATGTTATCTTTAGTGAGGTTTCTCCTCGTCCACACGACACTGGTATGGTAACTATGATTTCTCAAGACCTATCAGAATTTGCTCTACATGCTCGTGCCATACTAGGTCTTCCTATCCCATCTATCAATTTCTATCGTCCTTCTGCATCAAAAGCTATAGTAGTAGAAGGTACTTCAAAAGAAATTATTTTCAGTGGTTTAGAAGACATTCTAAGTGAAGAAAATGTTCAAATCCGCATATTTGGCAAACCAGAAATAAAAGGTCACCGCCGTCTAGGTGTTATCCTTGCTTCTGACAACTCAGTAGAAGCTGCTCTAGAAAAAGCAGAGAGAGCGTATGCAAAACTAAAAGTCGAAGTACTATAGTCGAGTTATTTTAAAGGGTGCTTTTGTCGTTGCCCTCGTCTTCGAAATCCTCGAGTACCTCATGTACACTCCGGTTTCTCAGACTTCGGGACGCCTAAAAATCCCTCCTTTAAAAATAACTCTTACAATAAGAATAAAAATGGCGATTTCATCGATGAAATCGCCTTTTTTTTGTTATTTCTTTCTGCCTCTCTTTGTTGTCTTCGCCGGAGTCTCCTCTATTATCTTCACACAATCTTCGTATGTCAATGCCTCTGGAGTACAATCTTTGGGAAGTTTATAATTTGTTTTATCTTTGCAAAGATAAATACCATATCTACCATTAAGAAGTTGCATAGAAGCATCTTCGGCAAATGTTTTAACTACTTTGTTGGCTTCTGCCTCTTGTTTTGCTTTAAGAAGTTCTTTTGCTTCTTCTAGTGTTACAGAAAGTGGGTCAAAAGTTTTAGGTAGTGAGCAGAATGCACCATTATATGCTATATAAGGTCCAAATCTACCTACTGCTACTTTTACTTCTTTTCCTTCCAACTCACCAAGCACACGAGGAAGTTTAAACAATTCTAGTGCTTCTTCTAAGGTAATAGTTTCTAATGATTGGTCTGCTTTTAATGATGCAAATGTAGGTTTATCATTGTCTGCTGCATCTCCCATCTGAGCCACTACACCAAAACGACCTATTTTTACATAAACAGGTTTTCCTGTTTTTGGGTCTGTACCCAATAGGCGTTCGCCTGCTTTGCGTTCTGTCTTTTTACTAGAAGACTCTTCTATGGTTTTATGAAAATCTTTGTAGAAATTATCTATTGTTGATTCCCATTTTTCCTCGCCTTCGGCAATCTTATCTAGGTCTTTTTCTACTTGTGCAGTGAAATTATAATCTATAATGTTTTGGAAATTATCTACTAAATAATCATTTACCACTACACCTATATCCGTAGGGAAAAGTTTAGATTTTTCTGTTCCGTAGATCTCTTCATTTACTTGTTCTGTGATAACTCCACCTTCTAATACTAGAGAATCATAATTTCTTTTAACCCCTTCTCTATCTGTTTTTTCTACATATTCTCTATTTTGTATAGTACTAATGGTTGGAGCGTATGTAGATGGACGACCTATGCCTAATTCTTCCATTTTACGAACCAATGAAGCCTCGGTATAACGAGCAGGACGCTGAGTAAAACGTTCTGTACAATCTATTCTTTTGTATTCTAATTTGTTACCACTTTTGAGTGCTGGAAGCATATTTAATGAAGAATCTTCTTCTTCTTCATCTTTTGATTCCATATAAACTTTTAGGAAACCATCAAAAACTAATACTTCACCTGCTGCAATAAATGTTTCTTGTGAATTGTCTAGTTCTATGGTAATAGTGGTTTTTTCTAGTTCTGCATCTGCCATTTGAGAAGCAATAGTACGCTTCCAAATAAGTTCGTATAGATATTTTTCTTGTTTTGTACCTTCTATTGTGGCATCTGCCATATTGGTAGGACGAATAGCCTCGTGAGCTTCTTGTGCACCTTTTGCTTTGGTAGCATATTGTCTTACCTTACTATATTTCTCTCCTGCAAATGAAGTAATTGCAAATTTGGCAGCATTAAGAGCAAGTTTTGACAGGTTTACAGAGTCTGTACGCATATAGGTAATTTTACCACTTTCGTATAGTCTCTGTGCTATAGTCATGGTTTGTGAAACAGAATAGCCTAGTTTACGTGCAGCTTCTTGTTGGAGTGTAGAAGTGGTAAAAGGAGGTGCTGGAGTGCGTTTTGCTGGTTTTGTAACCACATCTGATACGGTAAATGAAGCTTTTTTACATTTTTCTAAGAAAGATTGTGCTTCTTTTTTGGTAGTAAAACGCTTAGAAAGCTCTGCTTTAATTTCCACTCCATTTGCATCTGTAAATAGTGCAACTATTTTGTAGTTTGATTCTGCTTTGAAATTTTGGATTTCACGTTCTCTATCCACTATAAGTCTCACTGCTACAGACTGAACACGACCTGCAGACAATTGTGGTTTAATTTTTTTCCAAAGAATAGGAGAAAGTTCAAAACCCACTATACGGTCCAATACACGACGTGCTTGTTGAGCATTGACTAAGTCTATATCTATATTTCTAGGATTTTTGATAGCATTTAGTATTGCATTTTCTGTGATTTCATGAAATACTATACGTCTAGTCTTATCTATATCCAAACCTAAAACCTCTGCCAAGTGCCATGCAATAGCTTCTCCCTCGCGGTCTTCATCGGAAGCCAACCAAACCATGTCTGATTCCTTAACTTTCTTCTTAAGCTCTGTTACAAGCTTCTTTTTATCTGAAGGAACTTCATATATAGGAGCATAATTCTTGGTGAAATCTATACTAATATCCTTGGTCTTAAGGTCACGTATGTGCCCAAAACTAGACATTACCTTATAATCTTTACCTAAGAATTTCTCTATTGTTTTAGCTTTCGCTGGAGATTCGACTATTACCAGATTTTTACCCATATTCATGAAGTTATCGATGGTTAGACATTTAAATTCGGGTGCAAAAGTAATAAAATTTTGATAACAACTAAAAAAAATACATATAATATGTGTAAAAATGGGCAAAGTAACTTAGTTTGCAGAAAAAAATGCTTATTTTTGTGGGATAAATTGTTAATTTATGAGCGGATTAAGATTTAGGGTTGTAAGCGAAGCGTTTACCAAAAAGGCATTGCAAGTCACCCCTCCAAAAGAAAATATCTCTGAGTATTATGGCAGATATGTATTTGGCAGAAAAGAAATGGCCAAATTCTTATCAGACGATTGTATGCAAGCACTTATTAAGGCTATTGACTTAGGCGAAACATTAGACCGCCAAATAGCTGACGAAGTGGCAGATGGCATGAAAAAATGGGCAATGACTCATGGTGCCACTCACTATACTCACTGGTTTCAACCTCTAACAGAAGGCACTGCAGAAAAGCATGATTCTTTTATAGAATATGCCACAGTACCTGGTGGAGAAGTTATAGAAAAATTTTCTGGAAAACTTTTGGTCCAACAAGAACCCGATGCTTCTAGTTTCCCCAATGGTGGCATTAGAAACACATTTGAGGCTCGTGGATATACAGCATGGGACCCTTCTTCTCCTGCATTCATAGTAGATGATACCCTTTGTATTCCTACTGTTTTTGTAGCTTATACAGGTGAGGCGTTAGACTACAAGACTCCACTTCTTAAGGCTATAAATGCAGTGGATAAAGCTGCAACTGCTGTTTGTCATTATTTCGATCCTTCTGTTAAGAAAGTAGTTTCATACCTAGGTTGGGAACAAGAATATTTCCTTGTGGATGAAGGACTTTATGCTGCACGCCCAGACCTTCTTTTGACAGGTCGCACTCTAATAGGTCATGAATCTGCCAAAAACCAACAACTAGAAGATCACTATTTCGGTGCTATACCTGCTCGTGTTCAAGCATTTATGAAAGAACTAGAGTTTGAGGCTTATAATTATGGTATTCCATGTAAGACTCGTCATAATGAGGTTGCACCAAACCAATTTGAGCTTGCTCCTATTTTTGGTGAAATGAACTTGGCCAATGACCAAAACTTACTTGTAATGTCTATTATGAACCGTATAGCTCGCAAACATGGTTTTAGAGTGTTGCTTCACGAAAAACCTTTTGCAGGCATAAATGGTTCTGGTAAACACAACAACTGGTCACTAGGCACTGATACTGGTGTAGGATTATTTACCCCTGGTAAAACTCCAGAAGAAAATCTTCAATTTATAACCTTCTTGGTGAATGCTTTAATGGCTGTATATAAAAATAACGCATTGTTAAAAGCGTCTATTATGACAGCTCAAAATGCTCACCGCCTAGGTGCTGGAGAAGCTCCTCCTACCATAATTTCTGCTTTCCTTGGTTCTCATTTGACTGAGGTACTAAATAAGTTAGAAGAAAGTAGCAGCGAAGAAGCCATTGTTATGGACAATAAGAAGAAAATGAAATTGGGTGTAGCTCATATACCAGAAGTTCTTCTAGACAATACAGACCGTAACCGTACTTCTCCTTTTGCCTTTACAGGCAATAGATTTGAGTTCCGTGCTGTGGGTTCGTCTGCCAATTGTGCTTCTGCACTTATTGTTCTAAATACAATAATGGCAGACCAATTAAATGAATTTAAAACCCTAGTTGATGAAAAAATCTCTAGCGGTCTTCCTACAAATAAAGCTATATTCGAGGTTCTCAAAGCATATATTAAGGAGTCAAAACCTATTCGTTTCGACGGTAATGGATATAGTAACGAGTGGAGAGAAGAGGCTGCCAAACGTGGACTAGACTGTGAAACTAGTGTACCTCTAATCTATGAGGCTTATACTAGAAAAGAAAGCATAGAAATGTTTTGCAGAACTGGTGTGTTCTCAGAAAAGGAATTGGAGGCTAGAAATGAGGTAAAATGGGAAACTTACACCAAAAAACTTCAAATTGAGGCTCGTGTTTTGGGTGACTTATGTTTAAATCATATTATCCCTGTAGCAACACAATATCAGTCTCTGCTACTAGACAATGTATATAAAACAAAACAAATCTATAGTGCAGAAAAGGCAGAAGAACTTTCTGCACACAATATGGAACTAATTGAAAAACTTTCTAGACATATTTCTATTATTAAGTCTCAGGTAGATGCCATGGTGGCAGCTAGGAAGAAAGCCAATAAAATAGAAAGTGAAAGAGAAAAAGCCATAGCTTATAGCGAAACTGTTTTGCCATATTTCAGTACTATTCGTGAGGGTGCAGATGAGTTGGAACTAATAGTAGATGATGAACTTTGGCCTCTTCCTAAATATCGTGAAATGCTTTTCATAAGATAATAGATGGATAAACTGCTTCGTAATATAATCATTTTTAATTTGCTTATTATAGAAGCAGTTTTTTGTTGTGCTATGGCACAAACCAAGGTAAATTTTGCCTACGATACAGATTTCTTATTATACTTCGACAATAGAGAATATGACCGCACTCCTGGTCAGAGAAGCCAAACGATATTCGGTGTGAGATTGGCCCCAGAGGTGGGTGTACAAATAGCAGATTCCACCGAGTCTGTGCATAGATTAATGGCTGGTGTTTCTTACAATCAACCTTTTGGTGCCAATTGGGGAAAAATCACGGTGAAACCAACCATTTATTATAGATTACAAACCAAAGGTTTCGATATTAATCTAGGTTTTGTACCATATAGATACTTAAAAGAAACACTCCCAGAATATCTACTTTCCGACTCCATAAGTTATTATAATGCTAATATCCAAGGAGCTTTGTTCCAATATGAAAGTGAAAAGGGATTTGCCTCTCTTATGGCAGATTGGCGTGGCATGTATAGTGAAGACACTAGAGAGGCGTTTAGAGTGATTGCCACAGGTCAATACAAATATAAATGGTTCTATACTGGTGGTTATGCCATGTTAAATCACTTGGCTAATAGTACACAAACCAATTGTGTCTATGACGACATTATGATTAATCCATACATTGGTCTAGATTTACATTATTTTGCTCCAGTAATAGATATTTTTAATATTAGAATAGGTTATATTGGTGGTTATCAGAGAGAAAGAGCAACTGAAACAATCTTCTTGACACATGCTCTTAATGCAGAACTTTCATTTAGGTGGAGATTCCTAGGTCTTAAACAGTCTTTATATTATGGCGATAGCCTTTATCCACTCTATGAAAAACAAAAGACCACCCTAAATATGGGTGATCCTTGGTATAAGAGTAAGCTATATAGCAGAACAGACCTTTTTATCTATCTATATAACAATAGATTTGTAAACTGCTATTTCTCACTTAATTTGCATGTTAATGAATTGGGTAAGATAAACTTCCAGCAACAACTTATTGCCCAATTTAATTTGGGACGTGTTTTTGAGAAAAACGCCCCAAAATACAAAACTCTTTTGGGCAAATAATTATTTCTTCTTGGAGAACCAATCTAGGACAACTTGCTTATCCTTATTTAATTGCGAAGCCAATTTGGACGCAGAATCAAATTTTTGTTCCTCTCTTATATAGTGCTTGAAATTTACTTTTATCTTTTTTTGGTAAATATCTTCATCAAAATCGAAAATATGAACTTCTATGCTTTTGGTCTCAGACATATTAACAAAAGTAGGTCTTGCACCTATATATAGCATTGCTTTCAAAGCCTTAGCAGAACCATCTATATTCACAGTTACAGCATAAACTCCCGCCGCAGGCAACAACTTTCTTACATCATTTACTGCCACATTAGCTGTAGGGAATCCAATGCTCTTGCCTACTTTAAAACCTGGAATTACAGTTCCTTCTATGAAATAATCATAACCTAATGCATCTTTTGCGTGGTTGATATTACCAGACTGGATTTCTTTTCGGATATATGACGAACTAACCACAATATCTTTAAACTTAAAGACATCTTCTCTTTCCACTACAATACCTTTTTCTTCTCCGTATTGTTTATATTCTTGGAAACCATTGGCTCTATCACAACCAAAATGATGGTCATGACCTATCAATAGATATTTGGTTTTAAAAATACCTATTAAATAATCATCAATAAACTGTTTAAATGATTTTCCTGAAATTTCACTGTTAAAAGGAAGTACTACACAATAATCTACACCTTGTTTTTCTAACAATTTATACCTTTCCTCATTAAGAGTGATAAGTTTAGGTATGTAATTGGCATGTAACGCTTCTCTGGGGTGAGTGGAAAATGTTACTACTACAGATTCTAGTCCTCTTTCTTTGGCTTGTGAAACCAATCTGGATAATAAAGCAGAGTGTCCTTTGTGCACTCCGTCAAAATATCCTATAGTGACTGCAGAACCAATAAAATTAATTTCTTGTAAATTTTCTAGTATCTTCATTTGTTTATTTAAAAAATATTCTTACCTTTGCATTCGATTTAATCATCGGGCTCATAGCTCAGTCGGTTAGAGCATCGGACTCATAACCCGCAGGTCCCTGGTTCAAGTCCAGGTGGGCCCACCTAAAGAAGCTGACTTTTTGGTCAGTTTCTTTTTTTTATGCTTTTCCGGGGAGTTGAATAAAAAGATGTAATTCAAGGCTTGCGAAGTCTGAGAAACCGGAGTTTACTAAACGTAAATGAGGATTTCGAAGGCAAGCGTAACGCAGAAGTACACTTTTTATTCAGCTCCTTTTTGTCCGCACAAAGATATATAATATTTTCTTATTTAGCCCTAATCATTCTAGGTTTTTTAGATATATCTTCTTTAATTTCTATTTCTTTAAATCCAATTCCTATTAGCATATCATACGTTTGTGAAGAAAGTAGTGGATTTATCTCAAAATATAACGTACTCTCGCACTTTTTGGAAAACTCCGCTACCGCTCTGTAATATATTAATGGGTCATCTTCTGGTGCAAAAAGTGCCATGTGTGGTTCGTAATTTAAAACATCATCTGTCATATCCACTATTTCTGATGGCATAATATATGGAGGGTTACTTACTACTATATCAAAATCTAGTAGGAGTTCATCTAATTCTGTTAGCATATCCAACTCTTTATAATTGATAAAAAGTGCGGTTTCATCGGCATTTTTTTGAGCTACATTTAGTGCTTCTTTACTCTTATCCACTGCCCAAACCTCCGATTGTGGAAAGGATTTTTTCATTGCCAATGCAATACAACCACTACCTGTTCCCACATCTAAAATCTTATTTGGAGATTTCTCATTAGCAGTAATCCATTCTACCAATTCTGTGGTTTCTTGACGAGGAATTAGCACATTATTATTTACATTAAGTTTCAATCCGCAAAACTCTGTATAACCCAAAATATGTTGAAATGGTTCACCTAACGCCAACCTTTCTAAATCTGATAATAATAATTCCCTACTGTCTGCAGTACAATTTATATCTTCTAGAAAATATAAGTTCTGAGTTGAAACATTACAGCGTTTGGAAACAAGTTCTCTAAACATCAATGAAATCTCATGAGAAGAATATTTCTCTTTTAATGCCTGTTTATATGAAATTAACAAAGTTTTCATAGTCCAAAGGTAATAAAAAATTTATATCTTTGCAGTATTAGGCTATTATTGATAGACATTATGACAGAATCTGATAAAGTTTTATATATGCGTCGTTGCCTAGATTTGGCAAAAAAAGGCATGGGAAGAGTTTCTCCAAACCCAATGGTGGGTTGCGTTATAGTAAAAGATGGTAAAATTATTGGTGAAGGTTACCACAGAAAATTTGGCGAAGCCCATGCTGAGGTTAATGCTATAGAGTCTGTAAAAGACAAAGCAGAGCTAGAAGGAAGTACACTATTTGTAAATCTAGAGCCATGTTCACATTATGGCAAAACTCCTCCATGTGCAGAACGAATAATTAATGAAAAGATTTCTGAAGTTGTTATTTGTAATGTAGATCCAAATCCTCTTGTTTCTGGCAGAGGTATAAATATGCTTAGAGATGCAGGCATTCAAGTGGAATGTGGACTATTACAAGACGAGGGGAATGAATTAAATGCTCGTTTTTTCACGTTTCACAACAAAAAAAGACCATATATCATCTTGAAATGGGCTCAAACTTCTGATGGTTTTATAGATGCTTATTATTCTATGCCTATTAGAATATCTAATGATATTTCCAAAGCTTGTGTTCATAAATTGAGAGCAGAAGAAGATGCCATCTTGGTTGGAAAGAATACTGCACTAAAAGATGACCCAAAACTAGGTTGTAGAAGATTTCAGGGCAATCCCCCATTAAGAATTGCTATAGATAGGAATCTAGAAATTCCTACATATTATAATTTTTATGACAATGCTCAACCCACTGCAATTTTTAATGCACATATAGAAGATGGTGTGAGAGTAAAAATAGATTTCGACAAGGATATAATTCCTCAAATAATCCAGTGGCTTTATGAGAAGAATATCCAATCTCTCATAGTAGAAGGTGGAAAATATACATTAGAAAAATTTATAGAAAGTGGAATTTATGATGCCATTCAAGTGGAAATTGGCGACACTCCTTGTCATGAGGGAGTTCCAGCCCCAACATTCCCTACTTCTGGCATGAGTTGCCAGGTGGAAAAATTCTCTGATTGCACATTCCTTAATTACAAAAAAACACGCTAAATGACAGAACTTATCTCTGAAATATTAGGTTACGTGATTTCTTACACATATCTGATAGTGGTTATTTCTTCTATAATCACAGTATTAGCAGATGGAAAAAGAAGTCCTGTACGCACCATTTCGTGGATAATAGTCATTTCACTGCTTCCTTACATTGGAATTATATTTTATATAGTATTCGGAAGAAGTTATCATAGGCAAAGAAGAATTTCTAATAGAATTAAAAAGAAAATAACCAAGATTTCTAAAAAGCAAACAATAAATCAGGTAGATTTAAACAAATATCCTATTGTAAATAAAAATGTAAAACTTGCCACACTAATAGGAAAAACCTCAGAATTGGGTGTTTATGGGAATAATGAGATAGAAATATTTACAGAAGGAGAAAAACTTTTGGGTAAGATGCTAGAAGACATTTCTAATGCCAAAGATCATATCCATGCAGAATATTTCATCATAGAAACTGACGAAACTGGCAATACCTTTAAAGAAGCACTTATAAGAAAAGCAAAAGAAGGTGTAGATGTGAGAGTTATTTATGATGATTTGGGAAGCTGGAGATTGAAACGTACCACCATTAGGGATATGAAAAGAGCTGGCATCAAAATGCAGTCTTTCTTCAAGATTCGTTTCCCATATTTCACTAGTAAAATAAATTACAGAAACCATAGAAAAATACTTATCTTGGATGGCAAAGTGGGTTATCTAGGTGGGTTTAATATAGCAGATAGATATACAAAAGGACTAGAATGGGGAGTTTGGAGAGATACTCATCTAAGGGTGGAAGGAGACGCCGTTGCTGGACTTCAACACACTTTCTTGTATGATTGGCTATATATCACCAAAAGGCTTCATACAAATAAAAGATTCTTTCCACAAACCACTATTACTACTCCTACCGCTATACAAATAGGTATAAGTGGACCAGACATGGAATGGGAAAGTATTATGCAGGCATATTGTCTAGCCATTAGTAATGCTAAAAAATACATCTATATACAGACTCCGTATTTCTTACCCAACGAAAGCATAATGAATGCCATACAATCTGCAGCACTTTCGGGTGTAGAAGTAAAACTTATGATTCCATATAGAAGTGACGAAAAGATTTCTTACGAAGGATCTATGTCTTACATGGGTAATATTCTGAAAGTAGGAGTAGATGTCTATCAATATACCAAAGGTTTTATTCACTCCAAAACACTAGTTATTGACGATGAAATCGCCATTATTGGGTCTGCCAATATAGATTTGAGGAGTTTTGAACAAAACTTTGAGGTGAGTGCGTTTATCTACGATGAAGAACATAGTAAACACCTCAAAGAATTGTTTATAAAGGATATGAAAGTATGTAAGAAACTAACATATTACAGATGGTCACATAGACCTAAATATCGTAAAATAATACAAGCACTAGCACGTTTACTAAGTCCTATATTATGACAAATAGAATATTTTTGGTGGGCTATATGGCAGCAGGAAAAACTACCATTGGTAGTAATCTAGCACAGAGATTGGGATTTGAGTTTATAGATACAGACACTATTATAGAAAAAAAATACAATAAATCTATAAATGAGATTTTCTCTACATTCGGAGAAAATAAATTTAGAGAAATGGAAACAGAAACTCTGCGTGAGGTCTCTAAACTTGAAAATGTGGTAATATCCACTGGTGGCGGCACTCCATGTTTTAATAACAATATGGAGATAATGAAAGAAAAAGGCACTGTAATTTTCCTTAATCCAGACCTAGACGAACTCACCTATAGACTAAATCTAGTAAAATCCACCAGACCTCTACTCAAAGATAAATCTGATACAGAAATGCGCGGTTTCATCGAAAAAATGTTAGTATCCAGGCTCCCTTTCTACTCTCAAGCACACATCACTACAAGCGGTGATTTGGAGACAGGAGCGGAGGAGATAATTAATAAGTTAGGAGTGAGGAGTGAGGAGTGAGGAGTTAAATTTATAATCAAGATATTATGATTGGCACTATAATAAACACAGCAGCAGTGATTCTAGGCGGGAGCCTAGGACTTGTTATAAAAAAGAAACTACCAGAAAGATACCAAGATATATTCTTTCAGGGAGTAGGACTATTTACCTTGGCACTTGGTATAAAAATGGCAATGGACATGAGCAATGCCATGTTTATTATCCTAAGTTTAATCATTGGTGGAATATTGGGCGAAGCCCTAAAACTAGAAGAAAAAACAGAATTTATCTCAGAAAAGATAAAAAAAATCACTAAATCAAAAAACGACAAATTTACAGAAGGACTTATCACCGCATTTTTACTTTTCTGTATGGGTTCTATGAGCATAATTGGACCTATAGAAGAAGGACTTACAGGAGAAATTTCAGATTTACTCCTTACAAAAAGTATGATGGACGGGTTTAGTGCATTTATGCTAAGTAGCACCTTTGGTTTTGGCGTTGTTCTTTCTGCTATTCCACTGCTCATTTATCAAGGTGGAATTACAATTTTTGCCGATTTCATCGGTAATTCTATAGAAGATGACACTATCAAAAATCTCACTGCAGTAGGTGGTATTTTACTTATCGGACTAGGCATTAATATTCTAAACATTAAGCACTTGAGAATAATTAATCTGCTACCTGCCCTCATATTTATCTGCATTTTTATGTGTATTTTGCACATTATTTAGTAATTTTACGCAAATTTTCTAGAAGTTATGAAAAATATAGCTATTATTGGAGCTGGTAATATGGGCGGAGCCATAGCCAGAGGACTTACACAAGGGAGTTTAGCAGGAAAAATTTCTGTTAGTGACATCAACGAAGATGCATTGAGAAATTTGCAAAACTTCAACAACAATATTGAAGTAACAACAGACAACTCAGCAAACGTAAAAGGAGCAGACATAGTGATACTTGCTGTTAAACCATGGCTCGTTTCCCAGATAATTTCTCAAATCAAAGATTCGCTTGATTACAAAAATCAAATCTTTATTTCTATTGCTGCTGGCGTTTCTATTGCAGACCTTCAAAATCTTTTGGACAAAGATGGTGAAAAACCTGTAATCTTCCGCATCATTCCAAATACCGCTATAGACGTGCTTCAAAGTGTGAACACTATAGCTTCTTGCGGTGCAACCAAAGAGCAAGAAAATGAAATAGTAGAAATCTTTGGTGAACTTGGCAAAGCATTCCTTGTACCAGAGAACCAACTAAATGCTATGATGTCGCTTTCTAGTTGCGGTATTGCATACGCATTTAGATACATTAGAGCTGCTATGGAAGGTGGCGTAGAGATGGGAATTTATCCAAATGTGGCAAAAGATGTGGTTATTCAAACCCTTCGTGGTGCTATCGATTTGCTTGAAACCAACGATTCTCACCCAGAAATAGAGATAGACAAGGTTACAACTCCTGGTGGTATTACAATCAAAGGTCTTAATGAGATGGAAGCGAATGGGTTTACAAACTCTGTTATTAAAGGTCTTAAAGCAAGCCTAATAAAGTAAGATTTATTTTTAAGGATTCTTTCCACGCTGTGTTTGTGTTCAAAATCCTCATTTACGTCACAGTAAACTCCGGTTTTTCACACTGCACACATCTAGAAATAACCTCTTAAAAACCAAATCTTAAAAAAATAGATATTAATTTAAAACTAAAGAATTATGATGAAAGATATTGCAGAACGCCTACGTGGTCTTCGTGATTCTATAGATTTGAGTACTGCAGAAATGGCAGAAAAAACTGGTATTGAGGTGAGTACTTACGAAAGCTACGAAACTGGCGAGGTAGATATTCCTATGAATTATATCTGCCAAGTGGCTAAGAATTTTAATATTGATACTGCCGTGATACTTTCTGGCAACGAGACACACGCAGAAAGTTATTTCGTTACACGTAAAGGATTGGGTATTTCTGTAGAAAGAAGTAAAGCCTATAAATACAGAGACCTAGCAGGTGGTTTCAAAAATGCAAAAGCCACTCCTTTCCTTGTTACTGTGGAACCAAACGATGCCCCTATCCACTTAAACTCACACCCTGGTCAAGAGTTTAATTTAATGGAAAAAGGAACTCTTCTATTACAAATAGATGGAAAAGATATTATATTGGAAGAAGGTGATAGTATCTATTTCGATGCTACTAAACCTCACGGAATGAAAGCATTAAATAACGAAAAAGCACGCTTTTTGGCGATAATTTTATAAACCTAGAACAATGTTAGAACGTTTTGTAGAAAAAACTTATTTTACATCACAAGAAGATTTTGTAAACAATCTAAAAATCAAAGCTCCAGAGAATTTCAACTTTGGATACGATGTAGTTGACGCGTGGGCAAAAGAAAACCCTAATAAAAGAGCCATTTGTTGGACTAATGACAAAGGTGAACATATTGACTTTAGTTATGCAGATTTAAAGGAAAAGACAGATAAAACTGCTGCTTATTTCCAATCTTTGGGTATTGGGAAAGGCGATATGGTAATGCTTATCCTTAAACGCCGTTATGAATTCTGGTATTCTATTATTGCACTTCACAAACTAGGTGCAGTAGTTATCCCTGCAACTCACTTACTTACCGAAAAGGATATTATTTATCGTTGCGAAGCGGCAGATATTAAGGCAATTGTGGCAGTTGGCGATACTGTTGTGCTAGACCACATCAAAAACGCACTTCCCAAATGTCCTTCTGTAAAGAGTGTTATCTCTGTAGGACCTCAAGTATATGAAGGTTTTGAAGATTTCACAAAAGGCATAGAAAATGCTGGAGAATTTGTTCGTCCAGAAAATGTAAATACAAACAATGATATTTCTATCATTTATTTCACTTCTGGTACTTCTGGCAACCCAAAAATGGTGGCACACGACTTCTGTTATCCATTGGGACATATTGTAACAGGTAGTTATTGGCATAACCTAACAGAAGAAAGTCTTCACTTAACAGTGGCAGATACTGGTTGGGGCAAAGCTGTATGGGGTAAACTTTATGGTCAAATGATTGCAGGTGCATCAATTTTTGTATATGACCACGAAAAATTCACTCCTGCAGATATGCTAAAAATGATTCAAGAGTATAAGATTACCTCTTTCTGTGCTCCTCCTACCATTTTCCGTTTTATGATTCGTGAAGACTTGACTAAATATGACCTTTCTTCACTTAAATGGGCTACCATTGCAGGAGAAGCATTAAATCCTAGCGTATATCAAGAGTTTTATGAACTAACAGGTATCAAACTACGTGAAGGATTTGGTCAAACAGAAACTACTTGTACCGTACTAACCACTCCTTGGATGGAACCAAAACCAGGTTCTATGGGCAAACCAAACCCTGCTTATAATGTGGATATAGTTATGACAGACGGACGTAGTGCCGAAGTGGGTGAACAAGGTGAAATTATCATTCGTATAGATGAAAACAAAAAACCATTTGGTTTGTTCCTTGGATATTACAGAGACGAAGCTCGTACCAAAGAGGCATATCACGATGGTATTTATCACACTGGCGACGTGGCTTGGAAAGATGAAGACGGATATTTGTGGTTCGTTGGTAGAAACGACGACGTTATCAAATCTTCTGGTTACCGCATTGGACCTTTTGAGGTAGAAAGTGCACTTATGTCGCACGATGCTGTGGTGGAATGTGCTATTACAGCTGTGCCAGACCCTATCCGTGGTCAAGTGGTGAAAGCTACTATTGTGCTAGCAGCAGATTACAAAGACAAAGCAGGTGATGCTCTTATCAAAGAGCTTCAAGACTACGTTAAACGTGTTACTGCTCCTTATAAATACCCACGTATAATAGAGTTTGTTAATGAACTTCCAAAGACTATTAGTGGTAAAATTCGTCGTGTAGAAATTAGAGAAAAAGACAAATAATTATGAGAACATATCAAAGAGCCGCAGACCTAGGCGATATTAAAAAAGCTGTTAAAGAAGCATTAGAAGTAAAAGCAAACCCATATAAATGGGATACAATGGGTAAAAATAAGACCCTTTTAATGGTTTTCTTTAATTCTAGTCTTCGTACCCGTCTAAGTACCCAAAAAGCAGGTATGAACTTAGGCATGAACACCATAGTTTTGGATGTAAATGCTGGAGCATGGAAATTGGAAACAGAAAGAGGTGTTATTATGGACGGAGACAAACCAGAACACTTATTAGAAGCCATTCCTGTAATGGGTAGTTATTGTGACTTGATAGGTGTGCGTTCTTTTGCTCGTTTTGAGAACAAACAGTTTGATTATGAAGAAGTTATCCTTAACCAATTCATAAAATATTCTGGCAAACCTGTATTTAGTATGGAATCTGCCACTTGTCACCCTCTTCAAGCATTTGCAGACCTTATTACTATAGAAGAATTTAAGGAACAAGAACGTCCAAAAGTGGTGTTAACATGGGCTCCTCACCCAAGAGCACTGCCTCAAGCAGTTCCTAACTCTTTTGCAGACTTTATGAATGTGGCAGATGTAGATTTTGTTATCACACACCCAAAAGGTTATGAACTTGCTCCAGAGTTTGTGGGCAATGCTAGAGTGGAATATGACCAAAGAAAAGCATTTGAAGGTGCAAACTTCATTTATGCCAAGAACTGGTCTGCGTACGCCGACCCAAACTATGGTAAGATTTTATGTGAAGACCGCAGTTGGACTGTAGATACAGAAAAAATGAGTCTTACAGACAATGCTTTCTTCATGCACTGTCTTCCTGTTCGTAGAAATATGATAGTAACAGATGACGTGATAGAAAGTCCTCGTTCCATAGTTATTCCTGAGGCTGCAAACCGCGTGGTTTCTGCTCAAACTGTGATTAAAAGAATGTTAGAAAGTCTATAATTTTCCCGATAAAACCGCATAAAATTATGTATCGCTTCAAACGCGTTGTAGTAAAGATTGGTAGCAATGTTCTTACACAAGCAGATGGAACATTGGACCTAAAAAGGATAGAGGCTATTGTAACAGACATAGCCAAAATGCACAAAGCTGGCATAGAAATCATTTTGGTTTCTTCTGGTGCGGTGGCATCTGGTAGAAGTGAATTAAAAATAGAGAAGAAGTTGGATTCTGTTTCTTCTCGTCAGTTATTCTCTGCAGTGGGACAAGCCAAATTGATAAATCATTACTACGATTTGTTCCAAAAGCATGGTCTTCACTGCGGACAAGTCCTTACTACCAAAGAAAGTTTTGCCACAAGACGTCATTATCTCACTCAAAAAGACTGCATAAGTGTGATGTTGGAGAATGGTGTGATTCCTATCGTAAACGAAAACGACACTATTTCTGTAACAGAACTTATGTTTACAGACAATGACGAACTATCTGGTCTATTGGCTACCATGATGCACGCAGAAGCACTTATTATTTTGAGTAATATCGACGGCATCTACAATGGCAACCCTTCAGACCCTGCGTCTGAGGTGATTAGAGAGATTACCCCAGAAGGAAACTTCACCAAATATATTCAAACTGGCAAATCATCTTTTGGTCGTGGAGGTATGCTTACAAAATATAATATTGCTCGCAAGGTTTCTGGCGAGGGTATTTATGTTATTATTGCCAACGGCAAGAGAGACGGAATTTTGTCCCATTTAATCGAGAAAAACTGCACTATTCCACATACCACCTTTATGGCAAATCAGAAGAAAGCCTCTGGTGTGAAAAAATGGATTGCACATAGTGAAAGTTTTGCAAAAGGTTATGTTGTCCTTAATGAAGGAGCCACACAAGCTTTGATTACAAAAGCTAGTTCGGTGCTTCTAGTAGGTATAACAGAAGTGGGCGGAGAATTTGCAAAAGGCGATATAGTAAAGATTCTGAACTCAGAAAAAGAAGAATTGGGCGTTGGTATTGCCCAATATGATAGCGACAAAGCTCGTGAAAACATTGGCAAAAAAGGTCAACGTGCATTTATCCACTACGACTACTTGTATTTGGATTAGGAATAAAAAACAGCGAATCGATTCGCTGTTTTTTATTCCCAACTCCTAACTTTTATATAAACTTACGTTCAGAGATATTTCTGTCGTATTCACCTTCTTTGAACTGTTCTGGATAGAGAACTATGAAACTATTTTCTGAGAAGTAATTACTCAACTGTTTAGGAAGTTTCTCTAGCAATGGTGTATATGAAATACTCTGCTTTCTGGCAGTTACCACCATTAGAAGGTCATTATACTGTACTTCTTTAGTTAATATCAAGAAATCTTCCCAATCTGCTAGTAGATTATAAGCTATATTTACACTAGTTTTGGTCTCTTTTGCTATCGAAATAATAGCCTCTTTTGTTTCTTTGGTACAATAAAATACTACATCACCACCTGTCTGAGAAGATAATGTGAACACACGATTACACCATCTATTAAACCCTGATTCAAATTCACATTTTGGCGGAGTTGCCACCACCACTCTCTTGATAGTTGCCATTGGCTGAATGGACTTATAAATATAAATCATTCGGTTGATACCACCAAGAAGTGAATCTGTCATATTTCCAAAGAATGAGTCTGTAGCAGAGCTTTTACTATGCAACCCTAATACCACATCAGAAATATTCTTTTCCTTAACCACATTACAAATACCACTAGAGATATTTAAATCGTAGCGAGAAATTCTTTTAACTTTAATATCAGCACCTGCTCCTATAGTAGCCGCCCTATCCAGAAGTTTTTTTCCTTGTGATATTTTATCTGAGTTTTGATTATCATCTACCACTTTTAGGGCATAAACTGGTTGTTTATCTTTCTTATCCTTTATAAGCAACGCCAATTCTATCAAACTATCCAGAGTTTCTGGATTTGACACTGGTATTAGAATACGATTTTCTGGATTATAGGTATTCTCAGAAGCATCGGTTTCTGAACTTAAGGCCAATTTTCTAGCAGATTTTTCTGTAACAATGGAACTTATAGTACAAGTTACCAAAATCATAATAATTGTACCATTCAATATCTCTTCAGAAAGCAACCTAATAGGTGTTCCGTCTGCATTATTTCCTATAATTAGGTTGTATGCTATGGTAACAGCTGCCAGAGTGGCAGCCGCTTGGGCATTACTCAAACCAAATATCATAGATCCTTCTTCTGGGTCCATTTTATATATCTTTTGAGTAATCTTTGCTGCTAGATATTTGGAAAACGTAGCCACAACAGACATCACTACTGCTGTTAGAATAGTAAGATAACCTTGGAATATCACATTGAAATTCACTATCATACCAACATTAATCAAAAAGAAAGGTATAAAAATGGCATTGCCCACAAAGTCTATTCTATTCATAAGAGGAGACTGTCTAGGTACTAATCTATTAAGTGTTACCCCTGCTAGGAAAGCACCGATAATATACTCTACACCCGCTACTTTGGCCAAGAATGAAGAAAGGAAGACCATGGAAAGTACGAATATATACTGAGCTATATTATCATCAAATCTCTTAAAAAACCATCTGCCTATTAGTGGGTATAGGTAGAAAAGAATTACAGAATATATGCCTAGGCTTACTATTAGTCTAATCCAGAAAATATAATCTATAGTACCCTGTCTTACCACCTCTAGTATAATGGCTAATACCAATAAAGAAAGAATTGTGGTTATCATAGTTCCACCAACCGTGATATTTACAGATCTCTGTTTAGCAATACCGAAACGACTAATTATAGGATATGCTATTAGAGTATTGGAAGCATACATACTGGCCAATACCACAGCAGAAAGAGTACAATATTTTATTAAAGTAACATTATTAGAAGGATTACCTTGTAACCAAGTAATTTCACTTGCTTCTCCAGAAGCCGTTAAAATAATCTCCTTAATGAGATAAAATCCAGTTATTGAGCCTAGGATCATTGGAATTAAAAAGGTAAATACCCCGAATACTATGCTTTTTTTTCGGTTCTGTTTGAAGTCATTCATATCCATGTCTATACCTGCTATAAACATGATATAAAGGATACCTACCTGTCCAAAAAGTTCAAAACTACTATCATGACTTAATAGATTTATACCATTGGGACCTAATATCATACCTGCCAAAATCATACCAACAATATGCGGTATTTTAATCTTATCAAATATAATAGGAGCGAATAAAATTATCGCTAATATTACTGAGAATATAAGAACTGGGTCTTCTAATGGTAAACTAAAAAGTTCTGATAATATATCTTTCATCTTTATGAGGTGATTTTATTGATATTATGGTCTAACTTGTCCGTTGCCCACGATAAGCCATTTATATGTACATAATTCTGGTAATGCCATAGGTCCACGAGCATGAAGTTTTTGAGTACTAATACCTATCTCTGCACCCATACCAAATTGTCCACCATCTGTGAAACTTGTTGGTGCATTATGATATACACAAGATGCATCTACTTCTTTAAGGAACGCTGCAGCAGACTCCTCATTTTCTGTAACTATACTTTCACTATGTTTAGAGCTATATTTACTTATGTGGTCAATGGCATCTTTTAAACTATCTACAGTCTTGATACTCATTCTGTGAGACATAAATTCTTTACCAAAACTTTCTTCGTTTGCTGTGGTAAGAAGTTCTGTAGGATAATTGCCAGATAATGCATTAAACGAAGCCTCATCTGCTTCTATAACCACATTTTTTTCTTTAATTAGACCAGAACAGATGTCTTTTAGATCATCTAATCTATCTTTATGAATAACTAAGCAATCCAATGCGTTGCAAACACTCACGCGACGTGTTTTGGCATTTTCTATAATAGCTTTGCCTTTTTCTAGGTCTGCATCTTTATCAAAATAACAATGAACCACACCAGCACCTGTTTCGATCACTGGCACCATAGCATTTTCACGAACAAATTTAATTAATCCTGCACTACCACGAGGAATAATAAGGTCTATATATCCCACTGCATTAAGAAGTTCACCTGTAGCTTCACGACCCGCAGGGAGAAGGTGTACCATATTTTCATCTAAATTATGCTCACGCAAAACTTCTTTTATAAGATTTACAATAGCAAAATTTGAGTTATATGCATCTGTACCACCCTTTAAGACACAAACATTGGCAGTTTTGAAGCATAGTGAGAAGACATCGAAACTAACGTTGGGACGAGCCTCATATATTATGCCTATAACACCAAATGGCACTGCTTTTTTGGTTAATTTCAGTCCATTTGGTAGTTCTCTGCTCTCCAAAATTCTTCCTAGAGGAGTGGGAAGAGATGCTACTTTTCTTATATCAGAGGCAATATCTAATATACGTTGTTTGGTCAATAAAAGTCTGTCATACAATGGATTAGTCTTTTCCATCGATGCCAAGTCTTTTTGATTTTCTACTAATAATGCTTCGCATTTTTCTTCTGCCTTATCGGCCAAAGCCAATAATACTTTATTGATTTCTTCTGTGGAAATTAAATTTAATTTTCTAGAAGCAATAAGTGAGTTTTCTTTCCAATTATTCATTTTGCAAATGTATATTTTCGCAAATATAGCATTTTTTTCCGTATCTTTGCACCGAAAAACTTTAATAAACCTAAATTATGAAACAAAATTTTGAGTTAAGAAATGAAGCTTGGAATACATTGTCAGGCAATTGGGGAAACTCAGTTCTTATTTATTTTCTTATTTCACTAGTAAGTGGAATTATCTCAGGAACAGTGGCAGTCCTTCTTCCCGAATTAAGTAGTATTGCAAATTTGGCAACTAGTATTTTCCTTACTTATCCCCTAATTTATGTGTTTGTAGTGAAATTAATGTCACTAGTTCGTGAGAACAAACCTGTAGCATTAAATGATTTCATTGACACCTTTAAGGTTAAATATTCTAGAGCACTACCAGTAATGGGATTAACATTTGTATATATCTTCCTTTGGACTTTATTACTTATCATTCCTGGTATAATAAAAAGTTATTCATACGCACTAACCGTTTATATTAGTGAAGACAATCCAGAATTAACTCCAGAAGAATGTATCAACAAAAGTATGGAAATGATGAATGGTAACAAATGGAAACTATTCTTACTAGATCTTAGCTTCATTGGTTGGTTCTTCTTATCAATATTAACCTTGGGTATTGCTTTATTATGGTTCAGACCATATCTTGAAACTGCTCGCATTTACTTCTACGAAGATTTAAAAAGTTCCCTAGAAACTAAAGCAATAGAAGAGTAATGATAAAACAAAACAGCGACTGCAGTCGCTGTTTTGTTATTCTTCCTCGTATATCTCTAAAGAAAAGTTTTCGCCGTCTAGTACACCGTAGGAGAAGTTAGTAATCCAATCTCCTAGATAAACCACACGAGAAGATTTTGTTATCATTAGGTCTAGTGCTACGTGGCGGTGACCAAAGATAAAGAAGTCTATTGGTTTGGTTTTTACGTATTCTTTTGCAAAACGCACTAGATATTCTTTATTTTCTCCCAAATATTTAGCGTCTTCTTGCTTATGTTTATGGGTTCTGTTATGAGCAGACCAGTTAAGTCCAAAATAATAATTTATAGAAGGGTGGATTAAATTATACACACGTCTTACCCATCTTGAATGGAAGAAAAAGTGCATCACCTTGACAGAAAAAGGTCTATAACCTGTTCTGTGACCATGCTCTAGATAAAATATCTTTTCATTTATCTTGGTTACTTCTGCATTATAGTGCATCTTCATTCCAAACTCCTTCTCAAAATAATCTCCAACCCAAATGTCGTGGTTTCCTATGAAATAGTGCATTTCTACACCAGCATCAGCTAGTTCTGCCAACTTCCCAAATAAGCGGGTAAACCCCTTTGGGATGATGTTCTTATACTCATACCAAAAGTCAAAAATGTCACCCATAAAGTATATTGCCTTGGCATCATCTTGTATAGAAGAAAGGAAACGAACTAGTTTTTTTTCTCTTTCTCTATCGTTGTCAAATGCCCTAGCACCTAAGTGAACATCAGAAATGAAATATATTTTTCTTCTATCGGTCATAATTTCTTACAAAAATAAAAGAAAATCCACATTTTATAGCAAAAAGATGAAAAAAAAATAAGATATTTGCATTATGTTTGAAACTATAATACAAGGAATCACTATTGGTCTATGTACTTCCATTCCTGTGGGACCTATAGCAATATTAATTATCCAAAGAACTCTGCAAAAAGGTCGTATGCATGGGTTTACTTCTGGACTAGGAGCAGCAACGTCTGATACGTTTTATGCTCTACTAGCATTATTGGGTCTTTCTGTGGTTCTTTCATTTATAGAAGAAAATAAATTAATCATTCAGATAGCAGGAAGTTCCATAATGATGCTTTTTGGCGTTTATATCTTCTTCCAAAACCCTGCAAAAAACATAGAAAAAAGTAAGAATGAAAAATCTTCCTATTGGCAAGAATATTTAACAGCTTTTTTTCTTACTCTGAGTAACCCTTTGATGATATTTTTATATTTAGGGCTATTTGCACAATTTGAATTCCTTTCATCAGACTCTCACTTTTTGGTAATTATAGTAGGAATATGCTCTGTTTTCCTAGGTGCTGGATTGTGGTGGTTTTTAATAACACTACTTGCGAGCATATTCAGAAAGAGATTTAATATTAGAGGACTATGGATTTTAAATAAAGCCACAGGACTACTAATATTTATTTTAGCGTTGGTGGCACTAATCAGTTCTATTAGTGGTTTCTCTTTGTCTTTATGATATTTATAGTATTTTCTCTTTACCTAGTTTTTATTATTTACATTACAATAGGTTTCTTTCGTTTGCCCAAAGAAACTAGCATGCTTTCTGACAAAAAGGAAGTGACAGTAGTAATGGCTGTAAAAAACGAGGCAAGAAACATAAAGAAGACACTAAATGAGTTTTTTAATCAGACTTATAGGAATGTGAAATTTATCATTGTAGATGATAATTCTTGCGATGAAACCGTATCTTTTATTAAATCATCTGAGTTATTTTCCACTGGAAAATTAAGATTACTTTCTGCTATAGGAACTGGCAAAAAACAAGCTATCCAACAAGCCATTTTGGAGGCTAACACAGAAATAATACTCACTGCAGACGCAGATGTTTCTTACCCTAAGACATGGGTATTTACCATGGTTAATTCATATATTCAAAGTGATGCAGATTTAATCATAGGTCCTGTAAAGATGAGTAGATCTTATCCTTTGCAATGTATGGAATACCTCAGCATTATGGGAATTACAGCTGGCAGTGCTGGGAATAAAAATCCACTAATGTGTAATGCTTGTAGCATGACTTTTTCTAAAGAGTGGTACAATAAATGCGATGTGCAACTAAGTGTGCCATCTGGAGATGATATGTTTCTACTAGAAAGTACAAAAAAGCTCGATGGAATCGTACATTATTGCAACTCATCAGATGCTGTAGTAACTATAAATGGCAGTGAAAATATTAAGGATTTCTTTGTGCAGAGAGCACGATGGACATCCAAGGCTCCACATTATACAGACCTTTCTATTATAGCATCTGGAGTACTAGTTTTCGCGATGCAATGCCTAATGATTGGCATCTATATAATGTCTTTTTGGAATCCTATTTTACTTATCTGGGTTTTGGTAAAATATATTATTGATTTATTTATTTTATTGCCTACGGCAATTAAGTTTAAAAAGACATCTGTTTTGATTTATTCACCCTTTGTGGCACTATATTATCCTGTATATGTGGTAATTACTGCCCTTTTATCATTAATCCCTATAAAATGGAAAAATTAATTTTATTTTTGTCGTTATTCTTATTAGCATCTTGCTCTGCAGATGGTTCTGCAAATGGCAATGCTGTAGATAGTGGCTCAGCTGATAGTTCTGCTGATAGCAAACAAGAGCCAAAAGTGGCATTCAATGCAGATAGTTGCTACAAATTTATGCAAAAACAAGTAGATTTTGGTTATCGCATTCCAAGTACAAAAGAGCATAAAGAATGTGGAAAATATCTTGTTTCTACGTTGGAACGTTTTGCAGATACTGTTATTACACAAGATGTTACACTCAAAGCATATAATGGAACCAAACTAGAATCTAGAAATATTATTGCTTCGTGGAATCCTGAGTCTAAAAACAGAATTATACTGTGTGCACATTGGGATACCAGACCTTTTTGTGACGAAGACCCAAAAGCTGAGAATCATAAGAAACCTGTATTAGGAGCCAATGACGGAGCTTCTGGTGTGGGAGTATTATTAGAATTGGCTAGACAGTTTTCCATTAAAGAACCTAATGTAGCAGTGGATATTATACTTTTTGATTCAGAAGATTACGGACACAATGATTATCATAATAGTTACTGTTTAGGATCTCAACATTGGGCACTTAATCCACACGTGCCTAGATATAATGCACGTTTTGGTATCTTGCTAGATATGGTTGGAGGTAAAGGTGCTAGATTTGCCAAAGACTTAATTTCTTCTTTTTATGCAAATGATGTATTAGAAGATGTTTGGAAAACTGCAGAAACTTTGGGCTACTCAAGTCTGTTTGTAAACGAAGAGGGCGGAAGCATTATAGATGACCATTATTATGTAAATAAGATGATTGGTATTCCATGTATTGATATTCTGGACTATACAAACGACGAGGGTTTCCCATCTACATGGCATACTGTAAATGACACTATGGAAAACATAGATAAAGAAGTATTAAAAGCTGTAGGAAACGTATTGATAACTTATATTTATAACCTAAAATAATATGACACTAAAAGACTTTATTTTTAATTTTAAACATGCCATATTTGCAGGCGTTTGTATATCATTTGGCGGGACAGCATACCTTAAAAGCCTTGCTGCATTTCCAGAAATAGGCGGTTTCATCGGAGCTGTACTCTTCTCTTTTGGACTTATTGTAGTAGTTCATAACAAGCACGTTTTATATACAGGTACCGCTGGTTTTGTAACCAAAAATACTTGGCAAATGATTCCTATTTCTATTATTGGAAACCTAGTGGGTTGCGTGTTGTTTGGTTTGATTGTGAGATATGTTCACCCTTCACTATGCGACGTAGCAGACGGAATTATTAATACTAGACTTGGTAACGGACTACTTAAAAACTGTCTATTAGCTGTATTATGCGGATTCATCATGACAGAAGCCGTATTTCACTCAAAATTCAACGGCGGAAAATATCTTCCTCTTATCTTTGGAGTGCCTCTATTCATTGTTTGTGGATTTGCCCACAGTATTGCTGATATTTTCTACTATGCTATGGGTAGTGCAGAACTGCTTGCAGAGAATATAGGACAAATTTTCTGCATTTGGGTATCTACACTAGTTGGCAACTTTATTGGTTGCAACGTAAGTAACAAAAGACCATATCTAGCTCAAAACTAATATGTTATTACCATACCTAGAAAAAGGCAGAATAGAATGCGGAGTAGATGAGGCAGGAAGAGGCTGTTTGGCAGGTCCTGTCTTTGCCGCGGCTGTGATACTTCCAGAGTCGTTTTCAAATGAACTTTTGAACGACTCTAAACAGCTCACAGAACGCCAACGTTATGCACTTAGACCTATCATTGAGGCAGAAGCTGTGGCGTATGCCGTAGGTGTGGTTTTTCCCGATGAAATCGACAAAATTAACATCCTTAACGCCTCATTTTTGGCAATGACAAGAGCCATTGAGGCTCTTGATGTGAAGCCAGAACATCTACTTATAGACGGCAATAGATTCAAGAGCAAACTGCTTATCCCTTTTACCACTATTGTGAAAGGAGACGGCAAAATGATGTCTATTGCTGCTGCTTCTGTGCTTGCAAAAACCTACAGGGACGACTACATGAATAAAATTGCAGAAGAGTACCCACAATACGACTGGTTAGAAAACAAGGGCTACCCTACTGCCAAACATCGCAATGCCATTGCACAGCACGGCATCACCCCATATCACCGCCTCACCTTCAAAGGCGTCAAAGAATTCAACCCCAACCCAACAGAGATTAGCTTGTTTTAGAGGGATTTCGATTTAGTAAAGCCTGTGTAATAGCGATAATAATCCCACCCTCCACGCCCGTAGGGTGTGTTCCCTATATTTTTATTGTGGTTTGTACCCAATTTGTGTTTTTTCTAATTTTCCGTCTGCAGAATAGTACAGTTTAAATGGAATAGCACCACGTTTATTTTCTAGACTATTTAGAATATAATCAAACGACTCATTGGTTATATAATAGTGATGACCCTTAACTTTGTTGATAATTTTATTCCATTCATGCACTGGTCCCCAATATTTACAAGAAATATATACGTATGTTGTATCTACTCCTTTATTAGCTTCATTAGCTTTTAATTCCAGCATACATGGTCCACAATATGTCCCCCAGAGATCAACAACAATAGGTTTACCCTTGTATTTATTTAATATAGCAGACAAAAGTTTTTCATCTGCCACGTTAGGAGTATCTTCTTGAAAAACACTTTCTGCCCTGGCGTGTGCCAATATTGATTGTTCACGATAATGTTTATAGGCAGTTATGCAAAAATCATCTCCAATAAAATCTGCAGCATCCTCAGGTGCTTCCTTCCACAAATTCTTCTCAAATTCACAGCAAATCCTCGCTAGTTGAGCCAACGAATACGCATCAGATGACTCACTTATAGAATCTAAGACTTCAGAATATCTAATAACATTGATATCGTACAAATCAATCCACTGAGGTTTCAAACTATTATCATCTTCAGACTTACCTAATTTGTTGTTTAGAACATTATAAATATTGTCTGAATAAACATTATAAGAATATTCAGATGCTTTTGTTATATCTACCCAGATATTATTTATCTTACCTGGCTCTATGTAGGCTCGAAAATAACATTCAGTACTATCTGTTATTGCAAAAGAACAACTAATATTTCCTGTACCAACCAATTCTGGGAAAATTATAGAGAAAGAGTCTTCTTCTATAGTAGATAATTGCACTCCAAAAACATCGTTGCGACATCCAATTGTATTACAAATTTCATTAAGATATATTTGTGCAGGATATTTATAATTTCTGCTACATGTATCTACAATATAACAAACAACTTTAGTATCACCTATTTTCTTTTGATATGCAGGTATTACTGTAGCAGTATCTGCATCAATGATTAAAGAATCTGGTATTTGATAGGTGTATTGCGCACTATTTTGCTTTGTGCATGATAAAATCATAGTTGCACACAAAACGCAAAGAATAAATGTAAGTTTTTTCATAGTTTGTTTTTAGTGTAATTCTTCTATACGAGTGGCTTGTGCTTGTATTAACATACCTTCTTTATTAACTAGTGTGTAGTGTGGTATAGCTTTTAAATTA
>JAFWXW010000002.1 GCA_017517845.1 Paludibacteraceae bacterium
CATCTATCGTTCTTTAATTTTATATTATTACTGACATATGTCCGTACAAATTCCTAATTACTAATTCATAATTCCTAATTATTCGGTGCTCCGCACCTCATGATTCTTGGCTGCACTCGGGATAACTCAAGCAAGCTTGGTTCTCCACTCGTTTGCACAAGAATTGGTACGTAGTGAAACGTAGTGCAAAGTTACTGCGACAATATTTTAGCAAAAAATTTATGGTCTATTCGCCAATTAAATTGTGGTGAAATCGTAGATATAGGGGTAAAAAATCTCTTAAAGGGGTGAATTAATATTTTTTATACTCAAAATTAGGGGTAAAAATTGTATATTTGTGACCAAATTTTAACTATGGAAAGAAAAGTACCTAAATTCATGACAGAGAAATTGGACATAGTCCGTTTCTTCTTTATAGTGTTGTTAGGGGCTATTGGCTTAATATTAGTATATCGTCCTCAGGTAGTTCTTAGGGGCTTAATTATAAACTCTAATCAAAGTTTAATCTATATAATATCATTGATTATATTAGGTTTTATAACGTTAATAATTAGTAGAGTTTTATTTTATAAGGCATATAAACGTAAGCCTCTTACTTTTAAGAATTTTTGTATCTGGATTGTTTTAGAAATATTTTCTATAATCTTGGTATTATCCGTGCTTGCTTGGAGTATAAATGAACCTAATACTAGGTCTTTTTACACTATTCTAGAGCGTACTGCACTATCTGTCTTCTCAGTATTGTTTATACCTTATTTAGTTTCATGGTTATATTTTTCTTTGAAAGAGAAAGAAAATGAACTTAAAGAAGTATTAGCAGAGTCTGCAGATTCTGTTATTGAAGAGAAAAAGGGATTAATAAATTTTTCCGATGAAAAGGGGATATTAAGAATGTCTCTAAGACAAGAAGATTTACTTTATCTCAAGTCTGCTGATAACTATGTTTATATTTACTATTTAAATAATAAAAAAGAAATAGTAAATTATTTGCTTAGAAATACATTAAAGAATATAGAAGAACAATCTTCTAATATGGGACTTATAAGATGTCATAGATTTTATATGGTAAATTCTAATAATGTTAAACTATTGAGAAAAACCAAAGATGGTTTACTATTAGAACTTGATACTGACATTTTGTGTGAGATACCAGTGTCCAAGACTTATCTATCTGCAGTTTCAGATTTCTTTTCTAATTAAGATGCTCACACAAGATTCCTAGTTTATAAATATCCATAATAAACATATTAGGATTTTTGGATTTGAGTTGTTTTACGAGCACCTTTTTTATCATTTTAAAACCTAAAACATATAGTCCTTTAATTCTTTTTATTTTTAGGTAGGCTCTCAGAAGTTTGGAAGATTCTATAATATCTTTGTGATACTTATCGTTTTTGTATAGTTCTATAAGTGTTTCTGTAGATTCCCCGATTCTTTTTATAAAGTCATCTGTATGTATTGGTCCATTATGAATTAATGGGTTGTATATAAATTTAATTCCATACATTTTGTCTAGTCGATGTGAAAATATAATATCTTCATACCCATATTTTTTCACATTTTCTATAAATCTTATTTCATTAAATACATCTTTTCTAACTAACAGATTTTGAGTGGTGGCAATGTTTGTAGATCTGGCTCTTTCATATTTTTTATGAAGGATATAATTTGGATTTTTATCTTCCAAAACCTTAATGCCACCAGCTACAATAGGTGAATTTTCTTTTATATATAGTTCTATAAAATCATCTTTATAAACCTGCATATCGCTGTCTATAAATAATAATTTTTCATATTTGGCTTCACTCGCCAGAGTATTTCTTATAATGGAACGCCCTCTATTTTCCTTGAAATCTAATAACCTAAAATTCTTCAAACTTGAAGATAAGTTCTTTAGATTGGTCATATTGGTGGTACTACCATCATTTCCCACTATGATTTCATAATTTATATTTGCACGAGTACATAGTGTATTTAAGTCATAGACCAATGATGAACAATCATAATTATATGTTGGAATTAAAATAGAAAGCATTATTTTATTAAACTATTAAAGATTTCTACAAATTGTTTTGCTTGATTTTCTCTAGAGAATTTTTCACGTGATACAATCTCTTGTCTAGTAAATCCATTATTTTCCCATTCTTTATATTTTTTGGTAATAAAGGATTTCACTTCTTCCACATTGGTAGCTGCTAGTCCCGCATTAGTTTCCTTAATGACCTGAGATAGACAACCCTCGTCACTCCTTACACACAGAACAGGTTTTTCCACTCCTATAGCTTCAAAAAATTTAGTTGTCATAATTCCTTTTGGACCATCTTCTGTAGATTTGTTGGTAAGAACCAGTATAATTGAACTTTTGTTCAATAAGTTTGGAATTGCACTTACTGGGACTAAATTATTTATCTCAGAAATACTTTTTGTGATAGGATAATTTTCTAGTTCTTTACTTATTATCTCTCTAGATGTCTTATCTACGTACCAAACTATTCTTAATTTTTCTAGTTTTAGTTCCTCTATAGCATTGAAAAGAAGTTCTGGGTTTCTAGTATTAAGGTCTAATAATCTGCCCGTATAAACGATATTAAATGAATTAGATTTCACTTCTTTTGCAATAAAATCTTTTTCAGAAAAACCATTATAAATTAGATATACATTCTTATTGTAACGCTTTATAAAGTCCAAATGCCAAGGTGAAATAGTAGTTATTGCATTAGCTTTTTTTAGAACATAGTTTCTTCTTTGGATACGTCTTTTTCTTAACAGATTTGTAAAATATCTGCCAATATAGTTATGAGTTTGTCCATTAGTGTCATATATCTTAGAACCAAATTGTTCTGCCAAATCTCTAATATCACATAATAGAGGAATATTTAATTTTTTAGAGATTTTATATGCCAAATTTAATGGAAATTCATTAAAAGTGCTGCACAAAACAAGGTCAAAATATTCATTCTTTATTTCTTTGTAAAATTTATTCAAGAAAGAATTTGTTTTATGGTCATAGATTAAATTCAGAGCACTTTTAAGGTAATATTCTGTTTTACTAGCATTAGCTTGGTAATTGTATCGATATACTTTTTTAGGAAGATTTGGCAGATTATAATGTATTTCTGAGTTGTCTTCTGATATTATAGTTACATCCCAACCCATTTTCTCTAAATGGTATGAGAGAAGTCCCATTCTAGGAGCGAAGTTGGGCGGAAAACTATCTGTAACAATTAATATTTTTCTATTTTTAATCATTTATCAGAATATCTATAATTTTTTTTGCAGAGTCACCATTACCATATTCTGATATTGGATTCATAGAAAAAGAATGATTAATAGCATTTATAATCTTTTCTATATTATGACCGCATAAGATATTATTATCAGAATCTATGGTTTCTATCCATTCAGTTTCTTCTCTAAGAGTAATGCAAGGAACATTGTGAAAATATGCTTCTTTTTGCATACCTCCAGAATCTGTAATTATTATTTTTGCATTTTTTTCTAATGCCATAATATCTAGGAAACCTAGTGGTTCTGTGATTTTTATATTTTTTTTATTGGAAAGAATATTTTGAATATCAATATTACTATTTATAACTTTAGCAGTTCTAGGGTGTAAAGGAAGAATTATATTAAATGTGTCTATTCTTCCTAGAGCAATAAAAATATCTCTAAGAATATTAATATTATCAGTATTCTCAGCTCTATGAATAGTCACTAGATAATATTCTTTGGGGCAAATGCCCAATGTTTTTAATATATTAGATTTTTTATCAGAAACTTTACTAAAATGTTTGGTTGCATCAAACATAATATCCCCAACATTATAAACTCCACTTCTTATTCCTTCATTTTCTAAATTCTTTACAGCTACACTAGTGGGAGCAAATAACCATTTAGACCTTTTATCTGTTTCTATTCTGTTGTATTCTTCTTTCATTTGAAGATTAAAACTCCTCAAACCAGCTTCTATGTGTGCTAGAGGAATGTTTAAAGTCTCAGCACTAATAGCTCCTGAAAGTGTTGAATTGGTATCACCAAAAACAATGATTTTATCTATATTCTCTCCTTTTAGAGTATCAATAATCTTGTTACTCATTAAGTTTACATCTGAGCTGTCGCAATGCAAATTCCATTTTGGAGATGGGATTTCTAATTCATTAAAGAAAATCTGGCTCATTTCATTGTCATAATGTTGGCCAGTATGAAGAATATCTAGATTTATCTTATTTACTGAACATAGATTATGTTCGCTTATTGCCTTACATAGGGCAGAAGCTTTAATAAATTGTGGTCTTGCACCAACTATTAGAACCCAATTTCTACCCATTAAAAATCTCCCTTTCTATTTTATCGAAGATTTCAAATAGTTCTTCTACAGTGGTGGCACGAAGCATTGCAATGCGTGTTTCTTTGAAGTGTGGAATACCTTTAAAAATAGGGCTTGCTGCCAAATGTCTTCTCACATGCAAAATACCGCGGCGTTCATCTAACCAATCTACGCTTTGCAATACGTGTTCTCTTAAAATGCCCATTTCATCGGCAAAACTAAGTGGTTCTGCGTGTTCTCCATGGAGCAAATAATGCTTCATGTCTCTAAAAATCCATGGCTGACCAATAGTGGCTCTACCCACCATAATGGCATCTACTCCATATCTGTCAAAACATTCTTTTGCCCTTTCTGGTGTGCAAACATCACCATTGCCAATGATAGGGATAGTCATGCGTGGATTATTTTTTACTTCACCTATCAGAGTCCAGTCTGCCTCGCCAGTGTACATCTGTGCGCGAGTTCTACCATGAATACTTAATGCAGAAATACCACAGTCTTGTAGTGCCTCTGCCAGATTTACTATGATTTTGGAATTGTCGTCCCAACCCAAACGAGTTTTCACTGTAACAGGAGTTTTCACTGCGTTTTTCACAGCCTTGGTGATTTCTAGCATTCTGGGAATATCTCTCAGAAGACCAGCTCCAGCACCTTTCCCTGCCACTTTTTTTACAGGACAACCAAAGTTTATGTCTATCAAGTCTGGTTTTGCACTCTCAGCTATTTGAGCCGCCTCTGCCATAGCCGCAGGGTCTTTCCCATAAATCTGCATCACCACAGGGCGTTCCTCGTCAGAAGTTTTAAGTTTTTCTTCTGTTTTAGGGACATTTCTTATGAGCGCATCAGAAGAAATAAACTCTGTATATACCATATCAGCTCCAAATCTTTTGCAAAGCAAACGAAAATTTGGATTAGTTACGTCCTCCATAGGTGCAAGGAACAATGGATACTCAGAGAATTTTAAATGCGCAATCTGCATAATGCCAATATAGAAACTTTATCTGCGAAGATACTGCTTTTTTTTTGAAAAAATACTATTTTTTCTTACTTTTGTAGGTTATCAGTAAAGATATAAAAATTATGCATAAACGTTCAGATTTTGAGATAATGGCTCCTGTGGGGTCTTGGGAAAGTTTAGCGGCTGCACTTAATGCAGGAGCAGATTCTGTGTATTTCGGTATAGAGAAATTAAATATGAGAAGTCACTCTTCTAGTAATTTTACTTCGGATGACCTCAGAGAGATAGTGGCACGTTGCACAGAGAAGGGAGTAAAAACTTATTTAACAGTAAACACTGTGCTTTATGACAACGACTTAGAGCACATGCGTCAGATAGTAGATGTGGCAAAGGAGTCTGGCATTTCTGCTATCATAGCAGCAGATGTGGCAGCAATGCAATATGCTTGTTCCCAGGGTGTTGAGGTGCACCTTTCTACACAGTTAAACATTGCCAACGTAGAGGCACTTAAGTTTTATGCACAGTTTGCAGATGTGGTGGTGCTTGCCCGTGAACTTAATCTAGACCAGGTAAAACACATCTACGATGCTATCCAATCAGAGCAAATTCGTGGTAAAAATGGCGAACTAGTTCGTATTGAAATGTTCTGTCACGGAGCACTTTGTATGGCTGTTTCTGGAAAATGTTATTTGAGTCTTCATGAGTTTAATCGTTCCGCAAATCGTGGATCTTGTATGCAAGTTTGCCGTCGTGCATATACAGTATTGGACAAAGAAGGCGATGTTCAGTTAGATGTAGATAATGCTTATATAATGTCTCCCAAAGACCTAAAAACCATACATTTTATGAATAAAATGATGGACGCAGGAGTGAGGGTGTTTAAGATAGAAGGTCGTGCTCGTGGTGCAGAATATGTAAAAAATGTGGTGACTTGTTATAAAGAGGCCATAGATGCATATTTAAACGGAACATTTACAGAAGAAAAAATAGAAAAATGGAACGAAAGCCTTTCTAGAGTGTTTAATCGCGGATTCTGGGACGGATATTACCTTGGCAGACGCCTTGGTGAATGGTCTTCTAAGTATGGTTCATCTGCTACAGAAAAGAAAGTTTATATAGGAAAGGTAACAAATTACTTTAAGAATATAGGCGTAGCCGAATGTTTAATGGAGACATACGACTTGAAAGTAGGCGAAAAAATCCTCATTACAGGAGAAACCACAGGTGCGTACGAAGCAGTAGTTGATGAATTAAGATTTGATTTGAATCCTGTAGATGAGGTTAAAAAAGGACAATTATTTTCTATAAAGACCAGCGAAGTGGTTCGTAGAAATGATAAATTATATAAATTAGTTCCAGAAAAGAATGAAAACTTTAGCTAAGATATTAGCCATAACACTAAGTTGTTTAGTGTTTTTACTTTCGCTCCCTTTCATTGCGTTAGAAGTGGTTTGTATTCCAAAGGTGACCAATAAAATCTTGGAATACGTACCCGATTATATGCAAGCAGAAGCAGAGGTAGGTGAGTTGGACTACAGATTGTCCAGTTGGCCAAACGTGGGTGTAAAGCTTCACAATTTGGTTATCTACACTCATATTCCTCAAGTGCGAGACACACTTCTTGCAGTGGATACACTCGATTTGGCAGTGGATGTAATGGCATTTCTTAACGAAAACAAGGTGAATATCGACCATGCTTGGGTAAAAGATCTCATGCTCAATGCTCAGACCATAGAGGGAAAAAACAACTGGGATATTTTCCCTACATCAGAAGAGGCAGATACCACTTCCACTGCAATGCCAGAGATACGTTGGCAAAATGTGGAGATAGACAGGGTCAATTTATCTTATAAACATGATTCTGCACAGTTTAAAATGGCAGTTAATGATCTTATGTTACACTCAAAAAAAGGAGTGTTTAAATCAGATGCCATAATAGCAGGAGCAGAGTTAGGAGCAGAAAATATTCTTTATTCAGCACAACCTAATACTTCATATTCTGTTAGTAAGTTTTCCACCAAACTCATAGCAGCTAATACAGAAAGAGGAACACGTGTGAAAACTGATGTGCAAATACCATACGTGAGGTTATATGATTCTGAATTTTCTATAGATAGTACCTCATGTTCTCTTAAGGCTAGTTTAATGGCAGATACTACTTTCCGCAAGTTTAAAGTAGAAGAACTTGCTTTAACATTGGATAATTCATCTGTTTCTGCAGATGGTTATGCAGAAATAATTTCCAAAAAGGAACTATATACAGATATTAATTTACACTTAAGTTCACCAAAACTTGAGCAGATATTGGCTCTTGCCCCTCAAAGTGTGATTAAACAACTTAAGGGAAATAGACTTAAAGGTTCCATAGAAGCTAATGCTTCTGCAAAAGGTTTTTTCGATGCTAAAGAGAAAATTCCAGTAGTGAGTGTAGATTTAAATCTTTCCAAAATAGTGGGATATGCACCAGATAGAGATGCTAGATTGGATAGATTAGATTTAAAATTGAATGGAAGATATAATCCTAGTAGCAAAGACTCTACATTTGTCAAAATAGACAATTTCTATCTTAAAACAGGTCGTTCCAATCTAAAATTACAGGCTAACGCCCAATACAAAAATCAACGAGAATATATTCAGGCCCGAGTAGATGGTCAGGTAGATTTGCGTGAAATTAATAAATTATATCCAATAGTAGAAAAAGGTAAGGTTAGAGGTTTGATGTCTGCATATCTAGGCACTTATTTTTATTTAGATGATTTGGCCAATACCAACTTAAGTAAAATTCATACTAATGGTACCATTTCTGGAGATGATGTTATGGTTTATCTACCAGAAAATCAGTTGAGATTATATGTAGATTCATTAAGATTTAAGGTAAATACAAACACAGGTGTTCTTTCTAGAAGAACAAATACTTTGGACACAGCCTTAATTAATTCTAGATTGGCATTTAGTAATTTAAATGTGAGATATAAACGTCAGGTAAATGCCGAGGTAGATAGGTTGAACTTACGTTTCTATGCAGATGATTTAAGTGGAAATAAAGCCCCTAAACTTCGTGCCAATGTGTCGCTTAGAGGATTTAATGCTCAGACAAAGGATAATATTAAATTTAAGGCCAAAAGATTATCGGCCTCTGCCAATATTGCACCAAACAAGGAATTCACATTCGTTCCTACATCATCAGTTAGACTCTCATTTGACTCTGTTATATTTGCATCAAAAAAAGCAGGAATGCTACTTGATTCCACACGTATTCAGGCAGCAGTGACTCCAAATTTTAGAAAATACAGAAGAGGGAAAAAAGGAGAAAAACCTATTCCTATTCCTAATAGCGAGCAGAAAGTGGTGAATACGGATAGTTTATATCACTTAGTGATGGGAGTTTTAGAAAAAGAAGATGTAGCAGATGAGTTCCTAAAGAAGTTTAAAGCAACAGGAAATATTTACTTAAAGAAATTTAGTGTAAGAGACGCATATTTCCCATTGCCTATGACGGTAAGAAGAGTGAATTTAGACTTTGATGGAGATACATTAGATTTAGAAAACTTTAGAATGAGAGTGGGGCGTTCTGCCATTACACTCAATGGTGAAGTTAATAATGTTCGCAGATACCTCCTAAGAGGCAGAACATTAAATGGAAATCTAAATTTAGAATCTAGGCGTATAGACCTAAACCAATTAATGCGTGCATACACTGTAGCAAATGAGAGAGCAGAAAAGAATAAGCAGTTAAGTGCAGATGCTAATATAGAAATGTTAGAATCAGATTCTGCAATAGATACTGATATAGAAAGCACTGCAGAGGTAGATTCTACTACACAGGCATCATTAATAGTGATTCCTAAAAATATGAATTTAAGTTTCAATGCAGATGTAGATACTGTACTAGTTTCTAATATGAAACTTATAGATTTTGCAGGAAGAGTTAGAGTGAAAGACCAAGCATTGAGTATTGCTAATTTATCCACATCTACGCAAGTAGGAAAAATGGCAATGCACTTGAGTTATCTATGCAAGGACATAAAATCTGCAGATGCAGCTCTAGCACTTAATATGGATAGTGTTCAGATAGGAGAATTAGTCACTACATTGCCAGAGTTAAATTCTGTGATGCCTATGCTACGTTCATTCAAAGGTAGCGTGGCTTGCGAGGCATCATTAACAGCAAATCTCGATTCTGCTATGAATGTGGTATTGCCATCTGTAAACGCGGGAGTTTGGTTAAAAGGTGATGACCTAGTCCTACTAGATGGTGAAACCTTTACAGAAATAGCCAAGATGCTAATGTTTAGTAAAAAAACAGAAAATGTGATAGATAGTGTTTCTGTGGAACTTCTAGTAAAAAACAACGAGATAGAAATTTATCCATTCATGGTTTCTATGGATAAGTATCGTTTGGGAGTAGGAGGAACACAAGGTCTAGATGAAAGTTTCAATTACCATGTAGCATTACTTAAACCAGTTAGACTAGGGCTAGATGTGTATGGAAAGGACTTTGACAATATTAAATTTAAGCTAGCATCAGTTAAGTTTAAAAACTCCAACACCAAGATAGGCAAGGGCGGAGTTTTAATTAGAGAAGAAGATTTCAATCTTAGGTCTATTTTCCACAAAAATGTTGTAAAAAGTATATTAGAAAAAAATAAGGAATAATGAAAAACGAGTTGAAGATTAGAGCAGAGAAGATTGTTTCCACTCTTAAGGAAATAGGAGCAGACGCATGTCTTTTATCTACATCAGTAAATATTTATTATGCCACAGGCAGAATTATTATAGGATATGTTTATATAAACACAGACGGAAAGGTGTTGAGTTTGGTTCGCAGACCAAATAATGTGCAGGGAGAAAATGTTTTCTTTATACGAAAAGTAGAACAACTTCCAGAAATTTTGAGCTCATTGTCTCTGCCAATGCCCAAAAGACTTATGGTAGAGGGAGATGAAATTTCTTTTGGAGAATGGACTAGAATAGCCAATTGCACTGGGTCTGAATTGATAAATGGATCCAATATAATGCGTCTGATTAGAAGTGTAAAAACAGATTGGGAGATTTCTCAACTAAGCCTATCGGCTAATATCCAATCAGATGTTCTAAGAAAAGTGCCTACAGTATATACAAAAGGCATGACCGACCATGAGTTTAGTGTAGAAGTGGAAAAAATATTCCGCTTGGCAGGTTGTTTAGGACTTTTCCGTATATATGGTGGAACAATGGAAGCCTATATGGGCTCTGTGTTGGCAGGTGAAAATGCTTGTGAACCATCGCCATACGATTTTGCATTGGGAGGAGCAGGAATGCACTCTTCATTGCCTTTGGGTCATAATGGAAGCCTACTTAAAGAAGGTCAAACAGTAATGGTGGATATAAATGGTAATTTTACAGGATATATTTCAGACCAATCTAGAACATTTTCCATTGGGAAACTACCACAATATGCATACGATGCACACAATGTCTCTATTGAAATTCAAGATGCAATAGCAGAAAAAGGTAAACCTGGTGTTACTTGTGAAGAACTTTATCAAATGTCGTTGGCAATAGCCCAAAAATATGGTTTTGAAAAAAACTTTATGGGTCTTACTCAACAAGCCAAATTTGTTGGACATGGCATTGGTTTAGTTATTAATGAATTGCCAGTGCTTTGTGATAGAAATAGAGCAATATTAGAAGTGGGAAATACCATTGCTCTGGAACCTAAATTTGTATTTCCAGAGGTGGGAGCAGTTGGAACAGAAAATAGTTTCGTAGTAACAGAAAATGGAATGAAGAAACTAACATCAGCTCCAGAAGAGATTATTGATTTATTAGTATAAACAATTAAATAAAATTATAGATTATGGAAGCAAGAATACAAGCAGAACTAATGTCTGCAATGAAAGAAAAAAATGCAGAAAAAACATCTGCAATTCGTGAAATCAAAACTGCTATTATGAAGTTCAAAACCTCTCCAGGTTTTAGTGGTACATGCAGCGAAGCAGATATATTGGGTATAATCCAAAAGATTTCAAAACAACACAAAGAGTCTGCAGATATGTATGCTGCAGCAGGTCGCGAAGACCTAGTAAAAGAAGAATTAGCACAACTAGAATACATCAATTTCTTCCTTCCAAAAATGATGTCAGAAGAAGAAACTGCTGCAGTTCTAGACAAGGCAATTGCAGATCTAGGAGCCACCAGCGTAAAAGATATGGGTAAAATCATGAATTACATGAAAGAAACCTACCCAAACCAATACGATGCCAAATTCGTCGGCACCTACGTAAAATCAAAATTTTAAATAGATTCTTAATACAACAAGAGGTCGCATCATCGCCGATGTGACCTCTTGTTTGATATAGAATTGTGGGGGTTATTGTTTTAGGAATTTATAGTTTTTACCGTTGAGGTTTAGAATGTAGCATCCTTGGGGTAGGGTAGAAATATTGATGCTTGTATTAGACTCGTTTACATTTTGTTTTAATACCACCTTGCCATTTAGATCAATAATAGTGGATTCTGAATTGTTGTAAGGTAAATTGTTGATATATAAGTAATTATCTTTTGTGTAAAGGTCAATGTCTAGCGCAGAGCTTGCTTCTATATCTGTGCTAATGTTTGATTGCAACACAAGTCTGGCTCCGTAGTAGGTGACGCGGGTGTTTTCTAGAGCGTAAGATCTGTCTGTTATGCGGCATAGGGTGGCTGGTCTTAGATACACTCCGCCTCTAAGCACTCTGTAGTGGCCGTATGATGCGCCAATTGGGTTTGTTTGTTCCTCTTCTGAATATGCGCCGTAATAGTCTGAGCACCATTCCATTACGTTGCCGCTCATGTCATATAGTCCCAATTCGTTTGGCTGTTTTTGACCTACTTTTTGGGTGCTTTCTGGTGAGTTTTGCACATACCAAGCCACATCGTTCACGTTATTTGACCCTGCATATTTGTAGCCCATGCTATTGTTGCCACCGTGTGCAGCAAACTCCCATTCTGCTTCTGTAGGCATTCTAAAATATTCGCCTTCGGTTAATTGGTTTGTGTAACGAGCAAAACTATTTAACGCAGTAATAAAGTTTTTTACATCATTGTATGTGATATAATATGCTGGATAGTCGGCGCCCAAACCGCAGCCCTCAAACCACACATTTTCAGATTCTGCATTGGGGGTTTCATACATTAGGCTCTCCCAAAGTGCTTGTGTTATCACATATTCGCCCATGTAAAAGGAAGAAACAGTAACGCTGTGCACAGGTTCTTCTATCACACTTGCGTCTGCATCGTAGTTATCACCATTAGAGTCGGTGCTTTGTGCTCCCATATTAAATGTGCCACCTTGCACATATTTCATTTTAACAGTAATGTCACCCACTGTAAACGTGCGGTCTTGTGCCACAATACCCATACAAACAAACAGCATTATAAGAATTATGTAGCGTCTCTTCATAAATAATACTTTGAGTGTTTAATTACAAATATATCATTTATTTATTAAATTTCTATGTTGATAATATTCTATTTTCTAGATTTTTTGTGAGGGAATATGCGTTTTTATTAGTTTTCTGTAAAGGTCAAGGCCATCACGCCGGTTTAGTGCATTATTATTTGGGTATTCTTTTCTCAGTATTAGTAATAATTCATGTTGCTCGTCGTTTCAAAGTTCTTATTAAAGGTATAAAGTCAAAAAAATAAATTCCAACAAAAAAGCTGTAACATTTCTGCTACAGCTTTAGTGGAGTTAAGTTATTTCTTTAAAAAATCTAGTACCTTTTCAAATTCCATTTCAAAGTTGGGAGTGAGTACCTCTTTGCCAATGGAGTTTTTTATCTCGTCTAGAGGCCAAAATTTGCCTTCATCTACTTCCACAGGGTCTGGAGTGATTGGTCCATCATACACGGTGTAGTAGGCGTTTACAAGTTCGTATTCTGTGGTAGAACGATATGGATAAACAAACAGAGGTTTAAATTCTGCTTCAGTGATGCCAAGCTCCTCACGTACCTCACGAGCAAGTGCCTGCAATATGCTTTCACCAAAGTCCACATGTCCACCCACAGCAGTATCCCACTTGCCAGGCTGCACATCCTTTAGCATACTGCGTTTTTGCAAGTAAAGTTCACCTTTGCTATTGAATACATGCAAATGTACCACAGGGTGTAACCAAAAAGTACCACTATGACATTCCTTCCTTGTGGCACTCCCCACCACATTCCCAGCCTCATCTACCAACGGAAAAACTTCTTCTCTACTCATTTAATCTTATAAGTTATTATCCTTCCTCTGTACCCATTTTACTTGGGTCTTCTACAGAGTAATATTCGTTCCATTCTTTTAGCACGGCTTGCCAATCCACGTTTTCGCCGTCGGCAATGGCTTCTGCTTGCTCCATAGCTTGCTCATGCTGTTTCTTTTCGGCAAAACGCAGTTTCATATTCTCGATAGTAGCCTCGTCTAGGATATGGATGCGTCTGCGACGAACGCACTCGTCTAGTTGCAGAGGACCGAAAGCCTCACCTTGCACGTTGAAGTCTGAAATATTAAACGAAAACACAGTACGCAAAGTATGACGAATCATCTTTTGAGCACCGCGATTTGCCTTCATCTTACTGCTTAGCAGTTTACGAATAATCTTAATCTCTTTTTCTGAAAATTTATTTCTACCCATATTCTATATATTGCCCACAAAGGTAATGAAAATTATTTACTTTGTCTTATTTCTATATCCCTGTGGAGTGAGACCTGTCTGTTTCTTGAAAAATTTACAGAGGTATGCATTGGGATATGAGATTATAGCCATAGCTAGATTTTAGCCGTCATTTTGTTTCTCTCCTTATTAGGGTATATTTACAATATAGTAAGAGAAATTTTTCTTCCTAAACCTTCAAATATTCTAAATAATGTATTTAACTGAATATTTGATTGACCATTTTCAAGTCTAGAAATATAAGTCTTTTTTGTTCCAATCTTATCTGCTAATTGTTGTTGAGTAAGACCTGCAAGTTTCCTTTCTTCCTTTAGTGTTTGTGCCAAACAAAAGGTTTCAGTTTCTTTATCAAATTTGTCTCTTTGGGCAGTTCCCTTTTTGCCATATTCTACTTCTAACAACTCTTCTAAACTATTGCAGTTAAGTATTTCCTCTTTTTTATTTTCGTTTCTCATATTTTTAATTTTTAGAATCAAAATATTCTTTCATTAATCTCTCAGCCCTTTCAATTTCGTTAGGCGGTGTTTTTTGTGTTTTCTTCTGAAATCCATTAAATAATACTACTAATGAACCTTCATCAAAACAACAAAATATTCTAAATATATTACTACTAAATTCAACTCTTATTTCATACAACCCCTTTACGCCTTCTATACTTCGTAGAATAGTAACAGGAATAACATCTAAAGTTTCTATCCAAATAAGTGTTTGTAGAATCTTCTTTCTTACTTTCTCCGTTTGGGCTAAATAAAATTCATTAAAATGATGGTTGTAAAATCTTATTATTCTTTTGGACATATAAAATTCAATTGCAAAGTTAACTAAAAAGTTTACATT
Source organism: Paludibacteraceae bacterium (assembly GCA_017517845.1). Lineage (GTDB taxonomy): Bacteria > Bacteroidota > Bacteroidia > Bacteroidales > Paludibacteraceae > Enterocola. The sequence continues at coordinate 14,800 of JAFWXW010000002.1, forward strand.
ATCACAAAATACAAGTACAATTTTTACTTGCTTTCAAAAAAAGAGAATAAATAAAGTTTTTACGAAGTATCAGAAATTTCCATAATTACTAAGAATTAAGATTTATAGTTCAGTTAATTAAAACAAAAGTTGTTGTTTGTGGAATTAATTTTACATTCACAAATACAACCCCAAGACCTAACTCTTGCCTAAGTTCAAGAGCTTCTACAAAGGTAATGAAAATTGGTGAGATAATATCAAGTTTACTTGAATTTCAAAACAAAACCGCACTCGAAACAATAAATTTCAAGTGCGGTAAATCTACTATTTTTTAATTAAATCCTAACGCAGTACTGCACGCACAGATCGACCATAGAAGCGGTTGCTGTAGCTCCAACCCACACCGCTCGAATCTAAGTAAAGTACATACGCGTAGTACGAGTTAACGGCATCAAGCGAACTACTCCAGTAGCCACCGTTAGAACCCGCTTTGCTCAAACTCGAATCGTTGCGATAGCCCGCAGCTGGCAAGAAAATACTATTACCGTTTGTTTTAGAGGTTACTTTATAACCTTTTACACCATTTCGTGTAGTCCAAGTCCAAGTGGTATAATTTGTATTTCTCAATTCATCTTGTTCTGCTTTAGTAGGCATACGCCATGATGAACCCCAATTTACGTATGCAGCATCATCTGAAAGGTCAAGGGTAGTTTTATTATCTACAGTGCCATAAGAAGATGATACACAATATTTAGTTATAGTATCATAACTACCATTACACCACTTATAGGTACTCCAATTGTAACTAGATTTTGTAGTAGTTTCGCCCCAAGAATAATAATTTCCATAACCTTCTGGAGTACTTGCTCCTACGTTAGTAGTTGCCCATTTAGTGCCACTAGGAAGACCTAAATCTACCCAATCATGACCATTAGCAGTACCTGTTCCTTTTGACTCTTCCCACTGTGCATAAAGAATTAGATTTTCTGTTGGGGTAATACTTTGTTTATCTGAATATGAAGTACCAGTGCCATCTGCTTTGGTATTCCAACCTGTGAAAGTATAACCTGTACGAGTGAAAGCATTGGCAGTTAGTGTTTTAGTTTCACCTTTACCAAATGTCATACTAGTAGACATACTACCTGCACCACCATTGGCATCAAAAGAAATTATAAAATATTGGATTTTCTCCCATTGAGCATATAAGGTTAAGTCTTCTGTTGGTTGAATATTTTGTCCATCAGAATAATTATCGCCAGAACCATCTGCTTTTGTATTCCATCCTACAAATATGCTACCTTCGCGCTCAAATGTATTATAGAATAAACTTTTAGTTTCATCTTTTTCATATATTAGTTCTGACATATAACCATTACCACCATTAGCATTAAATGTAATAGTGCTTTTTTGCTCACTAGCGTTTAATAGCAATGAAATAAAGTCTTTTGCTGCTTCTTGCATTTTAGGGAAATCATCTCCCAATGAACTAGAACAGTCTAATACTAACATTACAACTGCTGTTTTTTGCTCAACTTCTGGTTTAACGTCTTTCTCATTAGAAAATTCTGAAGTAATTTGCCAAGTATTATCTGGATTGGCTGTATATTGTTGTACCTTAGAGACATCTAAAGCCTTACCTTCTGTATCTGTTATATTAATGAATTTAATGTAATTATAAACTCCTAAAGAGTTTGCCTTTACAAATGGTTCACCATTATATTTACAACCTTCTGTTTTTATATTAGACACACCATCTCCTTGTATGGTGCATTCTAAATAACAGGTTGAACTCTCTGCAGAATTGTTGATTAATTCATCAAAAGTAAATCTAAAGGTTAAACCTTCTTCCCAATTGGAGGAAATTTTAAATTCAATACTGTGAACATTAAATGAATTATATAAAGATTTGGCAATTTCTTTAAACTTATTATTTACATCATCCATATTAGAGGCTTCGTACATATTTCCCTCACTACTAGATAATTTCTCTAAATTATCTCTAAATCTTTGTTGCTCAACCTCATTTCTAATATCATTACCACGTAAACCAATTGTGTATGCGTTAATTGATTGAGGATTGTTTTCTAACCCAACTACCTTATCAGATTTTATTCTATTTTCTAGTGCTCCTAAAAAATCTGCACTTGTTGAAAAATCTTCTTTTCTCAAGTTTATTGACCCTTGGTCCAGACCATCGGTAAAAGTTACAATTGACACAGAAGTTAAGTCTTCTGGAAATTTGGAATGTTTAAGATTGTTTAAAGCTTCTTCCTCTGCATAATACAAAAGTGTTGCCTTTTCTGTTGTGAAATCATCAATAAATGATTTACACTCATCTATAGTAGAACTATTTAACAAATCTATTTCCTTTTCTATTGTAACATCATTAAATCCAATAATTCCAAGGTACAGACCACTTTCATCATAAGTATTGTAAAAAGTAGGAGTTTCGGAATCATTGTTTGAATCATCTGGTTCTAGAGCTTCACAGGAAATCATCATACCTAGTAAAATTGTTACTAGCATAGATAAAAATAAGTACTTCTTTTTCATATATTATATTCTTTGGTTAATAATCTGAGTTAAGTAATGACATAAAAAAAGCGTGAAACTACGTATGTAATTCAGAATCGAAGGTCCTAGGAAAACCCAATGCACGAATATACACAAGTAGCTCACGCAAATCACGTGAGAGCCACTACGCATTCTTCTGTGCATTGTCATGAATTTCCTAGGTTCTCGACTCACAAGAATAGCATAACGCCTCTTAAATATGTCTTTATTTTAAAATTTTAATTTTCTGTCTGTTTCTTAGATTGTTATTTTTTTTGTTACATATTGCAAATGTAATTATTTTATTTGAAATATTATTAAAATCTAAATTAAATATTTAGTTACTAAAAGAATTCATTTACTCCTAATTTTGCTCTTATTTGGCTTTTGCGTTGGTAGATGGTTTGTAGGCTTTGTTTGGTGAGAATATTTATTTCTTTGGTGCTAAATTGTGCTTTAAGTAAACAACATAACTGTATTTCACGAGTATTTAAAAGTTGTCCGTATTGTTGAACTAGTTTACTATAATATCCATTGTAGGCATAATCTATGCTTTGGTATAGACTATCCCAATTCAATAAGGTGTTTACACTATTCTCGTCAATAGATAGTAATCTGTTCAACATTTGTTGGTTGTCTTGTGTAGGATTAGAAGCTAAAGTTTTAATCACTCCCAATTGTTGTAACATCATTTTTTTTATACTTCCAGCCGTGTTTTCTTGTGAAGTTAAAGCCTCGTTCAATAAGCGTTGTATATTCTCTGCTCGTTCTTCGTTTTCTATAATTAGGCGTTTCCTTTTATTGTTGACTAAAAAACTGAATATGGCTATTATTGTAATAAGAAAAACTAAACTTATTATTACAATGGCTTGTTTCTGTTTGCTAATGGTCAGTTGCAAGTTTCGTTCATGTAAATCACGCTTTGAACGCTCTTTTGCTTGCAAGATTTGTTGTTGTTTGTCTTGATTTCCCTCTATTTTATTTAAAAGTTCGGCAAGTTCAGTAATACTATATGTTCCATTCTGTATATAATTTAATGTCTGTTCATAAGCCAACAACATAGCTCTGAAACTTGGGTGGCTTTCTAAACACTCATTATATTGAGGAACTTGCTTCGCCTTTTCTATATAATCAATAGCCAGTGGAATGTTCTTTTTAAGTAAATAAAGGCGAGATAACGAGAAATAGGAGGCAGTAAGGTGGAAGTCATTGTTTGTAATGTATTTTTCTACTAATTCTTTATGCATAGAAATAGCTTTGTCGTGTTCGCCTATTTCTCCCAGAAGATCGGCATAATTACGATAGGCAATTGGCCATACAAAAGCGGAATCATTGGTATTATTTATTGATTTCTCAAAATAATTTTTCATACGGCTGTAGTCTCCTATATAATAAGAAGCAATAGCCATGCCGTTATAAATTCTGCTATATTCATCGTGATGAATAGCAGATTGTGTTTTTATTTGCAACAATTCTTCGCTATAGTTTAATACTTTTTTGTAGTCATAATCAAACATCACTATTGATGATATACGTAGAGCAGTAATTAAAGAAGCAATATTTCCTTTTTCTTTTGCCTCATTTATTATTTCCTCTGATAACTGTTCTACCTTTTCTTTCTCATTATTCCACCAATAATATAAAATGCAAAGCGATCGTGCTTTTATATATCTATCTTCTAATATTTTGTTGATGTTACCATTTTCAATTTTGTATAATTTCTCATAATAGTCTGCAGATTTTAGTATCAATGAGTCTTCTACCAATGATTGATGATTATTGGCATGTATATTGGCAATGCATAACCAATACAATGCTTGCAGAGAATCTGGAAGAAGTTCTATTTGAGTAACTTCATTTAGAAGTAGCATGGCAGAATCTCTGTTACTCTCTATTAAACTCTCCGCTTTGAGAATTTTATTGTATTCTTTATGGTTGCAGCCCGTTAAGACAACCATAAATGTAAGACTAATTATTGGTAATATATGTTTCATTTTTGGTTGAAATTTATGCAAATATAGGTCTTTTTTTACTGAATATAAAGGGATATAAACTTACCAAATGTAAATATAAACTTATGTTATTTATTATCTTGAAAATCAGCGTAATGTGTTTTGAAAATATAAAAATTCAACTGCTAATATAAGTAGAAATAGGTGGGTTTTGTGCTTAATTTTGTACAAGAAATCATTAAAACTTTTATTATGTTACGCTTTAGAATTTTCTTATTTATTTTACTTTTTTCTGTATTTAATTCTATCGCAGATGAATTAGAATACCTAAACGATAGTTCCTATATAGGAATGTATGGAGAAATAGAAGAAATTACAGTTCAGTCCGATGCTGTAATACAAAAGGTTGATAAGCAGGTTTTGTTGCCAACGGCAGAGGTAAAAAATGCCTCTGCCAATGGTATTGCTTTATTAAAGAATATGGCATTACCTCGTATAGTGGTTAGTTCTGTTGATAATAGTGTTACTACATTATCTGGAGATGGTGTTCAATTACGCATCAATGGAGTTTTATCTACAAAAGAAGATGTTATGACCCTTAAACCTAAAGATATTATACGTATAGATTATTATGATGAACCAGGAGTAAGATTTGGTAATGTTGCTTCTGTGATAGATTATATAGTAAAGAAACAAGAAACAGGAGGAAATTTGATGCTTGATGCTATGAATTCTGTAAACCTACCAGGTTGGGGAGAATATATTATGTCTGGAAAAATTCATAGTGGTAAATCTTCTTTTTCACTATTGACTAGTTATGCTCCACGTGATGTTATGTGGAAACGTACCAATAATGAGGTATATAATTTTTCTTCTGGCAAAATAGAAAATAATGAAATAGGAGAACCTACTCGTTACAAGGTAGATCCGATAAATTTAGCATTAACTTATAATTGGGTTAATGCTGATAAAGATTTGCTTCAATTGTCGCTTAGAAATAATATGACATTTAAACCTCATTCACATACCGATAGAAATAGCAGGTTGGTACAAGAAAAAGATTCTTTCTCAATAACAGATTATGAGCAGAGTAATAGTATTTCTCCCTCTATAGACCTATATTATCAACATAAATTTGCCAATCAACATGCACTTTATCTTAATGTGGTAGGAACTTATATCAATACAGAAACAAATAGGCAGTTTACTCAGACACCTTTATTAGGAGTTTTGGCAGACACTACTAGTGTGATGTCTAATGTTAAAGGCAATAAGTATTCATTAATCTCAGAAGCAATCTATGAAAAACAATGGGAAAAAATAAAATTAACTGCAGGTGCAAAATATACACATCAGTGGGTAGAAAACAATTATTATATAGATGAAACAGTTAGCCCTGTTTCAATGACAACTGCAGAAACTTATTTGTTCTCAGAATTGCAACATAGAGTAGGTAAGTTTGCTTATACGGTGGGATTGGGGGCTATGAATACTATTATTCGCCAGTCCGGTGTTAGTCAAAGTACTTGGATAGCCCGTCCCCAATTTACAATGAGTTATGATGTAGGAAAAGGAGTTTTCTTGCGTTACAATGCTTATGTGTCTGGTTATCAGCCATCTCTTTCTGCTATGAATGATATTACACAACCAATAGACAAATATCAAGTTCGTAAAGGTAATCCCAACTTGCAACCTGTGATGTATTTTTCTAATGATATTTTGTTGTCTTACCAATCACCATTTGTTAGCCTAGATGTAACGGCTCGATATAATTATGATCATAAGCCTATAATGGACGAATCATTTGAGGAGAATGGGTTGATAGTAAGAACACAAGCAAACCAACAAGCATTTCATCGTGTACAAGTAAATGCAAGTCTTCAAGTAAGATTGTTGTCTAATAAGTTGATTTTTACAGTTGCTCCATTTTTAAATTATTATGTAAGCGAGGGCAATAATTATTTGCACACACATTTGAATCCAGGAATAAGGGCTGGAGTGTTGGGTATTTATAAAAGTTGGCAATTTTTTGGAGAAGTTTCTACTCGTCGTAACAATTTATGGGGTGAAACATTGACTTATGGAGAGTTCTCTCATTTATTAGGGATAGGGTATAATGATGAAAAATGGAGTGCAAAGGTTATGATGGTAAATCCTTTTTCGGTGCAGGGCTATACAAATAAAATAGAAGATTTATCTTCTGTTGCCCCTAAAACTCAAGTTGCAGAAATGCCAGATTTTAAGCAAGTCTTAATGCTAAACTTTACAATGAACCTAGATTTTGGAAAGAATCGTGCCGATGCTGTTAAGCGATTAAATAATTCTGATACAGATGCTGGAATTCTTTCTGGACAATAAGATAATGGTGATTAATAAAAAATGGCGACTAAAAATTTTAGCCGCCATTGTGTATGAATATGAATAAGTTTGATTATTCTTCGTTTAGAGTTACGCGTTTGAATGCTGTAGCTGTAAGTGAAGCAGAAGCTTGTTTTAAGTATTGTTGAACACTTAGTTTAGCGTCTTTGATAAATTCTTGTTCTAGAAGAGTAGATTCTTTGTAGAATTTATTTAAACGACCTTCTGCAATTTTGTCAAGCATAGCTTCTGGTTTGCCTTCTTGACGAGCTTTTTCACGACCAACTTCTAATTCAGTAGCGATGATGTTTGCAGGAACTTCGTCACGTTTAACAGCGATAGGGTTCATTGCTGCTACTTGCATAGCGATTTCGCGAGCTACTTGAGTATCAAGAGCTTCGTTGAATGCTACTACAGTTGCTAGTTTGTTTCCTGGGTGGATATAAGCAACAGTTGCGTTACCATTAACTACTTCATAGAAACCTAATTCCATTTTTTCGCCAGTGATACCACTGCGGTCTGTGATTAGGTCTGCAATGCTACGACCATCTATTTCTAGAGCCAAAAGAGCTTCTTTGTCAGCCACTTTATTAGCCATAGCTGCATCTAGAATGCTTTGAGTTAAAGCAATGAAGTCTGCGTTTTGTGCTACGAAGTCAGTTTCGCATTTGATAGCTACTACTGCAGCGAAGTCACCGTTAGAAGCTGAAAGTACACAACCTTCAGATGCTTGGCGGTCGCTACGTTTAGCTGCGATAGCTTGACCTTTTTTACGAATAATCTCGATAGCTTTATCGAAGTTACCTTCTGCTTCGTTTAAAGCGTTTTTACAATCCATCATTCCAGCTCCGGTCATTGTACGAAGCTTGGAAATATCTGCCATAGTTACTGCCATAATTTTATGCTTCTTCTTTTTCTGCTTCAGATAAGAATTTTTCAGCTACGTTAGCGTTAAGTTCTGCGTTTTCGCCACGTTTGATGCGAGCGCGACCGCCTTTAGCTTTCTTTTCTTGTTTATCGTTAGCGTTGTTTTCTTGTTCTTTTTCTTTTTCCATTTTACGTTCTTTCAAACCTTCACCGATAGCATCAACCACTGCACTTAAGATGATGTCGATAGATTTAGAAGCGTCGTCATTACCTGGGATAATGTAATCGATGTTTCTTGGGTTTGAGTTTGTATCAACTATACCGAACACTGGTATTCCTAAACGGTTTGCTTCTTTCACAGCGATGTGTTCTTTCATAACGTCAACTACAAATAAAGCAGAAGGAAGACGAGTTAAGTCAGAGATACTGCCTAAGTTTTTTTGTAGTTTTTCTCTTTGACGAGCGATTTGTAATTTTTCACGTTTAGAAAGATTTTCAAAAGTACCGTCGTTAGACATTTTGTCGATAGTAGTCATTTTTTTAACTGCTTTACGGATAGTAGAGAAGTTAGTTAACATACCACCAGCCCAACGTTCTGTAATATAAGGCATATTAACAGAACCAGCTTTTTCTGCGATGATTTCTTTAGCTTGTTTTTTAGTAGCTACGAAAAGGATTTTTTTACCTTGTTTAGCTATTTGATAAAGAGCATCAGCAGCTTCGTCTATTTTTACTACTGTTTTGTTAAGATCGATGATGTGGATTCCATTTTGCTCTGTGAAGATGTAAGGAGCCATCGCTGGATTCCATTTGCGAGTCATGTGACCAAAATGCACTTCAGCATTTAAAAGGTCTTGAAAGTTTGTTCTAGACATAATTTTTTTAAATAAGTTTGTTTACATTCTTGTTAAAACATATCAACCGTTGGGTAGTCTGCCCTTGTTAGGCAGAGTCCCAATGGTTTAGATACTAAACAGCTTCCAATAAAAACGTATAAAAAGGATTAACGTTTAGAGAATTGGAATCTTTTACGTGCTTTTGGACGACCTGGTTTTTTACGTTCCACTTCACGTGGGTCACGAGTCATAAAGCCTTCAGCTTTAAGAGCAGGTTTGTCCTCTGGGTTGATTTTAACCAATGCGCGTGCGATAGCCAAACGAAGTGCTTCTGCTTGACCTTTGTATCCACCACCATTAAGGTTAACTTTAATATCATAATTTTCGGCTACACCCAATTTCACTAGTGGTTGTTTAACCACGAATTGAAGAATAGAGCTTGGGAAATAAACCGCTAAATCTCTTTTGTTGATGGTAATTGTACCCTTTCCTGGGGTTACATAAACGCGAGCTACTGCTGCTTTTCTTCTACCAATTGCATTTGTTACTTCCATGGCTATTATTTAAGGGTGTTGATGTCAATAAATTTAGGATTTTGTGCCTCGTGTTTGTGTTCTGCACCGTCATAAACATAAACGTTGCTTAATAATTTGTCACCAAGGCGATTTTTAGGTAGCATACCTTTTAACACTTTGTTGAATAAGCGTTGAGATCCTTTAGCTTGTAGGCGTAGAGGATTGGTTGCTTTTTGACCACCAGGATAGCCAGTGTAAGTTAAATAACTACGGTCTGTCCATTTGTTGCCGGTCATTTTGATTTTGTCGGCATTAATGATAATCACGTTGTCACCACAATCTACGTGAGGAGTAAAGTTTGGTTTGTATTTACCTCTCACAAGTTTAGCGACTTTTGAACAAAAACGACCTAAAATTTGGTCGGTAGCATCAACAACCACCCATTCTTTTGTAACGGTTGCTTTGTTCGCTGATACTGTTTTGTAACTTAATGTATCCACAATTATAAATTTTTTATTCGTTTAACAATGTTATTCTCGTCTCAGAGTTGGGCAAGTCTAAAGGCTAAAAAAGACATTTTTCTCTGAAAGTCAATAACTTAGCTTAAAAGGAATAATAATCGGACTGCAAAGATAGTGCAAACCGAGCGAAATACCAAGAAAAACGCAGTTTTTTTTGTATTTCCGAGGTGCAGCCTAAAATCACGAGCGTATGCGAGTAGTTTATCTATAACAAAAAAACTGCAACAAACTGTTGCAGTTTTTAACTCCTAACTCCTAACTCCTAACTCCTAACTCACTTCCAGTCATTATTCGCTTTTATCAGCTCAACGAGTTTTTCTACCGCTTCTTCTTGAGGAATGTTTTTCTCGATGCATTCTTTGCCTTTGTAAAGGGATATTTTGCCGCGAGCAGCACCCACATAGCCATAGTCGGCATCAGCCATTTCGCCAGGACCATTCACTATGCAGCCCATGATGCCTATTTTTAGGTGAGTTTGAGAAGAGGTTTTGGCCTTGATTTGAGCTATGGTTTCTTGTATGTCAAATAGGGTTCTGCCACAACTAGGACACGAAATATATTCAGTTTTGGTTTGTCTAGCACGAGCAGCTTGTAGTATGCTATATGATAATTTTTCTATATCTTCTAAGCTAAAAGCAGGAGCTTCTATGCAAATACCGTCGGCAAGTCCATCGATGAAAAATGCACCAAGTTCCATAGATGCTTCTAGGCACAATTCGTCCCAATCTTTGGTTTCATATTTGCGTTTTATAATAACAGGTTTTCTGTTTCCCTCTTTGTTTAGACGCATAATTTCTAGTCGTCCTTGACCCATTGCGTTGGCGTGGTCTAGGGTGATAATATTAATTCCATCTGCCAAAATATCACCAGAAAGTACAACAACAGGAGCTTTCCCACCACCTATTTCTCCTACTTCCTCTGTAATGCGACGAGAATATGATTCACCATTGAATAATGTATCTTCACATTCTTCTAGCAGTGGTGCTTGTGCTTTTTTGTTTATAAAATCTACAATTGCTTTTGCAACAGGTATTTCTTTTTCAGGGTCTTCACTTAGTGAAACACGAATGGTATCGCCAATGCCTTCTTGAAGTAGAGTTCCTATCCCTACAGCAGATTTAATACGTCCGTCTTCTCCTTCGCCAGCCTCTGTAACACCTAGATGAAGAGGGAAATTCATGCCTTCTTCATTCATACGACGCACTATTTGGCGTACGGTTTGCACCATAATTCGAGTGTTAGAAGCCTTAACAGAAATCACCACATTATTAAAATCCTCTGCTTTACAGATTCTTAAAAATTCCATGCAACTTTCTGTCATACCCTCTGGAGTATCACCATATTTTTGCATCATACGAGGATTTAGCGAACCATGGTTCACACCAATTCTTATAGCAGTGCCATGTTCTTTGCAAAGATTCAGGAATTTGGTAAATTTATCTTGAATAGCTTCAAGTGTGTTAGCAAAGTTCCCAGGATTAATTCTCACCTTTTCTATATGAAGAGCAGCTTCTTCTGCAGCAGCAGGATTGAAGTGTACATCTGCCACTAGTGGGGTGTTATATCCTTTTTCTCTTAATGCTTTCTTGATTTCTGCTGTATTAGCAGCCTCTTTTACACCTTGTGTAGTAAGACGAATAATCTCGCAACCCACAGCAATAAGTCTTTCGGACTGTGCCACGCACGCATCAGTATCTGTGGTGAATGTGTTTAACATGGATTGAACACGTATAGGATTTTCTCCACCTATACCTACTTGTCCCACTTGGACTTGGTTACTTGCTCTTCTTTTATAGTTTATCATAAGGTAATTTTTTCGGGATAATCTAATGTATAATGTAGTCCACGACTCTCTTTTCTTTCCATGGCATGTTTAATAACTAGATATGCCGTATTAATGATATTTCTTAATTCGCAGATTTCTCTAGTTACCACAGAACGGTCAAACAAATCTTCTGTTTCTTTATAAAGTATTTCCAAACGGTCAAATGCTCTTTTTAGACGAAGATTTGAACGAACAATACCCACATAATTACTCATTACAATGGATACTTCTTTTAGGCTCTGAGTAATGAGAATCATTTCTTCATTAAGTGAAGTACCTTCATCATTCCATAATGGGACTTCTTCATTTATAGAAATATTGTCTATTAATGAAAGTGAATGTTGAGCAGCAGCGTCTGCATAAACTATTGCCTCTATAAGTGAGTTTGAGGCCAAACGATTTGCTCCGTGAAGTCCTGTGCAAGAACATTCGCCTGCGGCATAAAGGTTGTTGATAGATGTGCGAGCATTGGTATCAACCAAAATACCACCGCATAAATAGTGTGCAGCAGGCACCACAGGAATATAATCTTTTGTAATATCTATACCCAATGACATACATTTTTCATATATCATAGGGAAGTGTTTCTTGGTTTCTTCTGGGTCTTTGTGGGTAACATCCAGATAAACATAGTCACAACCTGCTATTTTCATTTCTGTGTCTATACTTCTAGCCACAATATCACGAGGAGCAAGTGAACCACGTTTGTCATATTTATGCATAAATTCCTTACCTTTTATTGTTCTTAGCACTGCACCATAACCACGCATGGCTTCTGTGATAAGAAAAGAAGGTTTGTCTCCAGGGTTATAAAGTGAGGTAGGGTGGAATTGGACGAATTCCATATCTTTTACAAGACCTTTGGCACGATATACCATAGAAATACCATCGCCTGTGGCAATAGAAGGATTGGTAGTGGTTTGATAAATTTGACCAATACCACCTGTCGCCATCATAGTAACCTTAGAAAGGAATGTATGTACCCTGCGAGTGCGAGGATTTAAGACATATACACCATAGCAAGTAATATTAGGTGTGGTATGTTTAACTAATTGACCCAAATGGTGTTGAGTAATAATTTCTATTGCGAAATAATTTTCAAACACCTCTATATTTGGGTGTTGTTTTATTCTTTTTACTAGCGAAGATTGGATTTCTGCACCAGTGCTGTCTTTGTGGTGAAGAATACGAAATTCTGAGTGTCCACCCTCTTTGTGAAGGTCGAAGTTCCCTTTCTCATCTTTGTCAAAATCCACACCCCAACTTACTAATGCTTCTATTTCTTTAGGAGCATTTTCTACCACTTTACGCACCACTTCTTCATTACAAAGTCCGTCTCCTGCTATCAGCGTGTCCGATATGTGTTTCTCGAAGTTATCAGTTTCGTTAGTAACTGAAGCTATACCACCTTGTGCATAATGTGTGTTGGCTTCTTCCAATTTGTTTTTACAAAGTATGGCCACTTTGCCCTTATGTGCCACCTTCAAAGCGAAACTCATACCTGCAATTCCGCTTCCAACAACGATAAAATCAAACTTGCGTACCATATTTATGGATTTAAATATCATACAAATTTAAAGAAATAATATGTAAATATTTGCACTAAAATTAAATAATTTCTTTTAAAGTGAGAAATTTATATAAATATGTCTAACTTTGTAATAAAATAGAAACAGAATGGAAAACATATACGAGAAATTTTTGCAGTGTTCTGCAATAAGTATTGACAGTAGGAATTGTCCAAAGGACGCTATGTTTGTAGGTATAAAAGGTGCAAACTTTGATGGAAATACCTTTGTAGAAAAAGCGTTGGACTTAGGTTGTAAATATGCCATAACTGACAATCCAGAAATAGGCATAGGAAACCCTAATATTATTCATGTAGAAGATTCATTAAAGACTCTACAAGATTTAGCCCATTATCATCGGATAAAATTTAATATTCCTGTTATTGGAATTACAGGAACAAACGGTAAAACCACCTCAAAAGAACTTATTTCTTCAGTATTGAGTAAAGAATATAATACACTATATACCTTAGGAAATTTAAATAACCATATAGGGGTGCCACTTACTCTTTTGCGTCTCAATGCTTCGCATAATATAGCAGTGATAGAAATGGGGGCAAATCATCCAAAAGAAATAGAATTTTTGTGCAAAATTGCTTGCCCAAATTATGGAATTATTACCAATGTGGGCAAGGCACACTTAGAGGGTTTTGGTAGTTTTGAAGGAGTGAAAAAGACCAAAGGCGAGTTGTATGCTTTCATTGAATCTGTAGAAGGAAAAGTTTTTCTTCACGCAGATAACCCACATTTAATACAGATGTCAGAAGGGTTGGATACTATAAAATATGGTGAATCAGAAGACAACTTTGTTTCAGGAAGTATTAATTCTTGCACGCCATATATTAATGTAAACCTAATTTTAAATGGCAATGCCTCTGGCAGTAAGAAGAATTATCAAATACAAACCAAATTAATTGGTGATTATAATCTTTCTAATATTCTCTCTGCCGCATGTATTGGTAGATATTTTGGAGTAATGGACGAAGAGATAGTCTCTGCCTTAGAGGAATATACTCCAACAAACAACCGCTCTCAGTGCACTCGCACCGATAAGAATACCCTTATAGTAGATGCTTATAATGCAAATCCTACTAGTATGGAAGCTGCATTAAGGAACTTCTCTTTGATAGAAGCATCAAACAAGGTATTGATTTTGGGTGATATGAAAGAACTAGGCGAGGATAGTGAGGCAGAACACAACAAAGTGTTAACACTTATCCAATCACTTGGTTTCACAAGAGCTTATTTTGTAGGAAGTGAATTTGCTAAAGTTAATGAAGGCTTCGGCCAATGTTTCCTAAATGTAGATGCATTGTCAGAATATCTAAAAGACAATCCAATCACAGACTCCACAATCCTAATTAAAGGATCAAATTCCACAAAACTAACACAAATAGTACCAAGTTTATAGAATCAACATAACACAAAAAAACTGACCATTGACGGTCAGTTTTTTTGTATATTCTCACTTTTAAGAGTTATTTTGAGTTAGGGTTCAGCTCTAATAATTGTGTGTAGAATGGAGGAAACTCTCCAGACTACAAGAGTTATTTTAGAGAGGGGATTGACCTTATAATAGTGCGTATAAAGGAGGGATTTTTAGGCGTGTGCAGTGTGAAAAACCGGAGCTTACTAGAAGTAAGTGAGGATTTTGAACACAAGCACAACGACAAAAGCACCCTTTATACGTGCTATTATTTACAGAAGTGTTTTTGATAACATAGTGTATATCCCAACATAATCTCATGCGTACCATAATTTTGTGTCACAAGATTATTTAAATCTAGGCTAAATGCGTAACCTATTTGGAATTTACCTATGTTGAAGCCACACATTGGCATTAGGGTCATAGCTTGGATATTATTAGGGTGCCAGCTGTGACGATATGATGCTTGTACCCAATAGCCCCAATAGTCTTTTTCTACTTCGTGACCAAATTTTAGGTTAAGGTCCATACCAAACTCACCGTATTGGTTGAATTTAACCATAGCCATTGGTTCTAGATATTTATCTTTTCTAGCACCTAGGTCAAATGTATAACCACCAAAAAGGTATCCGCTAAGTGGAGCAGGGATTTCTTTGTCACCGTAGATGTCAGATTTGTAAGGGATAAGGTTGGTTAAAGATAGACCTACAAAACCACCGTATGATTTATAATATACACCGAAGTTCATATTTGGTGCCCAACCATTGGTATTTGCAAATGCGTCGTCGGTAATAGCGTCGGATACTTCTGGGTCAAACAGTTCGTTGCTGATATAGAAGTAGTTAAGCTTAAATGATACACCAAAAGAAAGTTGGCGGTCGTATGATTTCTTCATGGAATATTGACGTCCATTGCTTAGTGGTATATGATAAGCAAATGTAACTTGACCACCAGCACGATTTGAGTAACCGTTTCTGTCATGGAATAGATATGCACCTATACCTACATTGTTCCAAACACGTGTCTTGAAAGATACAAGCTGTGTCATTGGAAAATCATTCATACCTACCCACTGCATCTTATTGGTTAACATAAAATGCGAACATGGCTCTGCCCCTGCTAATGCTGGATTCACTAAATAGTAGTTATAGTGATATTGGTTGTAGATAAGTTCTTCTTGTGCAAACAACTTAGTCATTCCCAAAAATACAGCTAATATAACGACTGCTAATTTTTTCATAGTGCAAATATAAGGTTTTTTATTTAAATCAGTATGTTTTATTAATTATAGTTTAGCGTTTTAGTGTAAAGTGACCAGTATATTGTTTTCTAATCTCTTCTACTGTGATTAAATACCAATAGTCATCACTTGGCATAGGGTGTCCATTGTATATACCATCCCAACCTTCAAATGCTTGGCTTACATCTTCATCAGATGCACCACCTATATTGAAACTTCCTACACGTTTAATATATAGGCGTTTGCCATAACGGTCAAATATTTCTACAA